>CAVFYJ010000058.1:0-21004 GCA_963626545.1 Acetatifactor sp. | reverse complement strand
CGGCATTCAAGGGAAACTTTGGATGCTCGGCCATTCTATGACCGAGTAGTTCACCTTCATAATTTCTCACTCTTTGATAATCTCATTTGTTGCATGATTCTGAATAATTACCATATTTTTATCAATGCATATCTGTTTCACCAGATATGCATTAACCTTAATCTAATATGCAATTAATCTCTATTGATATATCTATAATATTTCTGGCACGTTTCAAACGGATTATTCCATTTCTCTGCTCTTGCATGCGTACCTTTCCAACCATAGACCCATCCACTATCGTAACTTCCTTTATATTTTTTGTTAATCATTCATTTTGCCATATTCCCGAGTATTTGACACTACTCTGATTAACACTTGAGATAATAATTTATTTTTTATCATCTCTAACGCTAATTATACCAATTTAATTAAATCTGTAAAGCGACAACTTCATACCTTTTTCCGACATGATTTGTCGCTTTTACTACTGAATACATTTATGATACAATAACCGTATACTTTCAGGAGGTTTTATTATTTATGAGAAAAATGTGTTTTATTATTTGTTTAAGTGTTTTTCTACTTTACGCCGTTTTCAGTACTTCTTCTCAATCACAAGCTTCTTCCCGGAAAGAAACAATTGAAGAATCAACAACTGAAGAACCTGTCGCTCCTTTATCTGATCTTCCTAATCCAACTGGTCACTAAATATTCTGCTTTTTTCCCTTCCAACCATTTGAAAGCAAGTTCATCATAATTAAATTTTGCCAGAGAATATGCCATTTGGAAATATTCTTTTCCTTCTTGTTCCATATTCTCTGCTTTTTTATCTCCCGATAATGCCAGAATCTTGATATTCCATACCCGATCGTACAGACTATATTGCATCACGTCTATATTCGTTGCCTTACTCATTTCTCTTATCAGTTCTTCATCTATTTCAATTGCCTTCCAGTGCAATTTTAAATATCCCAATAGCTCCGCATACCCGCCCTGCATAATATGCTCACATTTATGCATCAATATATTCTGCTTTCGATTCTTCTGCATTGATGTGTATAATGATTCATACCACTGAACGGCTTTGTCAACTTCTCCCATCTCATAAAGGGACGTTCCTATATTTTTCGCAATCATCCCTTCTTCTCTCTGGAAAATCCATTCTTTCAAATCAATATCTCTTGGTACAGTACAATAAAACGCATCTGAATATGTTTGAAAGACTTTTGAAATTGTTTCCTTTTCGTATTTCATCATATTTGCTTTCCAGAATAATATCTGCTGCTTTGTCCTCGGCATCTTAGTGTCTGCAATCGCACAAAATTCTGCAATCAATGAGCGGCTCTCTTCATATTTAAAATTTTTATGTAACAACACAATCTTACGGCGCAGATACAATCCTCTTTTCTGATTGGTCTCCACAAGCGGCATGATTGTTTCCGCACTTTTTCCATATCCATTCAGCAAATTTTTTATAACCGCAGATGTCGGAATATACTTTCCATTCTCAATTCTACCCAAATGTGTTTTATTGATAAAATCCAAATTATGTTCTGCGGCCTGCCTTATATTTTTTCCATTTGCCATTCGGATTCTCTTTAGAAACAAAGACATTGGGTACGCATTTGTCATATCAATATTCTGCCATAGACGATATTGACTTTGATCATATTTGTTATTTAACTGTTCAAAAAAATCTAGAAATTCAATTATTTCCTCTTTTTCTTGATTTGACGCATGCGTTTTCGGATAATTATACATCATCCGCAGCAAAAAAAGTCCATACCGAGTTGAACCATTCTGTCGTAAACATTCCAACGCTGTTTGACTCATTTGCCAAATTTCGATTTCATTTTGCTTTTCCCACAAAGAACTATTCCATAATGCGGCAATCGCCGCAGCCGGATGTATCAATTCCAGCATAGACTCATCCCAGTTATGGATTCCCGGATAACTCCAAACATAGCATATCAACTTCCACGCTTCTTCTCTTTTCCCATTGATTCGCTTTGCAATGCTTAATAAAAGTATTGCTTCCAGTTCATCCGGTGCCAGTGGCAAATTTACCTCATTGCAATTCCATTCATATGGAATTGTTACTTTTATGGACTCCTCTGCCTTTTCTAAAATTCTTTCTGCTAACTGTTGTGTTGGACTTTCCATCCATTTTATGAGCGAAATTATACATTCTGCTTTTTTTATAAATAATTGCGTAATCGTATTTTTCTCATGATATTTCTCACTGTATTCGATTAAATGGCGCTTTGCCTCCGCAGTCTCTAATAAAAGCAGTCTCGTAATTTCTTCCTGTTTTATCCATTGAGTCATTTTCTCATCGGCTGCAATGCATTCATAATATTCTCCCGGAATGCCCAAACGCTGTAAAAGGAAATCGCCCTCTATATTTTTCCAACTGCACATCCCTGATTCCATTCTTTCAAGAATCTTTTCCGACATAACTCCGCGTGAAAGATCTTTTACTGAAAAGCCCTGTCTTTTTCGTTCTTTTCTTAAAAGATCATTCAAATTCATATTTATTCTCTCTGCATTCATCCTTATATCCCATCTTTCTGCGAAAGTCACCAATAGTTCCTATCGATTAAGTATCTTTTCTAAGAATATCAAGATATTCCGTATATGAATAAATTTTTGCTTTACCTGATTTATCAGTCTGTTGTAGAATTTGCTTTTCTACCATTAGCGTTATGATCTTAGAAACAGTATTATAGGACAATTCAAGTGCTTTTGCTGTTTTCTGAATTTCAATAATCGGATTTTTTTCAATATAATTAAATGCTTTTAGAACATTCGATAATTGCCGTTTCGAAATTCCTTCAAACAATGCAATATTTTTATCATGAAGTTTTGTTAACTTATCAATTGTCTGAATCGCATCTTCGGCTGAATCAGAAAGCGCCTGCAAAAAGAATGAAATCCATTGCTCATAGTCTCCATTTTTACGCACTTGCGTCATTCGATCATAATACTCAATACGATTCATTTTCAAGAAATACGAAATATAAAGAACTGGGGTTGATAAAATACCTTTCTGCATTAAAAATAATGTAATTAAAAGGCGTCCAACACGTCCATTGCCGTCAAGGAATGGATGTGTTGTTTCAAACTGATAATGAATTAACGCAGCCTGAATTAACGGATCCAGTGTATCATTACCATTCATATATTTTTCTAAATCAGACATTGCTACCTGCATATCTTCCGGATTTGGTGGAATATAGCGAGCATTTTTTATTGTACTGCCCTGTCCTCCAATCCAATTCTGAGAATATCGAAATTCTCCGGGATTTTTTTCCTGTCCTCGAACACCTTCCATCAAAACAGCATGCGTCTCTTTTATAAGGCGGTTACATAAAGGTAATGTTTTTAACCTGTCAAGCGCAAACTCTGTAGCCTTAATATAATTAACAACGTCTGCGACATTAAGATTCGTATTTTCCTCAATCAATGGATTTAAAATATCATCCAATGTGCATTGTGTTCCCTCAATCTGAGAAGATAATAGTGCCTCTTTCCGAACATACATTGACACAAACAAATCCAAATTAGGAATTCGGACAGAAAGGCCTTCTAGTACCGCTAATCTTTTATTTGCTTCTATTACAGATGCAATAAGATCATTCGTAAGCTCCACAGGCGGATTTGGTGGCAACGGTGCTGGGCGAAATGATTGATATGCCATATCTCCTGAAAGATTGTTTACAAAAATCCCCGCTCTATCGTTCATAATTTTTGTGTCCTTTCTTTTTTTAATGCTGAAAATGAAATTTCTAATAGAATTTTAGCATAGAATTTTCATGAAATCAAGTTTTACTGAGTTTTCTTTGTTCAAGAAATTTCAGTAAAACAGTTTTTAATGAATTTTCTCAAAAAAAATAGCATAGAATTTTCAATTAGGCACAAAAAGCACTCTCGATAAAATCTTGAGTGCTTCAACCATAATCTATTTTTTCAATTTTCAAAATACTACTCATTCATTCCCAGCTGCGCCGCTAACTCATCAAAAAGCTCCTCGATATCCTGAGCAGTATTTGCAAGGACACGGACGCAAATTCCCTTGCAGGCTTCCGATACGCCAATACGAATAGGCTTATTTTCACAAGGACTTTCTATATGATGATGTCCTGCTTTATTTTGCATATCCATATGCGTTTTATACCATTCAAGAATCAGGCGCTGCTTATCATTTGATCCATAATAATAGAAGGTTCCCTGATGTGTATAGCGATCAAAAAAGAGCATTCCGTTTGTATCCATGTAGTTTGGTTCTAGTAGACAATGATCCATCCAAACAAGCCGATTATTTACAAAAACACGGATGCGATTTCGATAATGCAAAAACTTGAAGCGCTCGTTCATTGCAACTCGTCCGACCGTCATAATATCTGCCCAGGCAAATTCACTTGTTTCATCCAGATATACATCTGTTTCTCCATCAAATGTACTGTTCTGAAATGGAATAACCGCGCTGGGGCGATAATAAAGAGAGGCACTTCCATTCAAGGCTATGTGTTGCTTTCGAGCTGCCCCTTCAGTTCCTGTGTCAAAGATTTTCGTGTAGGATTGCTCCGTCAGCTTACTCTTTGTACCCGCATCACATTTAATATCATAAGAGAAACGATCACCTTTTAGCACGCCTGCCGATGCCATCATAAGAACAATGTGGAGACGATCTGCCGTAGTGTGCGGCGTTCCAAGTTTCAGTGGACTGGTAAAGTAGCGTTCTGTGATTGTGCTTTTCTTATTTTGCATTCCAACTCTCAATCGTAGCTCTGTCTCTGTTTTTCCTACTACTCCCATACCATCACACTCCTAGTATTCGTTGTTCTTATTTCAGCTCATTCTCTCCAATAAAATCATCTATCAAATAGAATACCATCTCCATAGCGCATTGGCATGGAGACTTCATTTTATAGATCTTCCATCAATACATTTTTCTTAATCCATGAAATGACGGCATCAATGCTGTTACCTTCCATCAGATTCGTGAATAGAAAATCACATCCATTTCTCATACGCTCTGAATCACGCTTCATTACTTCCAAACTGGCACCTACCAGCGGTGCTAAATCTGTTTTGTTGATGACAAGAAGATCAGATCTTGTGACACCTGGGCCACCCTTTCTCGGAATTTTTTCTCCCTGCGCTACATCAATTACATAAATCGTGGAATCTGCCAAATCCGGGCTGAAGGTTGCTGACAAATTATCTCCGCCGCTCTCAATGAAAATAATCTGGACATCTGGAAAACGCTCTGCCATTTCATCGACCGCCTCCAGATTCATGCTGCAATCTTCACGAATTGCAGTATGAGGGCAGCCACCTGTCTCCACACCCATAATACGCTCAGGAGGAAGCGCCGAGTTTTTAATTAAAAATTCTGCATCTTCTTTTGTATAAATATCGTTTGTGATGACACAGATTGAGTATTCCTTTGACATTTTTCGGGTCAGTCGCTCAATTAACGCTGTCTTTCCGGAACCAACCGGACCTCCGACACCAATTTTTACATAGGACATATGCGCGTTCCTCCTCATATAATAAAATTTGACTCAAAACAGCTTTTGCTTTTCATATATTATGACATATATTGTCTTGAATATAAGTATTCGTGATTCATACAATGAATCTCGTATGCGCCGCCTGAAATACCAAGCAATTCTGGTGTAATGCTTTGCGCTATCTGTGCTGCATCTTCAAGCTTTTCAAAATATTCATTTAATATTCGCTGACCTGCCATCTGGCTCAGTGGCACAAGCTTCACTGCATTATTCACAATGGCTGAAATTACATTGTAGCCATACATAATAAGAAGCTGCTGTATTGGAAATTCCAATTCTGCTGCATAAATTCCAAGTGCAATCGGATGACAGCCTACTGCTTTCTTTTCTTTTATCATGGTATTGTACCAACAAAGTTCCGGCGTGCAGTCTCCGATTGCTTCTCTAGCCTTAATATAACGGCTGCACATTCGGATGCTTCCCTGACGAATCTCCTTTGCACTTTTCATGGCCACCGCAACCTGATCCAGATATAAAATCATTTCATGGTCAGTAAAATGCTGATACGCTAATGCTAACAGGCCAAGATCATTGTATGGAAAGATTTGCAAAAAACCTTCAAGATACGCACTTAGTTCTTTCTCTGACCGAATGCGATCTCGAACTACATAATCTTCAAGTCCATTCGACAGTGTGAATGCTCCAATCGGAAAAAATGCATCAACAGACTGCAATAATTTTAGGAAGCTGCCGTTTTCCATACACCTAATCCTCCTGCGTAATTGCTTTACTTACGACGCTTTGTCAACATGCGTGTGTTCATGATCATGGTGATGTGTATGTTCATGATCATGATGCCCTTCATGTGCTTCCTCATGATGATGTTCTTCGTGATCATGTGAATGTCCGTGCGCATGACATACGGTAAAATGCGTAAACTTAGCCAACTTCTTTTCCGGTGCAAATCCAAGCTTTGCAAGATAAGCAAATGTTGGCTCATCATATGGTACACTTACTTCATTTTCACCGATGGATAAAGACAGATGACGATTTCCCAACTCAAAGCACAGCCGTCCCATTTCTCTCATGGTGTACACATGCACAACTGTGAGCTCACTCGGAAGAATCTCCGCCACAATCACACGACTATCATCTGCATACAGTACATCTCCATCCTGAATTGGGGGCGAAATGCGAATTCCAATCTCCTCTCCCTCTGTGATTGTTTTGCGAAGC
Source organism: Acetatifactor sp. (assembly GCA_963626545.1). GTDB lineage: Bacteria > Bacillota > Clostridia > Lachnospirales > Lachnospiraceae > Anthropogastromicrobium. Next base: position 14,267 of record CAVFYJ010000058.1, on the reverse strand, counting down.
AGCTTCTTTTCGGATTCATACCATTCGATTCCGACGGTGTCGATTTTTCTATTTCCTATTGCATATGTTTTTCTATTTCCAAGGATTTTTTCTATAATCATAGTAGCCTCCTATCACATCTATTTAAAAGAGGAAGTACCTCTGCGCCATTGGCAGCTTTTCTGCCGCTTCACACGTAATCAGCTCCCCATCAACGCGCACCTCATAATTTTCCGGGTTGACCTGAATATCCGCAATAACATCATTATTTTTCATGTCCTTCTTTCCGATATTCCGGCAATTATGAACGGCCAACACCTGCCTATGCAGCGAAAGCTTCTCCTTGATGCCACTATCGTAGGCCGCCTTTGACACAAATGTAATGCAGCTATTTGTTCTGGCAAGCCCATACGCGCCAAACATTTTCGTATAGACAACTGGCTGCGGTGTCGGAATGGACGCATTTGCATCGCCCATTTTTGAGGCAATGATAAATCCGCCCTTTATGATCATGTCCGGCTTGACACCAAACATCGCTGGATTCCACAGCACCAGATCTGCCACCTTGCCAACTTCAACGGAACCTACATAATCGGAAACGCCATGCGTGATTGCCGGATTGATCGTGTACTTTGCAATGTAACGCTTTACGCGGAAATTGTCGTTTCGCTCACTGTCCTCCAGCAGCGGTCCTCTTTGCTTTTTCATCTTATCTGCGGTCTGCCAGGTGCGAATAATGACCTCTCCGACTCGTCCCATTGCCTGCGAATCGGAACTCATCATCGAAAAGATGCCCATATCATGCAGCACATCCTCCGCCGCAATCGTCTCCGGGCGGATTCTCGAATCGGCAAATGCGATATCCTCCGGCACCTTTTTGTCTAAGTGATGGCAAACCATCAGCATATCCAGATGCTCATCAAGCGTATTCTTCGTAAATGGCATCGTCGGATTCGTGGACGATGGAAGCACATTCGGAAATGCTGCCGCGCGAATAATGTCCGGTGCATGACCGCCGCCTGCGCCCTCAGTGTGATAGGTGTGAATTGTACGCCCCTTAAAAGCAGCTACGGTATCCTCGACAAAACCAGCCTCGTTTAATGTATCGGTGTGGATCGCAGCCTGCACATCATACTTATCACACATCGTTAAACATGCGTCGATTGCTGCCGGTGTGGAACCCCAGTCCTCGTGAAGCTTCATACCGCAGGCACCTGCCTCAATCTGCTCCGCAACAGTATCAATATTTGCCGAATTTCCTTTTCCTAAAAATCCAAGATTAACCGGAAGCTCCTCTGCCGCACAAAGCATCTGCTCAATATTAAAGCGTCCCGGTGTACAGGTCGTCGCGTTTGTGCCGTCCGCCGGTCCAGTTCCGCCGCCGATCATCGTGGTGACACCGCTGTAGAGTGCCGTCTTGGCCTGCGTCGGACTAATAAAGTGAATGTGCGTATCAAGACCACCCGCTGTCACGATAAGTCCCTCTCCCGCAATGACTTCTGTGGATGCTCCAATGATCAGATTTTCATCCACGCCATCCATGATCTGCGGGTTTCCAGCCTTTCCGATGCCACAAATTTTTCCATTCTTGATTCCGATATCGGCCTTTACAATGCCCCAGTAATCAACGATCACCGCGCTTGTAATGACCGTATCTGGACAATCCTTATCTGCAACCACGCACGACTGGCCCATGCCGTCGCGGATTGATTTTCCGCCGCCAAATTTGCTCTCATCGCCGTACACGGCATAATCCTTTTCCACTTCGATTAAAAGGGACGTATCGGCAAGACGAATGCGGTCGCCTACCGTTGCGCCATACATATCGACATATTTTGCTCTGCTGATCTTATTCATCGCACGTCACCCCCTTAAAGCCTTTGTCCTTTGCCGCCTGCAAGGCATGCGCTCTTATTACCGGATCGTCCATTTTTCCCTCAACTAATCCATTTAAGCCATGACCCTCACGGCTTCCGCCAATCTCAACCAGATTCACACGCTTTGTCTCGCCAGGCTCAAAGCGAACTGCGGTTCCCGCTGGAATATCAAGACGCATTCCATAGGCCAGATTTCGATTAAATTCAAGCGCCTTGTTCACCTCGAAGAAATGGAAATGAGAACCGACCTGAATCGGGCGGTCTGCCGTGTTGGACACTGCAATCTGCGCCGTATCCTTCCCGACATTTAATTCAATCTCACCCTCCTCGGTGATAATCTCACCCGGAATAACATTGCCATTTCCACAGATCGGATCGTGTACCGTGACAAGCTTCGTGCCATCCGGAAAGGTTGCCTCTAACTGAATCTCATGAATCATCTCCGGCACGCCATCCATCACATCCTCACTCGTGAGCATCTGCGCGCCCATACTCATCAGCTGTGTTACGCTGTGACCATCTCTTGCCAGTTCAAGCAGCTCTGCACTGATATAGGCGATCGCTTCTGGATAATTTAATTTTAATCCGCGCTGTTTTCTTTCCTTGGCCAACTGCCCTGCCAAATGAAGCATGAGCTTATCGGTCTCTCTTGGTGTTAAACGCATAGTTTTTTCCTCCGACAATTCTAATCCGTCATCATTTTCTGAACTTTTTTCGGATCCATTTCGCTTGTTCTTCCTTTCAGAACAATGCTTCCCTTTTCCATTACATAGAGAAAATCCGAAATTCCAAGCACAAAATCAAGATACTGTTCGACGATTAAAACCGATATATCAAGTTCTTTATTGACCCTGCGAATCGCATCACCGATATCCTGAATGATGGATGGCTGGATGCCCTCGGTCGGCTCATCGAGAATCAAAATCTTCGGCTTTGCGACAAGCGCTCTCGCAATCGCAAGCTGCTGTTGCTGTCCACCAGACAAATCACCGCCCTTTCTCTTTGCAAATTTCGGTAAAATCGGAAACAGATCATAGATGTAATCTGGCACTTTATCCTTGATGCCCTGTGCCTGAAGGCCTAGCTCAATATTTTCCTGAACGGTCAGCTGTGGGAAAATATCTCTTCCCTGCGGCACGTAACCAATTCCAAGGCGAACGCGGTCATAGGTTTTCATGTGAATCATATCGGTTCCATCAAGGGAAATCGCCCCCTTTGGTGTCTTGACAAGACCCATGATGCTCTTTAAAGTGGTGCTTTTTCCCACACCGTTTCGTCCGATCAGACAGGTGATTTCTCCCTTTGCGGCGGTAAGATCAAGCCCTTTGATCACACAGCTCTCGCCGTAATACGCATCTAGCTGCTCGATCTTTAAGATGCTTGGCTTTTCTATTCTTTTCGTTGTGTCGTCTGTGAGTTCTTCCACAACCACGTCTTCCATTAATTCATCTTTTAATTGATTTTTTACTTCATCTCTTAACTCATCTCGTACTTTCTTGCCTAACGTATTTGTCTTCATCTGCTTATGCACTTCGCTCACCGCCCCTTCCAAGGTAAACCGCCTGAACGGTCTTGTCTGCTAATACATCGTGAATATCGCCCTCCATCAAAACCTTTCCCTCATGGAGTACGGTCACACAGTCTGCGATCTGCTTAACAAAATCCATATCATGTTCCACCACAATGATGGTACATTCCTTTTTGATCTCCTTTAACAGCTCTCCTGTCTTGAAGGTTTCTGGCTTTCCCATACCAGCTGCTGGCTCATCAAGCATGATGATCTCTGGCTTTTGCACAAACTGCATCGCAATCTCAAGCCACTGCTTTTCGCCGTGTGCAAGCGCTCCCGCCTGGATATCCTTTCGCTCAAGCAGGCCAACTTTTTCTAATGTCTCGTTGATTAGTGCATCCTCTTCCTTGCTCGTGCGGTGGAAAATGCTCTCCCACACGCCCTTGTTTCCCCGAAGGGACAATTCCATATTTTCATATACGGTCAGATTGACAAATACAGATGGCACCTGAAACTTTCTAGCTACGCCCTCACCGACAATTTTGTATTCCTTCATCCCGGTCAGACGTACCTTTTCTCTGTCCTTCGGGTAAAAGTTTACATTGCCCTGTGTTGGCTTTGTCTTCGCACAGATGATATCAAGAAGTGTCGTCTTTCCTGCGCCATTTGGTCCGATAAAGAAATGGATTGTGTTTCGTTTTACTTTTACATTGACATCGGTTAATGCCTGAAAGCCATCAAACACGACTGAAACATTTTTTATTTTTAAAACAGTATCGTCTCCTGTCGCCATAGAAATCAACCTGCCTTTCTATTTTTATAAAACACATTTGTCTTGAGCTTTGCCCAGTTATCTATTCTACTATTCTATTTTTCTAGCTTTTTATATTCTCACATTGCTTCTTTCGCCCGTGTCTGGCGCTGTCTTGCCTTTCCTATTCTCTTTCTCTTATTTAACAGTGCCGGAATTTGATCCTTTACGATTCCGACAATTCCGCCCTTGAAGAAAAGAATGGTAATGATAAATAAAAGACCAATGATGTACTGCCAGCTTTCTGCCATGCTGCCAGAACTTAAATTGTACTCACACAGATTGATCAAAAATGCACCGATCACCGCGCCGATTAACGTTCCTCTGCCTCCGATTGCCACCCAGATGACCATCGTAATGGAGTAGGTGATGGACATCTGTGTTGGGGTGATGGAGCCATTGAAATTGACAAATAGCGCACCGGCGATGGCTGCAAAGACTGCGGATAACACATAGACAAAATTCTTATAATTGCTGACGCGGTAACCAGAAAAGTAGGTACGGTTCTCTCCATCACGTATGGCAACAAGAAGCTTTCCAAACTTGCTGTGTACCAGAAACGCTGAAACAATGTAGATGACCGCCATTACTGCGAGTGCAATATAAAACAATACAATCAGATTTCCCTGATGATCGGCGCCGCGCAAACTTCCAAGAACTGACTGAATCTGGTTGATGCCGACATCTCCGTTTGTGTACGGGGAAAGTGCGATAAAAATCGAATAAGCAGCCCAGGTAAGTGCCTGTGAGATAATTGAAAAATAAACGCCTTTAACACGGTTCTTAAAGATAAAGTAGCCGATCAGTCCAGAGACAAGAATCGGAACAATCACAATCATAAGAAAGGTTCCAATCGGGGAAAGAAATGGCTTCCAGATCAGGGGAAGCTCCGTGAGACCTCCGACCTGCATGAAATCCGTAATCTGTCCATTTGTCTGGACAAGCTTTAAATACATGCCCATGCCGTATGCGCCGAGACAAAAGTAAAGTCCATGACCAAGACTAAGAATTCCAGTGTAGCCCCAGATCAGATCCAGTCCGATTGCCACGATGGCAAAGGAAATGCACTTTCCAAGGAATAAAACAGTCGTGCTCTTGACGACTCCGTTCAGTAAAAGAAGCGGCATGACTGCAAGCACAAGTACAATCAGTGTAAAGCAGATATGATAGCCATTTTTTCTGACCCATTCTGTTGGTTTTGTTCTCTGTTTCATTGCCATGCCCTCCTATTCGTCTAATGCTCTGCTTCTTACGGTAAACAGGCCCTGTGGTTTCTTCTGTAAAAATACGATAATAATCAACAATACGATTGCCTTGGCGATGGAGGACGAGGTGATCGTCTCAAAGCCAATGCTGGAAAATCCAATGACGGACGAACCGATTACAGTTCCGGCAAGCTTTCCAACGCCGCCAAGAACAACTGCCATAAAGGTATTTACGATATAATTTTGTCCAACGGTGGAATCAACCGAACCAAGCAGTGCGATGGCACAGCCTGCAATTCCGGCAAGACCAGATCCAAATGCGAAGGTCATATTGTCGATTTTTCTCGAATTGATTCCCATGCACTGTGCCATAGAGCGGTTCTGCATAACGGCGCGCATCTGACGGCCGAAATTGCTGCGATACATCAGCACCCACACAAGAAGCAGACACAGCGCAACGAGTGCAATGATAAAGAGTCTCGTTAACGATAAGGAAAAAGAACCGATTCGGATGCTTCCCGACAAAAGCTTTGGTGTCGTTACGAGAACGCCCTGTGTTCCAAAGATGGAACGCGCCGCCTGCTGCAAAATAAGACTCACACCCCAAGTTGCCAGCAAACTGTCGATCTCTCGCCCATACAGGCGGGAGACAACCAGCTTTTCAAGCAATGAGCCAAGTAGAAATGTGACAAGAAATGCGGCGATGATCGAAACAAAATAGCCCAGATCAGAGGATACATATTGCTGCAAAAAGCCCTGAACCATGTAGGTCACATATGCACCGATCATCATAAATTCTCCGTGTGCCATGTTGATGACACGCATAAGTCCAAACGTGATTGCCAGTCCGAGTGATGCCAGCAATATGATGGAAGATAAGCTCAGTCCGTTAAAAAATATATTCATGAAGCTTCTCCTTTCTCTTGATCAGTAGCCCAATCTATAGACTTCTCGACAGACCATCTACATGGCAAGCCTGACCGCTTCGCTTTACGGCATTGCCATTGTAGATGTCTGCTCTCGAAGTCTTATTTTTGTTTACTCCAGTGGCTGTACGCCCGCCTTTACGGCCCAGTCATAGGTGGTCAGATACGGATCTGGCTTTACCGGGCTGTCAGTTGCGGATATCTCGTAGATCAATCCGTCATCAGCTACCTTTCCGATACGAACGGTCTTGTACAGATGCTGATTCTCGCCGTCCACGGTAATGGTACCTTCCGGTGCGTCGATGCTCAGTCCATCCAGTGCCTTTCTGACATCATCGGTAGCAAAGCTTCCTGCCTTCTCACAAGCTGCCTTCCACATATAAACGGCATCGTAAGCGGCCTCTGCTGGGTCGGAGGTCACACGATCCTCGCCATACTTTTCCTTATATGCCTTAACAAATTCATTGTTCTTCTCGGTATCGGTGGTCTGATAATAATTCCAGGAAACAAGATTTCCGCTTAAAATATCAGAACCGATTGTCTGAACTTCCTCCTCTGCGATGGAGAAGGACATGGTCATAATATCATCGGATGTGATATTCTTGTCGGCTAACTGCTTGAAGAAGGAAACATTTCCGGTACCGTTTAAGGTGTTGATGATGACATCCGGCTGTGCATCCTCGATCTTAGAAATGATAGAAGAAAATTCGGTCTGATCCATGGAAGCATATTCCTCACCGACTACTTCTACGCCATCGACTGCATCAATCTGTGCGTTGATGATCATGTTTGCGGTTCTTGGGAACACGTAATCGGAACCGAGTAAGAAAAACTTTGTGTAACCTTCGTCAATTAAGTACTCGATTGCCGGAACGATCTGCTGATTTGGTGCGGCACCCATGTAGACAATGTTATCGGAAGACTCCATGCCCTCGTACTGAACCGGGTACCATAAAAGGTTATTGTAATCCTCAAAAATCTGCTTTACGGCCTTTCTGGAAGAAGATGTCCAACAGCCAAATACGGTTGCTACCTCATCCTCACCGAGAAGCTTTTCTGCCTTTGTTGCAAAGGTTGACGGCTGAGATGCGCCATCTTCTTCAATATATTTAATCTGCTTTCCGAGCACACCGCCCGCCGCATTGATCTCGTCGATTGCAAGCACCTCTGCATCTCTTACAGAGCCCTCGCTGATTGCCATCGAACCGGTCAGGGAATGGAGAAGTCCTACCGTTACGGTCTCCTGCTCCGATGATTTCTTTGAACCGCATCCTGCCAGTGATGCTGCCGCTAATGCCGTACATGCTGTAAACACTGCTGCTTTTCTTATCTGTCTTGCATTTTTCATAATCTTAGCCTCTCTTCCTATGCTGTCAATTTCCTACTGCTGTCATTGGCGGCATTTACTGCTCATTCGCGCCCTCACTTGAATGTAGCTTTGCCATTTTTACATCCTTATAATGTGCAATAATATCAGCACAATCATCGTAGCCGATGCGGTCACTATTTAGCGTCATGTCATACGCTACAGGATCTGTCCAATAGCCGCCGCCCGTATAATAGCTGTAATAGTTCGCGCGGTAGCGGTCGGTCTGGTAAATCATCTGATCTGCTTCCTCAGCGGTAACATCCAGCCTCTCTATGATTGTTGCACGACATGCACGCCTCGGAGCCTCTACATAGACACTTACCACATTCGGATAATCCTTCAAAATGTAGTTGGCACATTTTCCAATGATGATGCAGGACTCGGTCTTGGCAAGCTCGCGTATGATTTTCGCCTGAATGTTAAACAAATTCACATCCGATACAAAATCCTTCTGCGACGGTTCCGCCAGCCGATTGATCTTTGGAAATTTCTTTAATGCCATTGCAATCTTTTTGCCATTTAGCTTTTCATCTGACTTGACAAATAATGATTTGCTGATTCCGCTGTAATCGGATGCCATCTGCAAAATCTGCTTTTCGTAACACGGAATGCCAAGCTTGGCCGATAGTCGAAGACCAATCTGCTTGCCGCCGCTACCAAAGCCTCTTGCAATGGTAATCACATAATTGTCCATCCAATCCCTCCTTCCAAAATCTGGAAAACGGCTTTTTCACTGCCGTTTAAACTACCTTCCAAATTGCCTTTCAAAACAAATGAGACAATCAATTAAAAAGATAAGAGGCTATTTTCCGTTCTGGAAAACAGCCCCTTTGCTATCATTCTCGCTTTGTTTTGATGCGACTATGATAGCATATGTTATTTTAATGGACAACCTGACAAATCCGCCTTTTTCCCCCTATTTTTCCGTCATGATGCCAACAAAACAATCGTCGAACCGCTTTCATAGCCTTCCCCGCGAACGTCAACATTTGTTGTCCCCACTTTTTCGGTACTGCGCAGGCGTCTCTCCCGTATACTCCTTAAAAAGCTTCGTGAAATAATCCGTTGTCTTGTAGCCAAGCCGATCACTGATTTCATAGATACGCGCATCCGTATGCGCAAGCAGATATTTCGCGTACTCCATCTTGTAACGCATCGCAAATGTATTAAAATTCTCATTCATCTGACGCTTAAACAGCTTCCCAAAATAATCATGACTGAGTAAAAATTCATCCGAAATATCCTTTAAATTCAAATCAACATGCTCAGAAAAATAGGCCATAACCTTTCGGGCAAAGCCAGACGTCGTGTCTGCACCACAGATGCGAAAGATTTCCTCGGTGATGTTCTGCTCGTTCTCCTCGTCAAGCTCCTCGCGCACATTTTGCAGACACTCACGAAGTTCCTCCTCGGTGACTGGCTTTAACAGATAATCCATCGCGCCAAGCTTCATTCCCTGTCTGACATAATCGAATTCATTGTAATTGCTGGCGATGATGCGCGGTGCCGTAATGCCACGCTCTTTAAGCTCCTTTAAAAATTCCAGTCCGTTCATGATTGGCATCATCACATCCACAAGATACAAATCAAACTGCTTTGTCTGCATCAGCGACAAGGCTTCTCTTCCATTTGCAGCCTGCCCCGCAATCACAAAACCTTCCTCCTCCCACACCTTCATCTTCTGATAAAGACTCTGGTTCGTTCGATCATCCTCTACGATTAAAATGCGATACATAAGCATTCACCTCCTGCATTGTCTGCTCAAATACCAAAAAGAGCTGTTCGCCGTGTGCTTCATTCCACTTTTGTTTTTTGATGTCCATCAGGCACATTTTCGCCGCAGCCTCAAGCGGACGGCACATTAAATTGCCACTGACACCCTTGATGCGATGTACCTGCATCTCGGCCGCTTCCCAATCGTCACGCCCGATATTTGCTTTTAAATTCTCACAGAAGGACACATTATCCTCCAAGAAAATGGTAAGCAGCTCTGCCACAGCCTCTTTATCCCCATAAAACTGTTCCTCCAGCCCCTTAAATGCAATCAATTCATCTGTATGAGCCGTTGTTTCTATAATTTGCGGTGCATGAAGCGTGTGAATGGTCTGCGCCGTGTAGGTTTCCAGAAGCGATTTTAATTGCTCCATCGGAATCGGCTTTGGAAGATAGTCATTCATGCCCGCTTCCTTTACTTTTTTTATTACATCCTCGCCAATATTTGCCGTGAGCGCAATAAGAATTGTATTTTGAAAGGCTGCATCTTTTCGGATCTGCATACTCAGCTCATAGCCGCTGATCTTTGGCATCGAGATATCAAGAAATACAATGTCATACGCCGTCTGACGCATGCGATCAAGAACAACCTCCGGATCGCCCTCGGTGTCGGCGATGTAGCCAAACTTGTGAAGCACCTCTGCCTCAAGAATTCGATTTACCTTGTTATCATCCACGATGAGGATAGATAAGCTGCGCTTGCTTCTCTTATCGGACAGTGTTTCCTTCTTTCGCTTTTTCTCTTCCTTTCCGTATTCAAAGTCCATATCAAAATAGAAGCAACTGCCTACGCCCTCCTCACTCTCAAGAAGAAGCGTGTATTTTCCCTTGCTCATCTCCTGCACAATCTTTCGACAGATCGGAAGGCCAAGCCCAGTGCCACCGTATTTTCTGGTGATGCTGGCATCTGCCTGCGCAAACGCATCAAAAATCCGCTGACGCTGTTCTTTTTTCACGCCGATTCCAGTGTCCTCAACGCGAAACTCAAGGACACATTGTCTGACCGAAAAATGAAGACTCTTAATGCGCAGCGTTACGCCGCCCTCTTTTGTAAACTTAAAGCCGTTGTAAATTAAATTGGTCAATACCTGCTTTAATTTCAGTGGATCGCCGTGAACATACTCTGGCACAGTCTCATCAATATCAACCGTAAAGGTTAAATTGCGCTGCTCCGCCTCATTCTCCAAGATGCCTTTTAACGTATCGGTCAGCTGACGCAAACTGAAATTTTTATTTTCAAAAGTCATTCGGCCAGATTCTAGTTTAGAATAATCAAGAATTTCGTTGATCTCCTCCAGCAAAATATCTGCCGCCAGACGAATATTTTCCATGTAGCGGCGCTGCTCGCCCGACATTCTGGTATCCTCAAGAAGAAACAGATAGCCTGATATCGTGCTTAGCGGTGTGCGAAGCTCATGTGACATCTGCGTGAGAAATTGTGTTTTCACTTGATTTGACTTCTCAGCCTGACGCTTCGCGTCCATCAATTCCTGCTCAATCTTTTCTGATTTGACTAGCTCCGAAAGCATATCAGTGGATAACGCATTAAATTCCCGCGCAAATTCCTGAAGCTCCCAGACTCCTTCTGGCTCGACAAACATCTGGCGGCGGCCATGCTGATGTTCGATTGTCTTTTTGTAGCGGATCACAGGCTTAATGTACCATCGTTGGAAAATCACAAGAATCAACATCAACACTGCAATTTCCCCAATGCCAAAGAAAATCTGTAAAAATACGGCTTGCTGTGATTTTCGGCGGGCAGCAAGAACCTCTCGCGCAAGCCGTGCGTTCATAGCTTTTTGAAATTTTTCAATATTCGTATCAATCAGATCTTTGTAGGTATCATAGGCATTTCCATAAAGAATCAGCTGTGCCTGATGAGCTTTTTCTTTGTTCAATTCATTGTCTTCAAGTTCACTATCAAGTCTGCTATCTAATCCGCTATTAAATTTACTATCAGATTCACTACTATCAAACTGATAATCGCTCTCAAGTGGATATTCCTTCACATAGCGGATGCACTCTGCTAGAAATGCGTTTTGTTCACTATCTTTCTGGCTATCCCCTTCCAATCCAGCCAAATCCATTGTCTCTAATACGAGACGCATAGAGCTAATCTCAATGTGCATCAGCGTATCAGAATAATATTTTGCCAGCTCCAGACTGCGCTCCTCAGACACCGGAATGTCTGCCGCCTCGATCTGATCAATGATTTTTTCACGATGCTTTTGAAGCTTGGCCTCATCCCAATAATTTTCAAAATATTGCAAATCCTGCGTTACCGCAAATTTGCGCACTTCATTTGTCAGATAATCGGAATAGTTTCCCAGATCAGCGGCAAGTGTCCGATAGGTAATCTGATTGCTGTAGGCTTCCTGAAGCGTCTCGGCGCTCGACTTTTGCAGCCACACACCATCAAAGATCATCGCCATCTGAACGATCGCAAGAAGCAAAACCACCCCAGTAATATAATTTGATTTTTTCCATTTCTCTTTTATTTTCAATTTCAACTTCTTTTTTCGTTTCAATCTGAATCTGAAATATTTCTGCATGAAATATGCCTCCTATAAATGCCCTCTTAAAACGACAAGAAGAGCAGCACGTATCACCATCGGTACATCTGCTCTTCTTTGTTTTTCAGCATTTGCTGTTATTTTTGAGATCTTATTCCGCTGAAAGTGCGCGCACACTCTGACCATCGATCAGATGACCACTGATGATGCTTAGACGGCCTGGTCCCTTATCGAGCCCCTTCACTCTGGCGATGATGCGCTCTGCGGCAGCCTTTGCCATCTCTGGCATATCAACACCATATGTAGTGATCGCGATATCGCATACTGGCATAAATAAGAAATTGTCGTAACCTACGACTGACACATCCTCTGGCACACGATATCCGCTGCTCTCGAGTTCGTGAATTAACATACTGGCGGTCTGATCACAGTTACAAACAAACGCAGTCGGCATGTCCTTTGGCAACTTCGACTCAATGATTTCCATCGTTCCCGGCACACGATCCTCCACAATCCAGTCTGCTCGCTCATCAAGACCATATTGGCGCACTGCCTTTAAATAGCCAAAATAGCGGTCGGCAATGCTGCTATTCGACTTCACGCTTCCAACATATGCAATTTTTTTATGACCCTTTTTGACCAGATGTCTGGTCGCCGTATACATGCCATAAAAGTTATTGGAAATCACACAGTCCACATCAAACTCTGCCGCATAGAAATCCAGAAAAATCATTGGCATCCCCGCTTCTCTCTCCAATTTGCGCAGATAAGCCCTGCTGATCTCACCCATCACAATCAGACCATCCACACGATGATCGCTGACCATAACCGGAATCTCGATATTTTTTTCTTCGTCTGGTTTTAACACGCAGAATGCCAGAAGACAGTTGTGTGCCGCGCAGGCAACCGCTAGCTCCTGATAAAGTCTCCAATAAAAAGATGATCCATTTCCCAGATACCGCTCCTGAACGAGTACCCCAATATTTACTGCTGTCTTTGATGCTGCCTGTGAGCCTGGTGCCTGATATCCCATTTCTGTTGCCATTGCCTTGATTCGCTCACGAAGCTCCTCGCTGACACCGCGCTGATTCGCAAGCGCGTTGGAAACCGTTACCGTGCTGACACCCAGCTTTTCTGCTATGTCTGACAGACGTACTGCTTTCCTTGCCATACATACGCCTCCATTCTATATTTGATTATGTAGTTGTATTTGTAACGATGCAAATTATAGCAATTCTCAATTTCATTATATGAGCGACTTGCTATCGTCCGAATCTGAGTCGTTACCTTTTCTTAATTTATTTTAAGTATAGAATGCTTTAATAATTATGTCAAGTGAATTTAATATTGGGAATATTCACAAAAAACAAACTGCAAATTTAGACATTTACCTTCTGTGAATATACTTATAGCGTAACCGTAATAAATTCATGATTCACCGCTGGCAACACTTTTTCAATCAAATCCGATGTGCGAAAACGGATGCTGGATGTGTTGATACACGGATGGCATCCGACAAATTCACTCTTTAATACATCTTCGTCAATTAAGAGCTGAACGTGATTTTCGGTATCGTTCATCAGTCCCAATACACTGACGGACCCCGGTGTGATATCCAGAAATTTTTCCATGTACTCGGGCTTTGCAAAGGATAAGCGCGAAGAATTAATCTGGGCGGACAAATCTTTTGTGTGGAATACCTTTGTGTCTGGGATCATCAATAAATAAAATTTGGTTTCCTGACGATTGCACAAAAAAAGATTTTTGCAGATCGTTGCCTGCAAGACCTTGTCGATCTCCTGGCAGACTTCCATTGTCATGGCGGCCTCATGATCAACGCGCTCATATGCTACGCCTAATTTATCTAGCAAATCATAGGTACGGATTTCTTTTTCCAGTCTGCCTGCCGTATCTTTCGGTCTTCCTTTTTGTAATTCCATGATAGTGCCTTTCTCTCTTTCTCAATTCCTTCTTGATTTTTCCTCGATTTCTTTTCGATTTTTCTTCTTGATTTTTTCCTATACTTCTCTGTGTTTTGTTTTATTTTTTCTTTTTTCAGTCTTCTGTATAGGACATCTAAGCAGAAAAATCAATCTCCTCTGTTAGACTTTTCTGTGTCTCATTAAGATGCTTTTTTATCGCCTCGACGTTGCCTGCTAGACTTTTTAGCTTATGGAGTTTTGTAAACCACAAAGGCTTGATGCAACGATACAGCATCAGTGCCGCCTTCTTTTCGCTTTCGGAAAACGTGTAATACTTGCTGGTCACCTGAAGCATTTCCTTGATTCGATCAATCTCCTGCTC
>CAVFYJ010000057.1:0-21472 GCA_963626545.1 Acetatifactor sp. | reverse complement strand
GGCATTCAAGGGAAACTTTGGATGCTCGGCCATTCAATGACCGAGTAGTTCACGAACCATGTTTTATCGTTATATCTCTGAAAATTTGACTTATTACATTAACAGTGACGAGATTGCAGCAGGAAATACTGGTTTTGATTATGCACAACTGTCCGATGAAGAGGCTGAGGAAGCGAGGGAAGACCTTATACCCTCAAAAGGCTTTTTTATTTTGCCAAGTGAGCTTTTCTGTAATGTATGCAAACGGGCATTAGATGATGAAAATCTGAATGAAACATTGGAACGAGTATTTCGTCATATCGAGGAATCTGCAAAAGGAAGCGAATCAGAAAATAGCTTTGCAGGTTTGTTTGATGATTTTGATGTGAACAGTAATAAGTTGGGAGCAACTGTAGCAAAACGTAATGAACGTTTGGCGAAGTTGTTAATTGGTATTTCCAATATGAATTTGGGTAGTGTAAAAGATCATGATATTGATGCATTTGGTGATGCATATGAATATTTAATGACAATGTACGCATCTAACGCAGGAAAGTCAGGAGGAGAGTTTTTTACTCCAGCGGATGTGTCAGAATTATTAACCCGTATTGGAACAGTAGGCAAAAAGACAATTAATAAAGTATATGACCCGGCATGTGGCTCTGGTTCTCTTTTATTAAAAGCAGAGAAAGTTCTGGGGAAAGAAGCAGTTCTGAATGGATTTTATGGGCAGGAGATAAATATAACAACATACAATCTTTGTCGTATCAATATGTTTTTACATGATATTGGATTCGATAAGTTTGATATTGAATGTGAAGATACTTTGACAAATCCGCAGCATTGGGATGATGAGCCATTTGAATTGATTGTTTCTAATCCGCCGTATTCAATTAAGTGGGTCGGTGATGATAATCCATTATTGATTAATGACCCACGATTTGCACCAGCAGGAGTTCTGGCACCGAAGAGTAAGGCTGATTTGGCTTTTATTATGCACAGTCTGTCATGGCTTGCCGCGAATGGAACAGCAGCGATTGTATGTTTCCCTGGTATCATGTATCGAGGCGGAGCAGAGCAAAAAATCCGAAAATATCTTATTGATAATAATTTCATTGATAGTGTAATACAGCTTCCAGGCAATCTGTTTTTTGGAACGTCGATTGCTACTTGTATTATGGTTCTCAAAAAAGGAAAAAGTGATAATCAAGTTCTGTTTATTGATGCGTCAAATGAATGTGTGAAGGTAACCAATAATAATAAACTGACACAGGAGAACATAGAAAAGATTGTTAATGTATTTGCAAAGCGTGAAGAAATTAAGCATTTTTCACATCTGGCATCCTATGAAGAAGTTTCTGAAAATGATTATAATCTTTCCGTATCGACTTATGTAGAGGCAGAGGATACCAGAGAGAAAATTGATATTGTGAAGCTGAATGCCGAGATTAAGGAGATTGTAGCGCGTGAGCAAGTACTGAGAGATGAAATTGATAAGATTATTGCGGAGATTGAGGTGAATGCATGAGCAATTTGATAAAAATAGATAAAGAATATAAGGACTGGATTTCTGATGTTTCAAAGCGATTTCGTAAAAGTCAGCTGAAAGCAGCAGTTAAGGTCAATGAAGAAATGTTACGTTTTTATTGGACCATGGGAAGAGATATTGTAAAAATGAGTAACGAGGCGAAGTATGGAAGCCAATTTTATAATACGATTAGTACTGACTTAAAGGATATCTTTCCTGATATAAAATCGTTTTCGCCAACGAATTTGAAATATATGCGTTACTTTTATGAAATGTATCCAACAGCAGAGATTCGTCAGCAAGTAGTTGCTGAATCCGAGATATCTGAAAATCGTCAGCAGCTTGCTGACGAATCTGGGTTACAATTGATTTTTCGTATTCCATGGGGACATCATATGTTTCTTCTTGATAAATGTAAGGAAAATCAGGAAAAAGCTCTGTTTTATGTAAGAAAAACAATTGAAAATAATTGGTCAAGAGCTGTGATGCAGAATCAGGTAAGTTCAAATTTATATGAAAGAGAAGGGAAAGCGCTGACGAATTTTGCTAAAACCCTTCCTGCGATTCAGAGTGATTTGGCGCAGGCTATTACTAAAGATCCGTACAATTTTGACTTTTTAACTATGCAGGAGACATATAATGAAAAAGAATTGAAGGATGCCTTGCTAAATGATGTATCCCATTTTTTGCTTGAGCTTGGAACAGGTTTTGCCTATATGGGTAGAGAAGTACGTCTGGTTGTAGGGGAAAAAGAAAAATTTTTGGATTTACTCTTCTATAATACAAAAGCACATTGTTATGTTGTTGTAGAAGTAAAGACGGGAGATTTCGATTCAGCTAATGCAGGACAGCTTGGGACCTATGTCGTTGCTGTTAATCATCAGCTTAAAACGGAATATGATAATCCAACGATTGGTCTTTTAGTATGTCGTGATCTGGATCGGGTAGAAGCGCAATATGCTTTGGAATCTAGTAGTCAACCATTGGGCATCTCAAGCTATGAATTGTCAAAATTGGTTCCAGAAAAATTTAAGGGAAGTATGCCTACGATTGAGGAAATAGAAGCTCAATTAATGGATAGAGATTCCAATGCAGAAAGTGAGAAAGGCGGTGAGAAAGCATGAGCAAATTAGATGAGTTAATTGAGAAGCTTTGTCCAAATGGAGTAGAATATAAGACACTGGGAGAAATAGCAACTGTTTCCAGAGGTGGAAATTTTCAGAAAAAGGATTTTCAAGAAGAAGGTTTCCCTTGTATTCATTATGGACAGATTTATACAAGATATGATCTTTTTGCTGATAAAACCTTTACTTTTATTAGTGAAGAGTGCGCAAAAAAACAGAAAAAAGCAGTAAAAAATGATATTATTATGGCTGTCACAAGCGAAAATATTGAAGACGTTTGCAAGTGTCTGGCATGGCTGGGAGAGTCTGAAGTGGCAGTAAGTGGGCATTCGGCGATTATTCACCATAATGAAAATGCAAAATATCTGGCTTATTACTTTCAGTCTCAAATGTTTGCAACTCAAAAAAGAAAGTTAGCACATGGAACAAAAGTTATTGAGGTTACGCCGGACAAGTTATTGAGCTTTGGCAATGACGGGGGGGGTATTAAATAAGGTTGAATGGAAGCGTCTTTCTGAACTGGGTGAATGGTCTGGTGGAAAAACTCCATCGATGGCAGAGGATAGTTATTGGCATAATGGCACAATTCCATGGATATCGTCAAAAGATATGAAAGCATCTGTATTAAAAGATACTCAAGATCATATTACAGAAAAAGCGGTACGATACGCAGGAATGAAAATGCATCCGAAAAATAGTGTGGCGATTGTTACACGTTCTGGAATTTTGAAGCACACGTTTCCAGTTGCATATGTACCTTTTCAAACAACTATAAATCAGGACATAAAGATACTTTCAGTTGGTAAAGAAATTATTCCACGCTATGCGTTTCATGTAATTCAAGGAAAGGCCAAAGATATTCTTTTAAAAACAAAGAAACAAGGAGGAACGGTTGATTCTTTAGATTTTCAAAAAGTCTTAGATTATAAAGTACCAGTTCCTCCGATTGAAATACAAGAGAAAATGGTTAAGGTTCTCGACAACTTTGAAGCTATCTGTTCTGACCTTAATATTGGACTTCCAGCTGAGATCCAGGCACGTCAAAAACAGTATGAATATTATAGAGATATGCTCTTGACATTTGCGGAAAGTGGAAACATACTTGAAGCAAGCAAGCAAGCAAGCAAGCAAGCAAGCAAGCAAGCAAGCAAGCAAGCAGAGTTGAATGCAGTTAAACTTGTTCAATATGTATTTGGATATGCTTATTTAACATTGGACAAAATTTCAGAAAATTATGATTGCAAAAGAAAACCAGTTACGAAGAGAAGGAGAGAAGGGGGAAAATATCCATATTATGGTGCATCTGGAATTGTAGATTATGTATCGGACTATATTTTTGATGGAGAGTACCTTCTTGTTTCTGAAGATGGTGCGAATCTCATTACAAGAAAAACACCGATAGCGTTTTCTATTTCAGGAAAAAGTTGGATTAATAATCATGCACATGTTTTAAAATTTGATACATATGAATTACGGCGGTATGTAGAGATTTATTTAAATTCAATAGATTTGAGTAAATATATTTCAGGTGGGGCGCAGCCTAAACTTAATCAGGAGAATTTAAATAAAATAGTGATTCCTCTGCCAAACATTGGTTGCATGAAACATATTGTCTCAATTCTTGATCGCTTCGACATCCTTTGCAACGATCTGGCATCTGGTTTGCCTGCTGAAATAGAAATGCGCAAAAAGCAATACGAATACTACAGAGATAAATTGCTCTCATTCAAAAAACAAGAACAGACAAAAGATAAAACTTAGAGAGGAAGTGACAAAATGTCTGATCATAATGCTTATATTTATAATATGGTAGCAGAAACTACAGAAAATACAGTTGTAACAAAATATGAGCCTGTGAAGAGACGTGCTGATGCCTACCAGAGCGAGGCAGAACTTGAAAAAGAATTTATTCTCCTATTGACGGAACAGGGATATGAATATTTACAGATTCATAAGGAAGAAGATTTGATTGCGAATCTCCGTAGAAAGCTTGAAGAACTGAATCATTATTCATTTTCTGATTCAGAATGGCAGCGCTTTTTTACAGAGTGCATCGCAAATAAAAATGAAAAGATTATTGAGAAGACGCGTAAAATTCAAGAGGATAATGTTCAGGTTTTGACACGTGATAATGGCATGACGAAAAATATTACATTGATTGATAAGAAGAACATTCATAACAATATTCTTCAAGTAATGAATCAGTATACGATTAGCACAAAACAAGGTGCACGTCATGACAATCGTTACGATGTGACAATTCTAGTGAATGGATTGCCGCTTGTACATATTGAACTTAAACGCCGAGGTGTTGCAATCCGTGAGGCATTTAATCAGATTGAGCGCTATCAACGAGATTCTTTCTGGGCAGGAAGCGGTTTGTATGAGTATGTTCAGATTTTTGTCATTTCCAATGGAACAAATACAAAGTATTATTCAAATAGTACACGCTTTAATGCCATAAAAGATGCAAGGCCAGGACAGAGGAGGAAGGAGAAAACAAGCAATAGCTTTGAATTTACTTCGTTTTGGGCGGATGCAACAAATAAAATTATTCCAGATTTAATTGACTTTACAAAGACATTCTTTTCCAGACATACGATTTTGCGTATTCTGACACGATATTGTGTATTTACCTCAGAGAATGTTCTTCTTGTTATGCGTCCATATCAGATTACTGCCACGGAGAGAATTTTAAATCGGATAGAAATATCAAATAATTATAAGAAATATGGAAGTATAGCAGGTGGAGGTTATATCTGGCACACTACAGGTTCAGGAAAAACACTGACTTCGTTTAAAACGGCAAGATTAGTTTCACAGCTTGATTATATTGATAAGGTTCTATTTGTGGTTGATCGTAAAGATCTGGATTATCAGACTATGAAGGAATATGATCGTTTTGAAAAGGGAGCAGCAAATTCAAATACAAAGACGAGTATATTGAAAAAACAGCTGGAAGATCAAAATGCGCGAATTATCATTACAACGATTCAAAAGCTGTCAACATTCATTAAGAAATATAAAGATCATGAAGTATTTAATAAGCACGTCGTTATTATTTTTGATGAATGTCATAGAAGTCAGTTTGGAGATATGCATGCAGCGATTGTAAGAAATTTAAAAAAATATCATCTTTTTGGTTTTACCGGAACGCCAATTTTTTCTGACAATACGGCTACGGGAAAAAATGCACAGCTTTTTACAACAGAGCAGACATTTGGAGAACGACTTCATACCTATACGATTGTAGATGCGATCAATGATAAAAATGTACTTCCATTTCGGGTGGACTATTGTACAACAATGAAGGAAGAAGCAGAGATTGACGATGAACAGGTATGGGATATTAATAGAAAAAAGGCGCTTGAAGAGCCAAAGCGAATTGCTCATATAACAAAGTATATATTGGATCATTTTGATCAGAAAACATATCGAAATAATAGAACCTATACATTTAATAAGTTGATCAATATTAGTGAGATTGCAGGAGCATCAAATGGAGCAGTAGAAGAAATTAAGAGTAAGCAGCGTATAAATGGATTTAATTCAATATTTGCAGTAGCTTCTGTTGCAATGGCAAAGCTGTACTATGAGGAATTTTGCAAACAAATGGAAGAAAATCCAACCAAACGACTTCGTATTGCAGTGATTTATAGCTATGGTGCAAATGAACAAGATGCAGATGGCATATTGGATGAGGAAAACCCAGAAGATACGTCTGCTTTGGATCAGACTGCTAGAGATTTTCTGGATAGGGCAATTAGAGAATATAATCAAATGTTCCATACAAACTATTCAACAGATAGTGATCGTTTCCAGAACTATTATAAAGATGTCTCATTGCGTATGAAGAATAAGGAATTGGATCTTTTGATTGTTGTCAATATGTTTTTGACTGGATTTGACGCAACAACATTGAATACGTTATGGGTGGATAAAAACTTAAAAATGCATGGACTGATTCAGGCATTTTCGAGAACAAATCGTATTTTAAATAGCGTAAAAACGTTTGGAAATATTGTGTGCTTCCGAAATTTGCAAAAGCGTGTTGATGTAGCGATTGCCAGATTTGGTGATAAAGATGCCGGAGGAATGGTTCTTTTAAAGACATTTAAAGATTATTATGAAGGGTATCAGTCTGCGGATGGGAAATTCATGCAGGGTTATAAGTCTATGATAGAGGAACTAATGGAGAAATTTCCATTATCGGAGCCGCAGATTATAGGCGAAAAGAATCAAAAAGAATTTATTGCGTTATTTGGTGTGATACTTCGGATGAGAAATTTGTTGAGTTCGTTTGATGATTTTGCAGGAAAAGAAATCATAAGTGAACGCGATATGCAGGATTATCTAAGCCGTTATCAGGACTTATATGATGTATGGAAACGTAGAAGAGAGGATAACGAAAGCACAGATATTACAGATGATATTGTTTTTGAAGTAGAATTGGTTAAGCAAATTGAAATTAATATTGATTATATTTTGATGCTTGTAAAGAAGTATCATGATACACAAGGACAGGATAAAGAAATTTTGATTACGATTCAAAAGGCAGTTGATGCAAGTCCTGAGCTAAGAAGTAAAAAGGTATTGATTGAGAACTTTATTGCAGGTATGAATGATATAGATGATGTGCTGTTAGAATGGCAGGAGTTTGTAATAAAACAGCGTGAATTAGATTTGCATACCATTATTACGGAAGAAAAGCTAAAAGAACCAGAAACACGACGATTCTTAGACAATGCATTCCGTGAGGGTGAGATAAAGACAACTGGAACTGATATAGACAAGCTTATGCCTCCGATTAGTCGTTTTGGAGGAGGAAGAGTTAAAAAGAAGCAAGGTATTATTGATAAATTAAAACAATTCTTTGAGAAATATTTTGGAATTGGAGCATCTGCTAAATTTGTTTCAGAAGAACCAGAGTTAACGTTAGATGAAGCCGAGGAAAATAATTTGCAGACTTCAATAAATGTGTATGCTTCTTTGCCACTAGCACCTATTGCAGCGGAATCAGGTTTTATTTATGAAAACAAAGCATCGGAGTCCAATGTAGATACAGATAAGGAAGATAAATAATAATTACAGGACAACAAAGGAGAAAATCATGGAAATCAAAACCGTTGCAATTTTGGGAGCAGGAGCAGTAGGCTCCTACGTAATAGAAGGAATTTCAGTATGAAAGCAATAAGCGATGGTCTTCGCAGTGAAATTGAGGCAATCGCCACAGCGAAAGGAATTGAATTTAGCAAGGTTGCATCATCTACAAAAGGTTCTCCAGTCATGCCATCGGCTCGTTATTCCACGCTTCAGGATTTGGATGCTGGATGTCACACAGAAATCGATATGTTTTCCGGTGCGCTGATGCGCATGGGTAAAGAACTCGGTATTCCAACTCCATATAACGAATACACTTACCACATGATCAAGGCACTAGAAGAAAAGAACGATGGCCTGTTGGATTATAATGGGAAGGATGAGACACCTACCTGTTCAAAATAAAATGATATTACTTGAGGTTACTTAATAATTAAACGAAAAATGACCATATCATCGGAGAAATAAACTCTCTTTTGATATGGTCATTTCATGTTAAATAGGTAATTATGGGTGAATGCTCGTAAACCTACCGGGATCGCATCATCAGAACTTCAACTGGTACTCCCAAACAAATTCCTTGTCATCCATACGATACTGCGGTAACAGCTGCGGACCACAGGAATTGCTTCCCACACCACTGTTCTTGTAGTCAATGTGCATGGTCACAAAATCACTTGCCTCAAGCTCATAGTTGTGCTTCTTTGCTGCCAGCTCATAATCGGAATAGTTGGAAACAGAGAAATCAAAGCTGGTTGCTGCATATGCAGTTACGCCATTTGTTCCATTTCCCACAGAAGCCTTGCGGCAGTGATAGTGGTTTCCATTCTCCTGAGGCTTGATGTAATCTTCATGAAGCCCATCAACGGTTGCGGTAAATGCGTCAAACCAAGCCAGATGATGCTTGTCGATGTAGCACTCCTGCGGACCATAGCCCAGATAGGAAACCTGCTGCCAGCTCTTCGGAAGAGTCAGCTCAACGCCAAATCTTGGCAGATACGGCATCTGTGTGTTGCGCTTTGCATCAATCTTGCAGGTGATTGCACCAGTGCCATCAATAGTCCATACAACAGTAAACTTCATGATCCACTGAACAGTAACGGCACACAGATTTACGTCACTTGTGATCTGTACAGTCTGTCCATCAACCGCATACTTCGTTGTGTAAGCACGTGTCTGGCTGTGATGATAATTTGCGCGCTCCCACTCATGGCGAATGTTTTGATCGTTATCAGTCGGTGCACGGAAGATGCTATAATCCATAGTAATCGTGTCCTCGCCGCGCTCTAAGGAAGAGAAGATACCAGTAAAGGTATCATACTGATAGGTAAAGCCCTCACCGCTTACAGTCAGGAAGCGATCATCCTCGGTAACGGTCGGAGCAGCAGCCTCGTCGGTAACGGTGTTTAAGCGACGAACAGCAGTCTCAGACAGTAAGAACTGATCGAAACCTACCTCATGACCTGCCGGTACCAGCTCGTGAGCTGTCTTTGTAAAGTAGGTCAGTTTCAGGTAGCAGTCAGCAGCTGTCTTTGGCAGAGTAACTGGAATGGTAACCTCAGATTCAGCATGTGGAGCAGTAGAAGGAACTGCAATCGCACCAGAACAAAGAAGCTCGCCATCAGCCTTGCACTCATAGGAGATGGTAACAGCGTCAGCCATATCGGTAAAGTCAAGCATGTTCTTTAATGCAAGTGTTACCTTGTGAACATCAATCAGTCTTGCGCGTACCGGGCGAACAACATTCTTCCACTCATAAACTCCAGTGTGCGGGGTACGGTCTGGATATACCAGTCCATCCATACAGAAATTTCCATCGTGTGGATACTCGCCGAAGTCACCACCGTATCCATACATGGTCTTGCCATTTTCTGCAACGCCCTGATTGATGGCATGGTCACACCACTCCCAAACGAAGCCACCGCAGAAACCATCGTACTTCATGATCTGCTGATAGTAGTCCTCGATATCGCCAGGGCCGTTACCCATTGCATGAACAAACTCACACTGAATGAATGGCTTCTTCGGGCCTTCCTCAGCAAAGTAGTTGTCAATATCCTCGGTGGACGCATACATACGGCTGTAGAGGTCGAGCATGCTCTTATCGAAGCGATTGGAGTGATCCCATGTAGAAGACTCATAGTGAGTCAGACGGCTTGGATCATACTCTTTTACCCAGCGGCCAGCATTCTGATAAGCATAGCCAAAGCCTGCCTCATTACCAAGAGACCAGATCAGGATAGATGGATGGTTCTTGTCGCGGATCACATTTCTTTGAACACGGTCTAAAACAGCCTCCGTGAAGACACCACCCTCGTCCAGAAGACCCAGTGTGTTCTCTCTGTCACTGTGATAGGTACTTAAATATCCGTGCATCTCAATATCAGACTCTGCGATCATATAGAAGCCGTAGCGGTCGCACAGTTCTGGGAACCACGGTGCATTCGGATAATGGCTGGTACGAATTGCATTGAAGTTAAACTGCTTCATCAGCGTCAGATCACGAATTGCCTGCTCCTTGGAGATGGTATATCCGGTAACCGGGTCGGAGTCGTGACGGTTGGTTCCGCGGAACTTCAAATTCTGGCCATTTACATAAACAACGCCGTCCTTAATATAAACTTCACGGATACCAACTGCCTGTGTGATCACCTCATCGCCAGCAGTGATGGTCAGGGTATACAAATATGGAGTCTCAGCGGTCCAAAGCTTTGCATCGGAAACGGTAAACTCATAGATGCCATCGGTAACAACAGCTTCGCCAACCGCATTTCCATCAGCGTCGCACAGGGTAAGAACAGGGGTAACATCACCCTCGGTCTCAACAGAAACGCTTACAACACCAGCGCCGCCATCCTTTAAGGAGGTGTGAACGGTGAAGTCACGAACGAAGGACTGTGGACGAGTGAAAAGAAGTACATCACGGAAAATACCGGACATACGAAGCTTGTCCTGATCCTCCAGATAAGTTCCGTCACACCACTTTAATACAAGAACGGCCAGTGTGTTGGTGCCTTCCTGTACAAAAGAAGAAATCTCAAACTCACTTGAGGAGTGGGAAACCTGGCTGTAGCCAACGAACTGTCCATTTACCCATACATAGAAGCAGGAATCAACACCCTCAAAATATAAGAAGTTGCGCTGCTTTGCTGCCTCATCAGAGAGGGTAAAGGTAGTACGGTATGCGCCGCTTGCGTTTTCCTTTGGAACATACGGCGGGTCGAACGGGATCGGATAATTTACATTGGTATACTGATGATAATCGTATCCCTGACACTGCCAGCAGGACGGAACCGAAATGGTATCCATTGCGGAGTCATCAAAATCTGGGTTGATAAACTCAGCCGGAACAGCCTCTGGATAAGGATAGTAGCCAAAGCGCCAATCGCCGGAAAGCAACGTTGTGCGGCTTGCGTGATCTGGACCATACGGAATGTAGTAGCTACGATTCTCGCAGGTACCTACGTGGAGCGTATGAGGATCCTCGTAGTAATTCGGTAATTTCATAACGAAATCTCCTTTCGCAAAAATGGATTAGTAAAATAAAAGTACTAAAAAAATAATAAAACAGAATATAAAATGAAATAAGGAATTTTTTATACGAATCATATATAAAATGAATTATGAATTCCATTCAAAAAATTTCTTATAACATAATCAGATAAACAAGTGCGACAGATAGAATAATCTGAATGATCGCAAAACGGAAAACAGTCTGTGTGTTGGACCAGCCCTTTGTCTTGCGGACAAAATCGTGGATTGGTGTGCGCACATTCTTTAAAATGTGAACGTGAGCGACCTTGATCAGTGTCAGCTTTACAAGGCCAAGACCGCCGTCGATGATCAGCACAAGTGCTGCTGGGATGTAGAGGAATGGGTCGCCGCATTTGAGCGCTGCGATTGCAATGAAAAGTCCCATTGCACGGGAACCGGCATCGCCCATTAACATCTTACTCGGAGTGGCGTTGAACCACAGATAGCCGAGCAGGCAGACAACAAACATCAGGATCAGATAATCAAAATCGCTGGTGCGTCCCAGAACCTGATCTGCAAAATAGAAGGTCATGATCGTGATAATCGTCAATGTTCCAGAAAGACCATCCACACCGTCTGCACAGTTGGTAACGTTAATGGAAATCCAGATCAGCGCGATGGAAAGAATCGCAAATACTGGAACTGGGATAGAAAATGAAGTACCGGTCATCGCAAGTGTTACCTGATTTCCATTGAAATGAAGATAGGTAAAGGTTACCAAAAGAGCAACCAGAAAATCAAGGATTCCCTTCTTTAAGCGTCCCCATGAGGTCTTTGCGGCATCATCAAGATAACCAGTCATCATGCAGCAGATCAAAAGAAGAAGATAAATAATCATCTCTGGGTCTACATGGGCAAATAGTACGGCGGCAACAGCAAACACAAGCACAAAAATCAGTCCGGCACCGCGCGGTTTTCCAGCGGAAAGTGCGCCTCCTACGGCAAATTCACGCCCCTGATCCTTTGGAAGATGGGCACTGCCTTTTGCAAGTGACACGCAGGTAAAAAAGAATGCGGCCAGTATGCCGATAAAGGCAATGACGGGGCTGGCAGACTCCCCAAGCAACTGTTGAAACATGGTAAAAAAACTCCTTTCATTCCCAGACGAAAGAGATTTCGCCTGTTTTGTAAGACTAGTTTCAGTGTAGCATACTTCTGTCATTTTGGAAAGAAAATAGTGAACATTTATGAAACAAAACAAAAAGGTTTCTGCTACAAAACAAAAGCTGCTTCGTATTAAGGAATATAAAGTGAGAAATGTTTCATTCGTAAAAAGAAGCGAAAAGAGAGGAAAAGAATTGTATCATTTTGGAAACTGTGCTATACTTGCGAAAGAAAATAAGAAAAACAATACGAAAGGGTAAGGGAAAAAATGGCATACTTATTTACGCATTTTATCGGGGAACAGCCTCAGGGCGAGCAGATCTACTTTTCACTGAGTAAGGATGGTCTTCACTGGAATGATCTGCACGATGGAAAGCCAGTCATTTGTTCTACGATCGGCGAGGGCGGCCTTCGTGATCCGTTTTTCATTCGCAAGGAAGACGGCAGTGGTTTTGTGATCATCGCCACGGATCTTTGCATTGCAGCTGGAAAGGGCTGGGATGTAGCAGTCACCACAGGCAGTCGAAAGTTAGCAATAATGGAGTCAAAGGATCTCATTCACTGGAACGATCCAGTGCTAGTTGAGGTGGCAGTGCCAGAGGCAGGATGCGCATGGGCACCGGAAGCCATCTATGACAGAGAGCAGGAAAATTATCTGGTATTTTGGGCATCTATGGTAAAACTGTCGGGCGATGCAGAGCCAAAGCAGCGCATCTATGCGGCCAGAACAAAGGATTTCCACGAGTTTACAAAGGCTGAGATTTATTTGGAGAAGGAAAATCATGTTATCGACTCTACAATGGTATACGATGATGGCATGTATTATCGTTTCTCAAAAGATGAGACTACAAAGAACATTCGTACCGATGCGGCACCAGATTTAAAGAAGGAGTCCTTCAAGGATGTTTCTGTTCCGAATCTTGAAGCCATTTACGGCGTAGAAGGACCGGAGATTTATTATCTGGAGGAGCAGAAAAAGTGGTGTCTGATCGTTGATCGTTTTGCTACTCATAAGGGTTATCTTCCGCTTGTTTGTGACAGCTTAAAGACAATGGATTTCAAGCTTCTTGACGATTCTGAGTTTGATATGGGCAAGACCATGAAGCGCCATGGAAGTGTTGTTGTCATCAGTGATGAGGAATACGACCGTATGGCAGAGGCATTTGGTCTGTAATACTTAAAAAATGGGGGAGAACTCTCGGTCCTTCAACAATCGAGTCGTTCGCGGCTATCGCATTATTATAATTAGAAAGTATTTGTAAGCAGGAAAGAAAAGTGGCAGGTAAGAGAGAAGAACGAAAGAAGGCCCGTTTTCAGTGGCTGGTAACTTCGTGGCTCATTGTAGCAATTGTAATTGTAGTCGGTGTGGGAGGAATTATTTTCTTTATGGACCGACTCTATCATGCGAAAATGCATGCAGAAAATGCACAGCTTCCGCAGATGTTAGAAAGCGTAAGCGCAGATTCAAAGTGGGCACATGCATATCAAAAGGGATCACAGCCTGAGAGCGAATCGCAGACAAGCAATGAATCAGAGCTAAGCAGTGAATCACAGCTAAGCAGTGAATCGGTGTTTGAAAGCGACGAGGAGCAGGGCAGCGATCAGAACAATACCAATAATATAGAAGAAACACAAATAGAAGAAACACAAATAGAAGAAACACAAACGTATACCGAAGAAAGCAGCATGGAAGCTTCATCCGCTTCGGCTGTTACACCAGCGGGAAACGTTGTGATCGGAGATGTGAAGTCCGAGGAACCATCGTATGTCAGTCTGGTGGCGGTAGGTGACAATCTGATGCACTATGATGTGTCAATGAGTGGCTGGCAGCCGGACGGCAGCTACAATTACGATTATAACTTTGCATATATAAAAGATATCGTGCAGGCAGCCGATTTGGCGGTGATCAATCAGGAGTGCGTCATTGGTGGCGACGAGTGGGGCATCCGTGATTATCCGTGTTTCAATGTTCGCACCGAGGTGGCAGCAGCCATTGCAAATGCAGGATTTGATGTCGTACTGGCAGCGACCAATCATGTGCTCGACATCGGAAAGGTCGGCAGCTTATATATGGTCAATTTCTTTCGAACCAATTATCCACAGCTGACGCTTCTTGGCATTCATGACAGTTGGGAGACAAGAGACGAGATTCACGTCGTCGAGAGAAATGGCATTCGCATCGGTATGATCAATTACACCGATATTTTAAATTGCCAGAGCGATTACAATGCCGACGGACAATATCTTGTCGATATGCTTGACTATGATCGTCTGGCAACGCTGATTCAGCGAACAAAGGAAGCGTCTGATTTTGTCATTGTGTTCCCGCATTGGGGTACCGAGTACAATCTGGGAACCGATGATTCACAGGCCGAGCAGGCAGCTTTTCTGGCAGCGCAGGGCGTTGATTTGGTAATTGGAACGCATCCGCATGTCGTGGAGCCGATTGATTACATAGACCGTCCGGACGGCGGCAAAATGCTGATTTACTACTCGCTTGGAAATTTCCAGTCCCTGCAGCGAAAAGAGGCAACGCTTCTTGGTGGCATGGCGAAGGTTACGATCAAGAAAGATTTTAAGGGAGCAAGAATCGTTGATTTTAATATGGAAACGCTGGTGACCGACTATCGCCTTGGTGGAGTCCGGGTGACCGATTATTTTGATATCATTACAACTTATCCGTGGAGTAAATATTCCAGAGCGATTGCCGAATCAAGTAAGATTGGCGATGGCAATGCGAATTTTAACTTAGATTATATGTTCCAGTTACAGGCCGAGCAGGCAGCACAGGTGCATGAGGCGCGGCACAAGGCAGGACTGGAATAGAGAATGCAGGATGCAGAAAGGGAGGATATTGAAAATGGACAGCAAGAAGTTCAGTAAACCGATCAGCTTAAAGCGAATCCAGTTAGAGGATGGATTCTGGAAGCCAGAGATGGAGCTGGTAAGAAAGGAAGTAATCCCGTATCAGTGGGAAACGTTAAACGACCGCGTGCCAGAGGCAGCACCGAGCTACTGCATGCATAACTTTAAGGTAGCAGGTAAGATGAACAAAGAAAAGAGAGAGCAGGGAAGCAGCTATCAAGAGCCAGTTTACACATTCCGTGGCTTTGAGGCACTTCCAGATGATCCGAGAAATCCAGACGATGACAAGTTTTATGGCTTTGTCTTCCAGGATAGCGATTTTTCCAAGTGGATTGAGGCGGTTGCTTACTCATTGACGCAGCATCCAGATCCAGAGCTTGAGAAAATCGCAGATGGTGCGATTGATATCGTGTGCGCTGCTCAGCTGGAAAATGGCTATCTGGATACCTATTACATCATCAATGGTATGGACAAGATGTTCACAAACTTAAAGGATCATCATGAGCTGTACTGCTTCGGCCATCTGACCGAAGGCGCTGTTGCTTACTATCAGGCAACTGGCAAGGACAAGCTGTTAAAAGCTGCAATGCGTTTTGCTGATTTTATCGCTTCTTATTTTGGCACAGAGGAAGGAAAGTGCAAGGGCTATCCGGGTCATGAGATCGCAGAGATGGCACTGGTTCGTCTGTACGAGGTGACTGGAGAGGAAAAGTACAAGAAACTGGCTGAATATTTTGTCAACCAGCGCGGTACCCAGCCGTACTATTTCGACAGCGAAGGCAATGTGCCAGAGCGCGAGAAAAAAACGAAGATTCGCTATCAGTATTATCAGGCACACCTGCCGGTAAGAGAGCAGACCGTAGCAATGGGCCATGCAGTTCGTGCTGTTTATTTGTATTCCGGTATGGCAGACGTTGCCAGATTGACAGGCGATGAGTCTTTGTATCAGGCTTGTGAGAATCTGTGGAACAACATCACGACAAAGCAGATGTATGTAACAGGTGGAATCGGACAGACCCATCACGGTGAGGCATTCACATTTGACTATGATATGCCAAATGATACGAACTATGCAGAGACTTGTGCATCCATCGGTCTTGTCTTCTTTGCACGTCGTATGCTTGAGATGAATCCGGATTCCAAATATGCCGATGTCATGGAGCTTGCACTTCACAATGGCGTGCTGAGTGGTATGGCACTCGACGGAAAGAGCTTCTTCTATGTAAATCCGCTTTCGGTCAATCCGAGAAGTTGCCATGAGGATCCGGGCAAGCAGCACGTAAAGCCGGTTCGTCAGAAGTGGTTTGGCTGTGCTTGCTGTCCGCCAAACCTGGCACGTGTAATCAGCTCCATCGGTTCCTATGCGTACACCGAAAATGAGGATACACTGTGGGTACATCTGTATGCAGGTGGTACCGTTGAAAAAGAAGTAAACGGACAGAAGGCGAGTGTTGTGATCACCTCTGGATTCCCATGGAATGGCGATGTCACCCTGAAGGTAGAGAGTGAGCAGCCAGTAACCATGACGGTAGCACTTCGTATCCCGGGCTGGTGCGGTGAGGACTTTGAGCTGGAAGGCGCTGTTGGCAAGGAGTGCCGCATGGAGGCCGGTTATCTGTATGTAACAGGTGAGTGGAAGAAGGAAGATCTGTTAAAGCTTCGCTTTGCGATGAAGGTAAAGGTACTTCAGGCAGACAGCAGAGTTCGTCAGGACGAGGGCAAGGTTGCTGTTATGAGAGGACCGGTTGTGTATTGTCTGGAGGAGGCTGATAATGGCAAGGGACTTCCGCTTGTTCGCATCAAGCCAGATGCCGTATTTACTGAGGAAGAGACAAGTGAGCTTGGCTTCCCGATGGTAATGCTGCGTGTGAACGCAAAAGCAAAGAAGCCAGTTACCGTAGAGAATGGATTGTATCAGACATGGCAGAAGCCAGTATATGAAGAAAAGGAACTTCGTTTGATCCCTTATTATGCGTGGGCAAACCGCGGCGAGGGCGAAATGGAGGTATGGGTAAATCAGGTATGATCACAGTACAGGCAGTAAAGAAGGATGGAAGTGTTATTGCAGAGGCGTCTGGGGCAAAGGAGGTAGATTTACCTCTGTCCCACACCTATGAGGAGGGTGACCGCATTGTGTTTAAGGCGGATGAGACTCCGGTATTTTATGTATTTCAGGTGGATGATGCACTCGGGGAGGCGCTTGTCTATGTGACAGGAGAGGTTTCCTATGAGATCCCGTTTGGCGAGAAGAAGGTGTGCTATTCTCCGAAGATTTTTTCGGGCGAGAGTCATCTGATTACGGCACGAAAGGCAAGAGAGTGGGAGTATGATACCTACCGCAATCTGGCTGTCAATGTGATGGACCAGCATGGTGACACCAATTGCTACCCGCATGCGACCGCAAATGTGGAAACACGTGGCGAGTCTGTTTTTGCAGCACGCAATGCGATTGATGGTGTGACCGCAAATCATTCTCATGGCTTCTGGCCATATGGCTCCTGGGGTATCAACCAGAATCCGAAGGCAACGATTTGCATTGATTTCGGAAGAGAAGTGACCACTGACCGCATCGAGATTTATACACGCGCAGATTTCCCGCACGATGCATGGTGGACGCAGGCAACGGTTCGTTTCTCGGATGATACGACAATGGTGTGCGACCTTGTGAAGACGGATGAGGGACAGGAGTTTACGTTCCCACCGAAGAAGGTTCGCTGGGTGCAGCTCGAGGAACTGATTAAGGCGGATGATCCGTCACCGTTCCCGGCGCTGTCACAGCTTAAAGTGTACGGAAAGTGATGCGATTCCGGTAGTTTCATGAAGCAGCTGGACGCGTGAACTTTGAACGCGAACGTTCGGCCTCGTAAATCACATTCGCTTCACCCCCGTTTACGTAATGAGATGAGACCGGAAAAAATGGCACCTCATCAAATTGATGGGGTGCCATAAAATGATTACCGATTAATATTTTCTCTTTTTGTAATCTTCTCCGAAACGGCGGATACGCTTACGGCGTCTACTGTTGGCGGTAAGGGCGGCAGTCAGAAGGAAAACAACAAATAAGATCAAGACAATCGCAGCGGCAGCAAACAGTCCGGTCATAAATTTGTGATCGCTCTCGATGACTGGCGCTGCGCTTTCGTTTGGCTCGTCAAGGGAAGCATTTGCGCTTTCACCTTCAATGGATTCTTCTTCAGAAGCGTTGCTTTCAGCAGAGGTATCTGCATTAGACTCAACGGATTCATTGGAATAATCTTCAGAGGAAGCTTCAGTGGACTCCTCCTGTGTAGCTGCAATTGCAGCAGCCTTACCGGCAGCAATACCAGCCTCGGTATTTGGTGAGATATCAAGAAGCATTCCAGTTACGATTGCACTTGCATCATGAAGATTTTTCTGGACGCGGCCCGGAAGGAGCTCATTTAAACGAGCCAGATCATCAAACTCGGTGTGCATGATCTGACCGCCTGTGGAAGCAAATGCTTCGTCGGCTGTCTGATAATGGCAGGTCAGGTGGGTCTCATCGTTGCCGCCAGTTCCGTCATCGTTGCACCAAAGACTTGCTTCCATATATAAATATGGAATGCCTTCTTTTGCGAAGTAGTAGCTGTCGCTTCCGAGAAGTCTTGTCGGAGACTGGAATTCTTCGACCTGCTCAGGCAGAGTGTACAGGTCAAGTCCAAGGTCATCGGCAACCAGATTTGCTTCATCATAGACCCATTCGCGTGTCAACTCGCCGTCCTCATTATATTCGCCGCCGTAGCCGTAGAGACGGTCGCCGCCTCCGATGGAATCCAGATTGATACAGCACAGCACGTTGTCAAGTAAGTTGTTTGGAATCAGATAGGTGTAGACAAAGCAGCTGGAACCGGCATAGGCACCATACTCCTCGGTATCAAAAAATACAAACTGGAGTGTGCATGGTGTCTCAAGATCATGAAAACGATGAGCCAACTCAAGAAGCACAGAAACACCAGAGCCGTTATCGTCCACACCGGCAGTTGGCATGCTGTCATAGTGTGCGCCGATCACGATTGTTTTTTCAGAATTACCTGGCTTTGTGACAAAGTAGTTGGTTCCGGTGAAATCAAAATGAGTAAATTCATGAGTGGAAACTTCATAGCCGTAGCTTTCAAGCTGAGACTGAATCCACAGTCCGGCGTTGGTTACGTTCTCGGAACGATTGTTTTCCTCATTGATTCGCTGCGGAAAATTTTGATAGAGTGCCTCGAGGTTCGCATAGGCTTCGACTCCGTAAAGGTCTTCTGAAACCGCTTCCTGTGTTTCTTGGACAGATTCTGTTTCAGATTGTGTGTCTTGGACTTCAACAGAACTGGATTCTACGGGTATATCAGCGCCAAAAGCGGAGACTGGAGAGAAAAGAACTGCTGTTGACAGCATACAGACAGCCGCTTTTTCAAAAAATGTGCGGATGCGCATAGTGTAACTCCCTTCGTAATGTGGTATAATAAGTTCAGTATCATATTATAAGAAAATTTACAGGAAATTTCAACACTTCACTTAAAGAAAGGATAAGAAACATATGAAATTATTAATCGCATCAGACATTCACGGCTCTGCTTACTGGTGCAGCCGTTTGATGGAAGCATATGAAAACGAAAAGGCAGACAGAATGATTCTGTTGGGTGATATTTTGTACCATGGCCCACGAAATGCACTTCCAAAGGAGTATGATCCGCAGCGTGTTTGCGATCTGTTAAATCCGATCAGTGACCGCGTCCTTTGTGTTAGAGGAAACTGTGATGCAGATGTCGATCAGTGGTTACTGCATTTCCCAATTCTGGCAGATTATAGCTGGATTATGGAGGGCGATCATGTGATTTACCTGACACATGGCCATGTATATGGAAAGGATTTCAGAAAAAATGAAAGCTTTCCGCCGCTTAGAAAAGAAGATGTTGTTTTATCAGGCCATACACATATTCCGATCACAGAGCCAACCGATGGCGGTCTGTTCTTTAATCCAGGCTCCGTTTCCATTCCAAAGAACGGAAGCAAAAATGGCTACATGACCCTTGAAAATGGTCTGTTTATCTGGAAGAGCTTTGATGAGGGCGAGTACGCAAGATATCAATTGTAAAGATACGGTTCACGGAATGCGTGAACGGCGGCTATGAAAAATAGTAGCATTGCAATTTATGGGATGTTTGGTATAATAGTTGGGAAAACTGTTTTATTGGCAGACTGAGCAGCGAAAAATCAATGCGGCGAAGCCTGCCAATGAGATAGCATGAATGATCAAGGTAGAAAAGAGGAAAGCAAAATGAGTGAATGCAGTAGCAAAGGCACTTGTGGAAAAAGCTCCTGCGAGGGATGCAGTCAAAAGTCTGCTGGACCACAGAGCATGCAGTCAAAGGAAAATGCACACAGCCATGTAAAGAAAGTAATTGGTGTTGTCAGTGGTAAGGGTGGTGTAGGAAAGTCTATGGTGACTTCCCTTCTTGCAGTTGCAATGAACCGCAAAGGTTATAAGACTGCGATCATGGATGCCGATATCACAGGTCCATCCATTCCGACCGCATTTGGTTTAAAGGAACATGCCGTAGCAGATGACAATGGACTTCTGCCAGAGGTAACTGAAAAGGGTATCAAAGTTATGTCCTTAAATCTTCTTCTGGAGGATGAGACGGATCCAGTTGTCTGGAGAGGACCGATCATCTCTGGAACCGTATCTCAGTTCTGGACTGAGGTTTGCTGGGGCGATGTCGACTACATGTTTGTCGATATGCCGCCGGGAACAGGCGATGTTGCTCTGACCGTATTCCAGTCCCTGCCGCTTGCAGGAATCGTCATCGTTACCTCCCCTCAGGAATTGGTATCTATGATCGTAACTAAGGCAGTAAAGATGGCAGAGATGATGCACGTTCCGGTACTTGGAATCGTCGAGAATATGTCTTATTTTGTATGTCCAGACTGCGGAAAGAAGCATTTCCTGTTTGGAACCAGCAGCATCGAGAAGGTAGCAGCCGAGCATGGTATTTCTGTAATTGATCACCTGCCGCTTGATCCGAAGATAGCCGCCCTGTGCGATGCCGGTAAGATGGAGGATGCACCGGAAGGTCTCCTTGAAGTGATGAGTAATTCTTTATAATCCTCCAAAAAGACTTTTTTGCAATAGGTGTTGTATGCTCTAAAAGACTTCTTAATCAAGCGGTTGGGAAGTCTCTTAGGAATCTGGCGCGGGAATCCTCGGCCATTCAATGACCGAGATGAAAGCGCC
>CAVFYJ010000056.1:0-22543 GCA_963626545.1 Acetatifactor sp. | reverse complement strand
CGCTTTCATCTCGGTCATTGAATGGCCGAGGATTCCCGCGCCAGATTCCTAAAAAGTTCCAGATTTGCTCTGGTAAAATCTCGTGATGCGGTGGTACTCCGGTGACTTATAGAATAGGTAACCTCCTGCTGTGTGGTTGACAACCATACACATGTTCTTTACACCAAGATAATTGGTTCAAGACACCGGAATGTCCACACGGTCAATTACATATTCTCTTTTTTCATTGTCAAAATGTCCGTATTGCATCTCTCTTTTGTTCCCTTACTTTAACTTACTTTAACTTACTTTTTTATTTGCTTTTTCTATTTACAGTGCTCTTAAATAATCGGCTACCCAGAAAATCAGCTCGCTGATGCGGTACAGCTCACTCTCACGGCTGATTACATGCCACTGCTTGTGGTACTCATAGTGCCAGGTTTCAAGTGCCTCTGCAAGCGCTTTTGTGTCACCCGTATAAGCATCTGGATGACCAAGATACTCTCGATCCAGCACACTCAAGATGGTATTGATCAGAATCTGCCCCTCTGCCATATGAAGAAGCGGTGCGATGCACTTTCTCTTGTCCGCCTCAATGGACGGAAGAAGTGCTGCGACCTCGCTCATGCAGGTTTTAATGGTCTCATTACACTCTGCAATGTGCGGCAGTCCCCATTCAATGCATGGCAGATAACCTTTCCAGAAGGCATCCATATCTTTGTCTGCAATCTGATAACGATACGTCTCAGAAAACTCAACTAACTCGCCCCAATGCATAACAGCCTGATTGCTCATACGGCTTAAAACCGCAAGAAGTGTTGCAGAAGAATCGCCATACTCGATCACAGAAATATCTTCATTGATTGCTTCTCTTGATGGAATCTCGCTGTTCCAGCCAAATGCAGCTCCATAAATAATACCCACGAGTGCCAACTCCGGATACTGAAAATGACCATAGTCGCCCCAGTCGGTTGTCAACAGACCTTCACCGTCAAATTGATGGGCAAACTGAGCCATCTTTTTAATGTTCTCATATGCGATATCAATCAAATGAATCGTCTGACGCCAGCCTTGAACGCCTGGGCACAAATACTGGTGCGCACCGTTCTCCCAGAGTTTTCTTACATTCGTATCGCCCGGTGCCAAGCTATAATCCCATGTCATGCAGATGATATCCTCTGGCAATTCACGAATCGTCTCTGGATGAGCCGCAATGATGTCGCCCCAGAACATCGGACGCTTTCCGATTGCCTTTACATGCTCGCAGACACGGTTTACCCACTGAATGTACATCGCATGAGATCCAACCTGATCTGCCATCTCTTTTCCTCTGCCCTTGCCCAAATCAAAGGTCTCATCGCAATTGATATTGAACAGATTGGAACGAAACAGTGAGCTATACTCATCAATCATGCGGCACACCAGCTCATACGCACGATCATCGGTGATATTAAGGGTATGATGGCACATACGATCAAAGAATGAGAAATGATAGCCTGCTGGCTCGTCGATCTCAGAAAGTTCATGGAAAGTTCTGGTACGCAGCACCTTGTACAGATGGCCAAATGTGGCAATGGACGGAACCAATTCAATGTTTCGCTCAGCACAATACGCATCAAATTCAAGAATATCCTGTGCGGTAAGCGGCGTGTCATCTCTCCACACCTCACTCAGGCCATCAAACAAGAAGGTATGCTCTACATATAAATGCATCTGATTGATCTTATACAGGCTGCAGCGATCTGCCATCTCCTTTAAATAAGCCATGGTCGGGATGCGTCCTCTTGTCACATCCATAAACCAGCCACGCACCGGAATCTCTGGATAGTCAGTGATTTCCAGACATGGCAAGCAGATGCCATACTGAATGACCAGCTGACGAAGCGTCTGCACACCATTAAACAGCCCTTCCTTTGCTGCTGCACGAATCACAGCGCCCTCCAGCGTGATATTCAGGTGATATGCTTCCTTGTTCACACCCTTCTCAGTGTTGCCTGCGGCCTCGTCGATGCAAAACTGTATACCCTTATGAGCACCTGATGTACGACGATCCAAACCAAGCTCAAGTCCCGTTGCCTTTTTGATCTGATCGGCCAGTTGCTTCGCATATCCAGTTGCCTCCTGTGGGCAGCTCGCATCCATCGTAATTCTGCAATGGTAGTCTAAAAACAGAATCCCCTCTTTTTCTTCCATGTGCTGCGGCTTTGGCAGTATACGTATCATTTGTTTTCCTCCTTCTGTAACAGCCTAGATTTCTAGTCTGTATTGTAAAGCCTAATGTTTAACATAATGTTAATTTGTTTTCATGTGTCAATCTGTTTCCTTCGGTTTTTTCCCGATCGTTTCTCTATTTCTCAATCATTATAACAGTATTTATATCCATAAGCAAGCTATTTTTTGTGTGTTTTTAAGCTTTTCTTTTGTACTTTTGTCACTTTTTTGTTATCAAATGTTAATTATAAAGGTTTGAAAAGAGCAAGAAAGTCCATTGTGTAATCCACTAAAATCCGTTAAAATTCATTATGGATAAACAGAGATATCTAAGAAACAATTACAACGATACAACATGAAAAAGGAAGGGATTTTTTATGAACCGATTACGTTTTGAGGGTTCACAGTTTTACTTAAACGACCAGCCATTTCGGATTCTGTCCGGTACCATCCACTACTTTCGCGTAGTCCCAGACTACTGGGAGGACCGCCTTCTTAAACTGAAGCAATGTGGCTTTAACACGGTAGAGACCTATACCTGCTGGAATTTGCACGAGCCACGAGAAGGCGAGTTTGACTTTTCTGGTATTTTAGATCTGGCTCGTTTCTTAGAGACCGCGTCTCGTCTGGGCCTCTATGTCATTCTTCGTCCAGGCCCATATATCTGTGCGGAATGGGATATGGGAGGACTCCCATCTTGGCTGTTGACCTACCCTCACATTCATCTTCGCTGTCACGATGAACTGTTCTTGAGCAAGGTTCGCCGTTATTATAAGAAGTTGTTCTCCATTATTCGCCCGTATCTTGGCTGCAACGGCGGCTGTATCATCGCCATGCAAGTAGAAAATGAATACGGAAGTTACGGTGACGACCACACCTATATGCAGGATATTCTTTCACTCTATGAAGAAGAATATTTGGACTGCCTGTTCTTTACCTCAGATGGCCCACAATATTTCATGTTAAACGGCGGAACACTTCCGAATCTGCTCTCCGCAGTCAATTTCGGCAGCAACCCGAAAGACAATTTTGCACTTTTGCGAAAATTCAAAACCGATCAACCACTCTTTTGCTGTGAATTCTGGAACGGTTGGTTTGATCACTGGTACGAGGAACATCACGTGCGCGGTGCTGATGACACAGCTGCCGTATTAGAGGAAATGCTTGACATGGGTGCCTCTGTCAATCTGTACATGTTCCACGGGGGTACCAACTTTGGCTTTACAAATGGTGCCAATTTCAGCGATGTCTACCAACCAACCGTAACAAGTTATGATTACAATTGTCCGCTCAGCGAAAGCGGTGACATTACACCAAAGTATCTTGCCATTCAAAAGGCCGTTAAACGCTTCTGGGAGCGCCATCCTGAGGAAGTTGGGCCAGATGCCGCATTTGTCGATACGATTTCTTCAACCAGTGACGAATCCGCTTCCATCCAGAGTCCTTCCCGCCTATCTGGAACTGTCAATCTTACTCAGGCAGCCCATCTCTTTGCCCAGCCATCACTTCTCGGTGAAGGTGTCTTTGACTCCCATCCACTGACCATGGAAATGCTGGGTCAGGACTTTGGTTTTGTACTCTATCAGACAACACTGACAGGACCATTTGAGACACTTCCTCTAACCATCGACGGACTTCACGACCGCGCACTGATTTACCTTGACGATAAGCTCGTTGGCGTAAAAGAGCGCACCGGCCAGCGCAATGATGAGGTTATGATTGGGCTGGAGGCTGGTCAGTCCTGTACGCTATCCATCCTCGTTGAAAATATGGGGCGTATCAACTATGGTCCAAAGCTGTTAGATGAAAAAGGTATCGTGCGCGGTGTGCGAATCGGCCCCATGAATCATTTTGGCTGGACTATGTATTCAATCCGATGCAACGATTTTACTAAGGTAAATTGGTCATCCGAGCCTCTTACCGGTAGTTTTGGACCAATCCTGCTGCGTGGCTTCTTCGAAACCGATACGCCATGTGATACCTTCGTGCGTCCAGAGGGCTTTGAAAAAGGTATCATCGCGGTAAATGGTTTTCTGTTAGGACGCTATTACAACAGCGCTGGCCCACAGAAAACACTCTACGTGCCGGGTCCACTGTTAAAGCGTGGCAAAAATGAATTTATTATACTGGAACTTGAACATGTTACCACACCTGAACTTCGTCTCGAGGCAGAACCAGATTTAGGCTAAATGCGTCACTAAGGGATATTCGTTTTCTTATTTTATTGCATTACAAAAGGCAGCCAGCGAAAAACTGACTGCCTTTAATTTTTTTTTGCTATCATTCTTTGATGCAAAATTTAATGTAACTATCAATTTTTTATCCCTGCATTCTGTTTCAGCACAGGCGCCGTCCGGGTAGCCAAACTTACAGCGGATGCGCCTCCATCCATGCCATCAGCTCATCAACGGTCGTGAACGCAAGTCCCGTTACCGTATCTGCACATCCGTAATAGATTGCAATACGTCCC
This sequence comes from Acetatifactor sp., assembly GCA_963626545.1. Lineage (GTDB taxonomy): Bacteria > Bacillota > Clostridia > Lachnospirales > Lachnospiraceae > Anthropogastromicrobium. The sequence continues at coordinate 17,883 of CAVFYJ010000056.1, read as the reverse complement.
GTTGCCGGATCGGTAAGCGTAGCGCATGGGAATACAACATTCGGAACATCTCCGTTCATCTCATAGTCCACTGCCGGTCCTAAGATGTAATACTTGCTGCGGCGAAGTACCTTCCACGGCTGCTCCAGATCAAGCAGTGCGCAGCCCATACGGTATACAAAACCGTTGCAGGTACGAAGTACACCGTGGTAGATTAACAGCCATCCCTCGTCAGTCTCGATCGGAACCGGTCCCGGACCAATCTTGGTTGCCTGCCATGCAGATGCATCACCTCCGAAGGTTCCCATTACAAAGCGGTGATGACCCCAATACTCAAGATCCGGGCTCTGGCTGTAGAAAATATCGCCAAATGGTGTATGTCCGGTATCACTCGGGCGGGACAGCATCGCATACTTTCCATTGATCTTTCTTGGGAAAAGCACACCATTTCGATTGTACGGAAGAAATGCATTCTCTAACTGTACAAATGTCTTAAAATCAAATGTGTATGCGATTCCGATTGTCGGTCCATGATAGCCATTACACCAAGTAATGTAGTAACGATCCTCAATGAAACATACACGCGGGTCATAGCGGTACTGTCTCTGTAAGATCTCCTGATCCTCTCCCGTAAAGGTAATCGGCTCATGGTTGATCTCCCAGTGAATCGCATCCTTACTGAAGCCAGCGTAAATGTCCATGCTAACGCCAAAACTATCGCAGCGGAATACACCTGCAAAGCCATCCTGAAACGGAACAACAGCGCTATTAAAAATACTGTTGGAAGTTGGAATTGCATACCGGTCAATGATCGGATTTTCAGTGTAGCGCCATACTGGGCGCGGGTAATCCTGCGGCTTTTCCTGCCATGGTATATTCGGTAAATCTTTTCCTATGATCTTTGCCATTTTTCTCCCTTTCCCGTTTCCGGGGATAATGCCCCGGAAACTTCTTCAGTCTTTTGTCTCTTATTTAAAAACGTACACGATAGGTCTGAATCTCGTATGGCTTGACTGTAATGTCAAATCCATCGCCCTCTACGCAAATCGTTTCCTTTGTCTTTTCGATACAATCACAGCTCTCAACAGAAGAAATCGGCTTTCCAACGCTGATATGAGCATTTGTTCTTGCATTTTCAGACTCGTACAGACGAATGATCACGCCATCGCCATCCTCTGCCTTCTTTACGGTCTCAAGAATTACATTCTGCTTATCGGTCCATACAAAGCTGGTCTCATCTCCTGCGAGGCCACCCTCAGCGCTTAAAGCTGGCTGGTTTAACTTCATCGCTTCCTGTACGGTCTTTGCCTGTCTCCAGCCCTCAGCATGTGGATACAGTGCATAAGTAAAGGTATGCTCTTCCTGGTCAGCAGTTGGATTCGGCTCGATACCAGACTTGATCAGCGTCAGTGTCATTACACCATCCAGTGCGGAATGACCATACTTGCAATCATTTAACAGGCTGACGCCATAATGACCCTCGGACATATCCATCCACTTCTGGCCGCAGCTCTCAAAACGAGCCTCATCCCAGCTGGTGTTTCGATGAATCTTTCTTGTGAGGTTACCGAACTGAATATCGAAGGTTGCCTCATCGGTATGCAGATCTACCGGGAAGTGAACCTTCAGCAGATGCTGATGCTCCTTCCAGTCAACATACGTATCAAAACGAATTACAGCACTATCCGCATAGAAGGTGATCTTCTGACGGATCAAAGAATTGCTGATCTTTCGCTCAATTTCAAGTGAAATACTGATCGGTCCCAAATCTGTCCACTCAAAGCGTGCAAGATCAGAAACGTCCCATCCCTTTTCGGTATAGTACATGTCGATATCCCAGTTGTCAAAGCACATCGGCTTATCCTCATACATGACCATACGATTGCCCTTCTGGCCTTCTTTTAATACTTCGCGGTCGTTCTTCTTGTCATACAGACGGGCAATCATGCCATTCTCATCAAATACAACGGTATAGAACGGAGTCTCCAATGTCTTGTTTCCAATGGTATTTTCAATGGAATACCACTCGTTCTGCGCATCCTTTGGCATCGCTGCCTTCTTGTAGACGCGGCTTCCCTTGGACGGAAGACTCTTTACTGCTGCAACGGCGCCATCCTTTGTATGCTGAACCGGATATACCACACCATCTGCATCCTCAAGTGCCTCTGCATCGCAGCCCTCTGGAAGACGTACCACATCATCGCGCGTAAATCCAAGCGTATTGAATACGGTAATGCCATCTCCCTCACCAGCGAGTGCCTTTGTGCGCTCACCGATCAGCTCGTGTGCCTCGCTAAGCAGTTCTTCATATTCTTTCTTTGTAACTTCATATACCTCATGAATTGCAGAACCTGGCAGAATATCATGGAACTGATTCAGTAAGATTACCTTCCACATGCGATCCAGCTCTTCCTTCGGATAGGAAACGCCCTGCTCCTGTGCCAGTACGGATAATAGCTCCAGATCCATCATTGCCAGCTCGCTCTTTCGGTTGCCCTTCTTGTTTCTTCCCATGGAGGTAAGCGTTCCCCTGTGATACTCAAAATACAGCTCACCTTCCCATACCGGAAGACGCTTGTGTTTTCTCACGCGCTCGTCCAGACGCTCAAAATACGCTACTGGACTTTCCTGAACAACCTTCGGAATACCAGCGATACCCTTTTCCAGACGAGAAGAACACTCTAACATCTGTCTGGTTGGGCCGCCGCCGCCATCACCAAAGCCGTAGCAAATCAGAACTTCATTGTTCAGATCCTTATTCTGGTAACGATCCCATGCACCGATTACCGCATCGGCATCAAGCATACCGTTGTAGGTAGTAAAATGGGTCTGCTTTACATCCTGACCAACACCCGGTGTTGTGATCAAATGAGTCAGAATACCAGTTCCATCAATTCCCTTCCACATAAAGGTATCATGCGGGAACTTATCAATCTGATTCCATGCAAGCTTGGTTGTCATAAAGTACTCAATACCGCACTCCTTCATGATCTGAGGAAGCGCGCCACTGTAACCAAATACATCTGGCAGCCACAAAATCTTACTGTCGATGCCAAACTCATCCTTGAAGAATTTCTTTCCGTAAAGGAACTGACGTACAAGAGACTCGCCAGAAGTCAGGTTACAATCGGCCTCAAGCCACATACCGCCCTCTGGAATCCATCTGCCTTCCTTCACGCGCTCCTTTAACTTTGCATAAACCTCCGGATAACGCTCCTTTAAGAACACATACAGCTGCGGCTGGCTGGACATAAACTTGTAGTCCGGATACTCATCCATCAACTTTAATACAGTAGAAAAGCTGCGGGCTGTCTTCTCTCTTGTCTGAGATACCGTCCACCACCATGCCACATCAATATGAGTATGACCGATGCAGGATGCAATAATCTCATCATGACCGATTAACTCCGGATTCTGATACAGGTGCTCATCAATGTAAGCCTGTGCTTCAGCTACGGACGCATCAAACTCTGGTGAGTGAGGATTACGAAGATCCAGTTTATTGATTGCGCCATTTAATGCCTCAATCAGAAGGCTGCGGGTACGTCCCTCTGGCATTCTCTTATAGTGATAAGCGTCTGCCGGTGCCTTCAAATCATAATACAGCTTTAACAGTGCCAGATCGGTCTCGTCTGCTGTTACCTTCAATGCAAACTCATTGTGAAGGATTCCAGTGTATGCCTGAAGATCAAGCGTATAGGTGCGTCCTGCCTCTGCACAATCGGTCAGACGAACCTCTCTGTGGTTCATATCCTGACCCTGTACTGCCTGTCCATCCACGAACAAAAGGAACTGCGGATTGCGTCCGTCGTCCCACTCCTCAATCTGTGTATGGATTTTCAAAAAAATGCATTTTCCATCCATCGACTGTGGAACGGTAAACTGGGCGCGGAACCAATAGTACACATCCTTGCCATACCATCTGTCGGTGCTGCTGTCAAACGCTTCCCATGGCATTGAATCCTGATCTGCCTCTTCTGGGCGCATAAAAAGTTTCTTTTTTGTCTGCCATTTCGTAATATCGATATGCTGTCGCTCGATTAACGGTCTGAGTTCTCGGAGGATGACCCAGACGCGCTCGTCTAAATATCTCATATGAAATACCATACCTTTCTCTGCAAATTATTATCATTCACGGGGCCTAAGCTACGAAACGCCCACTCGGTGAAGTGACTTTCTATAGTATTTCGGTTTCCCGTGAATTGCAAGTAAATATCAATCGCCGCCAAGACCGCTTCGTGCTGCTCCCTGTACGAAACGCTTCTGTACAAAGCAGTACATAATAAGAAGCGGAAGTACAACAAGAAGTGCACATGCAGAAATGGATGCATTCTGTACATACGGGTTTTCTGCATTGATTAAGCTAAGCCATGTGGCATGCATCTTCGCTGCATTGCCGATTGGCCAGCGGATGTTTCCCTGCAGCTGGTGATAATTGTAAGCCAGCTGTAAGGTGTTCTGATTCAGTAAACTGTTGTAGTACACATCGGTGTAGTTCCATAAAAAGCTGAGTACGGAAACAGTCAGAATGGAACCGGATGCACTTGGAACAACGATCTGGAAGAAGGTGCGAAGGAATCCTGCGCCATCCACGAATGCTGCTTCCTCGATGGAATACGGCAGTCCACGGATACCCTGACGAAGAATGTAAATATAAAGACCACTCTTTACGCCCATACCAGTTGCAGCAAGCACAATCATGGAAGCCATATTCTTTGTCATGTTGATACCAGAGCCTGTCAACGCCTTGATAATACCAAAAATATCAAAGCTTCTGAAGGTGGAAAACTGTGCTAACATGATACAGTCAGACGGTACAACGATGGTGAATACTACCATAGCGAATAAAACCTTGCTGATGATCTTCATTGTTCCCTTGTTGAGTCGAGCGAAGGAATATGCTGCCAGTCCGGTGGAAAGCACCTGGAAGAACGTTAAAACTGCGGTCGTTGCCAGTGTATACACAAGGCTTGGCCAATAGTTTAATACCATCTTTGTCATACTCATCTCAAAGAAGATCGTGGAAACCTTCTGTGGAATCCAGATGGAACTCTTGCTTGCCAGTGCACTCGGATCGGTAAATGCATCCTTTGCCAGCTTTAACAGTGGTGTCAGGATCACGAAGCCAAGTGAAATCAAAATGATATAGCGGAACAACAATGCAATCGCTTTCTTCACTCGCTTCTGAATGGTATAACGGCTGAGGCGTCCCTTTCGCAAATCAACCCAAAAGCTGATGCCCGCAGTTGTCTGCGCCATCGCCATGCGTTCTTTGCGGCTAAGGCCTTTTCTTTTTGCTTTAGTCATAATAGAATACCCCCTTTGACACGATACCGCATATAATGCCGATACTTGCAAGCGTTACCACGAAGTAAATAACACTCATGGCTGCGCCGTAGCCGTAATACATCGACTGTCCCTTGAAGGTAACACTGTAGATGGTATCCGTTACATCTGCCTTTGCGAACGCTTCGGAAATGCTGTATACAAGACACACCAGAATCATTGGAGAAATCATCGGCAGTGTAATCTTACAGAAGGTCTCAAATGCGCTGCAGCCCTCAAGCTGTGCAACCTCATACAAGGTTGGAGAGATTGCCTGTAAACCAGACAGGAAAATGAGGATCTGTACACCAGACGTCGTAACCACATCGAAGATGTTGGAAATATACGAAGTCAGAAGCGTTGTAATCTGCTCCGGAATTCCACTGTTAACAACCAGCTCAGTCAGCCACTTCAAATCCACAACGGACTCGGAAGCCTGTGTCGTAAGGGAAACCTCAGACAGCTCGATTGTGGTAATACCCGTAGCCAGAATAATCGGAATAAAGAAGATTGCACGGAAGAATCCTCTTCCCTTAAACTGGCCGTTTAGCAGAATCGCGATAAACAGTGATACGAAAATCTGAATCGGCACATTGGTCAGCATACCGGTAAACGCGGATGCCAAATCCTTTGTAAAATCGGCATCGACACCGAGTGCATACTTGAAGTTTTCAATTCCATTAAAAGTGCCCTTGAACACACCATTTTCCATCTCCATACTGCTAAATGCATAGTAGAAGGTCAAAACCAATGGTCTTAAGAAGAAGAACACCAGACCGATCAGCCACGGTAACAGGAAGATCAGACCCCAGAGGGCGGTCTTCTTTTCAAGACTTTTATAGTGCTTTTTTGTTTTCTTTGCCTTACTATCTTTACTCATCATCACCCCTCCTTATTTTTTGATCTGATAATCCAGTGCGTCGACGCTGACACCGTCAATTTCAGCGGCTTCGTCACCATAGTTGATGTAAACCTTTACACCATTTGAATAGGTTACAATACGCAAGTTGTCATCGCGTTCAAACAGCTCATGAGACTCAATCGTTGCGCCCTTTACCGACTCATAAAAACTCTCATACTCTGTGTAAAGCTCTGGAATGGAATCCTTCCAATAGCTGTAATCGACTGCAAACAGATTTTCCTGCTCGGTCTTGTTTAACAGTGCACTGTCACGATAGGTAAAGGTAAATTTCAAAGCGCTTCTTGTCTCGATCGCCTGAATGAATTGTCTGCGAATATCCGTTGTCTCCAGATTTAAGGACTCGCTGGAATAAGTCTTATAACCGTCCAAAACCAGCTGCATAAACGGAACAGATGCATCCAGAATACGCATTCCACTATCCTGTGTCGGGATATCGGTCAGACTGCTGCTGTATGCATAGGCATCGGAAACCGGGTTGGAAAGCATTAACTTCATTCCATCTGCCAGGGATTTTCCTGCTGCCATGCTGATGTCCTCACCTGTCGACATGGATACCTGTGTTCCCTTATAATTTGTTGGGATAAAAGTCAACAGATCGGAACTTGCAATGGTCGTGATTCCAAGCTTTTTGCTGAAGCTGTTCTTGATTGTCTCAAGATAGCTATTTAAATAGTTTGGATTGATCATGTACAATTTGTAATCTGCCTCATCGTCCACCTTTAAAGTAACCGGATCGAAGGTGTAGAGCTGTCCACGATTGTTTACAATGTTCCATGCCACGCGGTCGCCGCTTAATCCCTTCTTTGTGTAAGCCGACTGTAACAGAAGATTCGGGTAAACCTCGGCTCCGATGGAAGACGCATATTCGGTAAGACTCTTGAAATCGGAGCTGCTGCCAATACCAGATGCAATCGAAACGCCGCCAGTCAACGCTCTCTGGTTCATTCCGCCGCCTACCATACCACTGTAGATCAGCTTCACATTGCTGATACCTGCCGCATTCAGATCGCCAAGCAGCTCCTTTGCCTCTGAAAAAGAGGTCAATGTCTGCTTTCCTTCATACGGAATTCCAAGCATATACTGTGTCTTGTCGGTTGTTCCAAGCACTTCTGTGTAAAATGGAGTGCTCTCCTCCGGCTCCTCAGCTGTCAGCTCACCCTGCTCGACCAGATAGCGGTTATAGCATTTTGCCATGTCCACATAGTCGGCATCCTCGCCCAGCCAATAGTAACGAAGGGTAATATTCTCGTCGTAGACATCGGTAGATGCTTTCGATACAGAATAGGTACTGTTTGCGTCAGAAGCGATCTTTTGCTGCGGCTGAATGCCAAAGGTCAACTTCATCTTGCAGAACGGCTCAGAGTTATCGGTATTTGCAATGTACGCATCAAGTGTTGCCACCTCTGCGCCATTTTCAATTACGGCTAACACTGTGCTGTCCGAAGTCTTCATGCCAAATACTGGCATCATCATCTGTGGATTGACACTATTGTAGGTGGTGGAGTTTACCAGACGGTCACCGCCGTACCAACTTGCAGAATAATGATATTCCTTAACCTTAGTACTGTCAAGATTGATTAATGCGCCGCTTCCATCCGGAATGAACATATAGCCATCATCATACTCGGTGTCCGTAGCGGATGTCAGAAAATATGGCAGCAGGCCAAGTGACATAATCGGACTTTCCTCATCAGTCTCAATCGCTGAGGTGTCCACATTGACAACCAACTCATCGCCGTCCAAATAATACTCAACCGGAACTACGATGGTCAGATTGCTCGGATATTCAGACTCATCTACCTCGTAAGCTTCCAGATCCTTGTAAAGCTCTTCCTCTGTGTAGGCGCCTGTCTCATAAAACATTGCATACAGTTCTTTTACCTGAAGCTTTCCAAGCGTCTTATCCTTATTGGATAAGCGGTGCCAGTCGCCAGTAGACAACTGAGAATAATAGGTTTTCTTTAAATTTTCAATCTCGGCGTCGCTTAAATACTGAAGTACCAACTCATTCATACGCTCATCGCTGATGTCCTGCGGGAAATTCTTGTAGGTCATCGCGTTGTCACCGAGGGTATACAAAATACGCACACCGCCGTCGATATACTGGTAGGAAAGCTGTCCCAAATCCGCACACATTGTAAAGGAATTGTAGGTGCTGTAGGTTGAATACAGCTCGCTATACTTTCCATTGAAATAGCTGACGGTCAGATCGGATTTCTCAGAATCGGTAATCTTTCCCAGATTCTCATCGGCACTTAAATTCGTATCCTTATAAGCACCTGTTTTCTTATCCATCCAGCGAATCGTTCCAGTCTTTGGCTTGATCAAAAGCTCCATATTCTCCGACTCCGCGATGGTGACAAAATCGGTTCCGGTGATCTTATCGGTCTCCTGAGCTGCCCAGTAACCCTTATCACCTGGTTTTAATGCGCCAGACGCTTCCTTTTCGTCAGCCGCCTTTGTCGCACTCTCCTCACCTGCATATACCGTCATGGTTCCAAGAAGCGCTGCACTGAGCACAATGGACAGGACGCGTCTTGTCTGTCCCGGACCAAGTTTCATTTTGTTTTGTCGTCTCATGTTCTTACGCCTCCTTTCTACCATAACAGGTTAATTTCTGTGACAATCTCTAAAATGTCATTGACAAACTGTGAGAACAACGTTGCAAACAGTAAGATGACAAACATGATCAGTAACATTGCGACAACGGAAAGAATCAACGTTGCCACATTCTTTGTAAAGCTGTACTGGTTTACCATGATCGTTCCGATAAACATATAGAAGAAGAATAACAGCATTCCCAGTACAAACAGTGCATTGACAAGAGCTGCCTCATTCTGGGTAACCAGATTGGAAAGAAGTGTTCCAATGAGGTTTAACCAGCATGCCGGATACAGCGCATAGCCAACTACCTTTGTGATGTGGATCACCTTTCCTTTACCAGAAAGAAGGACACCAACGCCCCAGTTTGCAAAAATGAAGATGATATATGGTAACACGGCACTTCCGACAACGATCGGCGCATTCATGTTGTCAATATCTTCAAATGCAAGTAGGAATCCAGTATAACGGAATTTAATCAGGCTGATCCATCCAAACAGGACAATTACGATAATCGCAAAGGCAAGAGAACCACCGTACTCATGCTTTTTGCTGTCTTTCTTCACATGAAGATCCGGAATCGGTCTTCCATCGTAATACTTTACATCGTCAAATGCCTTGAATGGGCTGGTCATCACATAACCAGGCCAGGTCAGACAGGTAAACTTCAATTTATCAAAGAAGCGTCTTACCTTTGTATCCTTATGCTCCTTTGGACCATATTTCTTGTAAAGGCCAACTGCAACGAATACGGCAATGATCAGCACAATTACCAAAATGATCTGTGTGAAATGATTGCTCATCCACTCCTTGGATACCTTTCCAAATGCACTGGAATAATAGGAACGATCGCCACCCTTGTAGAAGTTGTTCATCGCATCCTCATACTCACCGGCACGCAGCTGATATTTTCCAAGGCCTAAGTTTGCATAGTAGAAATTATTGTTGATATCAAGAACCTGCTGCCAGTATCCAGCTGCCTCGTCATAATCGTAGCGAGACTGTGCCTCAAGACCCTGATTGATCAGATGACCATACTCGGTTGGTGCAAAAACTTCGACGGACTGATAAGCCAGATCGACTACCAATACCTTCTCATCCATAAAGCAAATGCCGACCGGGCTGTTTAACTTGCCCTCAGCATTTCCAGAACCACCAAACTCATACATCAGATTTCCGTCACTGCTGTAGACAAAAATTCTGGAGTAAACAGAATCGAGTACAGCAAAACGGCCATCGTCTGCCACTGCAATGTTCGTCAGATTGGAAAGAGACTTTCCGCTCGCATCGTAGTCACCCATCGGGCGCTCGGTGAACTCACCCTCCGGCATAACGTCATCGCCGGATGCGTTCAGCTTTCGGATCGGATCCTTCGAGGTGGAATCCGCAATACTTGCATAAATGAAGCCATCCTTGTCGATTGCCAGATCGCTGTAGGTGGTTGGCAGCCACAAACTGCTTCGTGCCTGCTGCGCTTCGGTCTGAATGGAACGCCAGAAGCGGTCGATCAAAGAAACGGTAACCGGTGTCGCACCGACGTAGCGGTTAAAGTTTCCTTCTGGATCTAACTCAACAAAACCCTCGTAGCAGTTGTTTACGAGCACATACATACGACCCACGCTGTCCACTGCGATGCGCTTTGGACGGTATGCAACGGTCAAGCCGATACAATTCGGATCGCCGAGTGCTCTGACATAGTTATAATTTTCATCAAATTCAATGATTTCGCCCTGATCCATCTCACAAATATAGATGTGACCATCCTCTGTGACCCAGATACCGGTCGGGGCATTGATTGTACTCTTTGTTTTGTCTTCTCTCGTATACTCGGTAATGTAGGTGACATTTTCAAAGTTCTCATCGGTAATAACGATGGTTCCCTTTAAAGTCACATACACCTTGCCGTCACGGTAAAAAACAGCCGATACCGTGGACATGGACTCCAAGCCAAGCTCAGACGCATAAACGGTGCGCTCCAGCTCGTATGCATCCGGTGCCGGAACCTGATTTCCTCTGATATCATACGTATAGGAATCGGCAAATGCACTGGTGCAGATACCGGTCATCAGGCTGACAAGCAGTGTGAGCACAAGCAAATATCTGCGATAAATTTTTTTCGATCTCTGCATATGACACCTCTTATTCTTTCATACCGGATGTTGCCATCGTGGATACAACGTTGTTCTGCATAATTAAGAATACAATCAGCGGAACTGCGAACATGATCACGGCTGCTGCTGCGGAAATACCCGCGTAGGATGCGCCCATACCGTTTACCTTGCCATTTGCCAGCTGGGAAACCATGTAGGCAAATCCTTTTTTCGCCTCTGTGTAGATGAACTTATCACCGGTGTTGGTCCAGAAGGACTGGAATACCATGATAAATGCCGTTACCAGAGCCGGTTTTACGATCGGCATAACGATCTTGAAATGGATACGCACATAACCTGCGCCGTCGATCTGAGCAGCTTCCAAAAGGCTGTCCGGAATCTGCTCCATAAAGTTCTTCATCAAATACAGACCAAGTGTAGACGCAAAGCCTGGAACGATGATGGCTGCCTGTGTGTCAAGAAAACCTAAGTTTGCAATGGTAAGGAAGTTCGGGATCATCGTAACAGTCGCATTAAACATAAGAGAATATACGATCAGCTGATTGATGAACTTAGAACCCGGGAACTTGTACTTTGCAAGCGGGTATGCACAAAGGGATGCCAGAACGATATGGCCGAGTGAACCGATCACAACGACCAGCACGGTATTGTACATATATCTGGCAAACGGAACTACCGTATTTGCCAGGACATTGAAGAAATCTCTGTAATTATCCAGTGTCGGATTTTCCACCCAAATCTTCGGCGGGAAGATGAACATTTCGTTCATCGGCTTTAATGACTGACTGATCATGTAGAGTACCGGGAAGAAGAACAGGCTGGCAAGCACGATCAAAAACAATCCTAAAATAACATTGCCCCAGAAACTGCGCTTTGATTTCTTTACATGCGGTTTGAAATCGGTAACTTTTTTGTGTCGATAATAAAATCTTGTTAACGCATTCATTTTTACCCTCCTTTCCTTCCGGTTACGTTCCTACTTTTCGCAGGATCTTTTGTATCAACATGTTACAGATAATCATAATCAAGAACAAGATTACAGCAATCGCAGATGCATACCCCATCTCCATACGAATGGAACCATAATCGTTCAGATGATTGACGATGGTGTGTGTGGCGTAGTTCGGGCTCGGGAAGCCAACGATCATATCGCCATATGCACCAACAGACAAGGAACTGGTGATGGTCATAACGGCACCAAACAGAAGCTGCGGCTTCATGTTCGGCAGTGTAATGTACCAAAGTTCCTGCCAACGGTTTTTGATTCCATCAATCGCACCAGCCTCATACTGTGCCTCATCGACACCCTTGATACCAGCTACGAAGGAAAGGAATCCAACACCAAGGCTCGTCCACAAAGATGCCAGGATGACAACAACCATAACATACTCTGAATCCGACAGCCATAGAATGGCTTCCTTGGTAATGCCAAGATTTCGAAGAATTGCATTCAGATAACCGGATGCATCATCGGAGAAGATCTGACGGAATACCGCAACAACTGCGGTACCTGCCATGGATGGTGCATAAAAGATTACGGTCAGAACAACACCAAGCTTATGCGGCAGCTCGTTGATCATCCATGCCAAAAGGAAGGATAACACATAACCGCCCGGTCCTACGATTACCGCGATAATAAAGGTATTCTTGATTGCGGTGATGAACGTATCATCATCCAAAAACAGTTTTCGATAATTATCAAAGCCAATAAAGTTTGCTTTCTCTAATACATTGTAGTCGGTAAAGCTATACCAGATTGCCATAAGCACAGGGTACACTACAAATACTACAAATAAAATCATGAAGGGAGCAATCATTAAGTAAAGTGGGATGCTTCTCTTCATATCCCTGAGCGTCAGGCTCATTCTTCGTTTGAATGGCACGTTATTTTTTGCCATGCTCTTTGCCCCCTTTCTATTCCTGTGCCGTATTCAGGCCAAATTCCTGTCTCTTGTTTGTAATTTCCGTATTGATCGCATCCAGTGTAATGTAGAGTGTATCAATCGGGTCTACGTTATCAGAAACGGTTGTAACGAATGCATTTCGGATGGTTCTTCCGGTGATGTAGCTTCCTGGAATCTGTGGCTCTGCCTTTAAGTCATCAATCAGGCCAAGTACCACTTCCTTAAACTCATCCTTCAGACCGCCGTCCTTAATCGCATCAATATTGGCTACAGGATACTCGGCTGCCTCGCCATCCTCTGCCTTAAGCTCGATGGAATAATTAGCCTGTGTCTGTGCGCTTGTCCACCACTTTAAGAAGTCCCATGCCTCATTTAACATGCCGTCCTTCTCAACGGTAGACGATACGATAAAGGAAGTTCCGATCATCGCTGCTGCGGTGTGATCCACACTGCCATCTGCCTGCTTTGTTCCCGGAATCTTTGCGATGGACCACTTTCCAGAAATTTCCGGTGCTGAAATGCTCAACGTATTAATATAGGAATAATCTCCTACCATGACCGGAATCTCGCCGGTACGGAAACGTGTCGTTAAGTTAACGGAATACTCAAGTCCCTGGTTGGTGTAATACTCAGTCCAGTTCTTAAATACCATCATCAGATCGGTCTGATCCAGATTGGTTGCGGTATTATCCTCGTTGTACAGCTCATATCCATTCTGATACAGCATGGACAGGAAAATTGAGTTGACTGGCATCGTAGTCGAACTACTAGAACCGCCCAATGTCAGATACTCATTACTTGCCAAATAAACGCTCATATTGTCTGCTTCCAGATATGGAATCATCGCAGTCAGATCGTCCCAAGTCTCTGGTACTTCAAGCCCTGCTGCCTTTAATACATCGGTACGGTAAATGAGTACCGGGAAGGAAAGCTGATCCGGAAGACCATATACACCACCCTCATACTCTAGGAAGGAACGTACACCCTCTGGGAAGCGAGCAAATACTTCCTCAAAATCATCAAACTGAGTCAAATCATAGGAAGCGTTGCGGTATGCAAAGTTTGTCGGCATACTGTAGCTGGCCTGAATGGCGACATCCGGTCCATTGCCTGCAACTGTTGCCGGAAGAAGTGTATCGGCCTGAACCATGCTCAGGTTAATATCGTACTCCGAATCGGCATATGCTGCATTGATTAACTTCTGAATGATATCGTACTCAGTTCTCGTATCAACGGTTACCCAAACATCCAGCTGTTTTCGATCCTTGCTGCTATCGGATTCGGTATGAACCTTGAAATCATTGGTGAAGGAGCCCATGAAGGAATTCCAGGTATGTGCTAAATTCTCAAAGAAATTGCCGTTTGCCTTTGGAAGCTTATAGCCATCTCCACAGACAGCCAGATAATCCAGTTCAAGTGGAAGGTCATTGATGCTTGTTACCCAGTCTGCAAGTGCAGATAAGGAATCACTGAAGTTGGAAAGATATTTTGCAACATCATTTGGCTGTTTAACTAACTTAATCATAACATCCATCATGTCGTTTAATGCGGAGGTCTTATTGGCAGAGCCATACTCCTCACCAAACATACCCATAACGGCATTCAGTCTGGTGTACTCAACTTCCAACACATCCGTTAACTCTGGAAGGTATATCATGATGCTGTAATCACGATACAGATCCGGGCTTGTTCCTGTGATTGCCGTAATCTCGCGGTACAGATCATTTAAATTGTTTACACTCTCACTGACAAGATCAACTGCGTCAGTCAGCTCGCCGAGTGTTGCGATCATGCTGATGGTGTTCTCTCCTTCATTTAAATAGAAGTAATAGTCACCGTCTTCGCCAGAAAGATATCCGGTTACCCAATCTGGATCATAGGCAAACTCGATCTCGGCTGCCTCCGCAAATGGAAGCTCACCATTGATGGTCAAATAACGCGGAGAAATAAATCCACGGTTTAAATACTGCTTAAAGCGCAGGCCAATCTTATAAAGACCTGCCTTCGGTGCATCGACTGTCCATGTCATGCTCTGGCCAACGCTCGCCCAGTTGGAACCGCCAATCGTATTGTAAACGATATAGGTCGGATCGTATGGAACGGTCTTGACGGAAGTACGGTCATTATTCGGAGAAAGTGAGGAAGATGACTTCCATGTGGTATCCTCTGCCTGAATCATCAACGCGCCGCCGTCCACCTCGTTTGCCTCAACGATCTGTGCACCTTCTTTTGTCAGTGCCTCATAGTACTCCGCATAGCTTACAATCTCGTTTGCCGGAACAAGTGCAATCTCACCGATTCCGAGCTTTGCCTGAACAGACTCAAGGCTGATTGTATTCTTTCCTTTTTCAAGGAAGAAACGGTATGCGCCAATGCTGTCCACATCTGCTGAGGTAATGCTGCATACAGCCGGTCCCTCGGACTGAATTTGTGTCGGCGCTGCCTGATTTCCGTCTGTGTTCATCAGCCAATTCTTGTTATCATCCATCCACAGACGTGAGAAGATGATGCCATCGCAGCCGTCAAACAGACGAGTGTCATTTACACGGATATTTCGCACAATATTCTGTGTGGAATCCGTATCGGTATAATAAGTGAGGCGAACATTGTACCATCCGGCCTCTTTTACGTCAAATTCATAGGTGATACTGCCATCTCCTGCTGTCCAGACAATCTCACCATCTTTTTCTAGATCATCCATCTCTACCGTCTTGTAATCGGCAGCCTTTACTGTTATCTCTTCCGCTGAATCCGAAATATAAGTTCCATTCGTGCTCTCCAGATAATCCTCATAGGTCACATCGTCGGTATCCGTGTAGCTTAAATACTTTTCAAGGACATCCGTTCGTGTCTGTGCATATTTATCCGAAGATGCAAGCTTTAATCCCACAAATGCGGCAACGACAAGCACTGCAAGAATGATACTATTGCGGATGCGGGCCTGTTTTTTCTTTTTCTTCAATTGAACCGCCCTCGCTTGTTGTGTATGAAAACGGCTGTAGATTCCGTTTGCAAATCTACAGCCGCATCGCTAGTTATTCAATAGTAGACGACCATTGTCCTACAAACATTCTTATTCCTGAGCAGAAATAAGTCCCATCTCAGTTGCCTTCTCAACAGCTGACTTATATGCGGAGTCTGCTGCACTTCTTGCATCAACACCCTCTGCAATAATCTCTGCTGCAAGGTTCCAAATGCTTGTGATGTGTGCGTTATCAAATGGCTTTGCCCAGTCATACTGTACACGATTGTGTGCCCAGTCATACAGCTCGTAATCTTCCTCGGTACAGAAATCTCTAGCAGTTCCAGCATCGAATCCGATCTGTGGCTCTTCGCCAGCTTCTTCTGCTTCCCATGCTGCCAGTCTTCCTGCTGCGCCACTTGGCTGAACCAGATCATAGTAATCATTTGCGATCTTCATCAGGTCGATTGCTGCGATACCGGTCTTTTCCTCTGCGGTTGCTGGAATTACACAGCTGCCCCAGTAGGACTGTGCGGTGTAGTAATTGTCGCTCAGTGTGGTGTAGTCGCCATCACAGGTAACGTTGCTGCCCCATGGCCACATGGTAACACCCCACTCGCCGATGCTGTCTGCCAGACCGCCTGCCTGCCATGCCTCGATACGTCCGATAACGAACTTCTGATCTGCCATATCCTGAGTGGAATAGTATACAGCAACATCGTTGTAATCGCCATCCTCATCCTTCTCAACTTCCATCGGGCAAGCAAGACCCTCATCGATCAGCTCTCTGTAGAAGGACATTGCCTCAATGAAGCCTTCCTCGTTGAAGTTGATGTTTCCATCGGAATCAATCTGAATAACACCGTTTGCTGCAGCTGCCATGGAAGCCCAGTGATAATAGTGAATACCCAGTGGATAAACACCTTCCGGAAGCTTTGCCTTCATCTCGGTCAGATATTCTTTCATATCATCGTAGCTCCACTCACCTGCCATGAATTTCTCGGTCGGGGTTACGTCCATACCGATGTCCTCTAAGTAATCACGGCTGTAAACCATGAAGTAGGTATCGCCGACATTATCAAATGTCATACCGTAGCAATGCCCCTGCCAAGTAACGGCCTGCTTGTAAAGAGAACCAACATGAATCTGATCCATATCATCGGTCAGGTCAGTCAGCGCGCCACTGGAAAGAAGAGAAATCAGTGCATCTGGCTCGGAATCCAGAATATCCACACCTGCATCACCAGCAGTAATACCAGCCTGAATCAGCTCTCCTAAGTTGTAGCCGTCATAGCCGTCTGGTCTGGAGTATACAAACTTGATGTTGTACTTTTCCTCGATCTGTGCAGCTGCATCTAAGTACTGAGTCTTATCACCCTCTGCATCTGGATCCAACTCGTTCCACTTGTTTCCAAATACACGAACCTCTGCTCCATTAAAATCGTAGGTCTCTTCTTCCTCTGCAAATGCGCTCATCGGTACCATTGTTCCTGCCATTGCCAGTGCCATTGCGACTGCTCCAAACTTCTTTGCCTTCATATTGCCTTCCTCCTAAAAATATAGAATAAAATGAGTATAGATGTTTTGCCACAGATGTTTTTTTCCACGTCTTCCCCATCTGATGGCTGCCTGGGCCACAATTTCAAATTCAAACTCAAACTGGCGTATAAACCGAATTAACAAAATTTAAAAAGCCTTTTCCCCGTTTTTAAATGTTAGTTAAAATGTTAACACATGTTAATTTTGATTTTTCTTCTGTGTACTCCATGCAATTTTAACAAGTTGCGAAAACGTTTATAACTTGTTTATCGCTATTTCATATAATATTACACTTTTATGCAAATGTCAAGGGATTTTTTGTTGATTTTTAATATTTCTTATAATTACTCGACTGAGTGGATAGGTTATTTTTCCAGACTAACCCTGGTTTGTTGATGACGCCAAAAAAGAAACAGCAGGTAACAATGTTAAGTCTCTTGTTATCTGCCGTTTCTGTTAGTTACATTTTGTTAATTTCTTTTATTTAGTCTACGAAAGCGGTTCGACGATTGTTTTGTCGGCGTCACTGTTCAGCGATGC
>CAVFYJ010000055.1:0-22566 GCA_963626545.1 Acetatifactor sp. | reverse complement strand
AAAAAAGCAAGCGGCGCTTTCATCTCGGTCATTGAATGGCCGAGGATTCCCGCGTCAGATTCCTAAAAAACAACCAAATAACAAGTGATTCCAAGTGGCTTATTCTGCCTGTTTTGGAACATTTGTCAAATGTTTATCGTAAATCTCATCCACCAGCTCGTGGATCTCGTCTCTTGATATTTGCATGCAGTTGGCCTTTGCCAGTATGACAGACAATTCTCTGCGGATCGCCTCGATCGCTTCGATCTTATCGACATCCACGCTGACGACTGCCCCTCTTCTGCGGTCCAACTTTACGTAGCCAGCCTGACGAAGCACCGTGTATGCCTTGTTGACGGTATGCATATTGATGCCGATCTCGTCTGCCATGTTTCGGATGGACGGCAGCTGGTCTCCATCGCAAATCTGCCGCTTGGCAATTCCCATAATAATCTGGTTTGTAATCTGCATGTAAATCGCTTCATCGCTGTTAAAATCTATCTTTATTACCATCTAATCACCTGTCCTCGTCCTGGCCATCTTCATCCAGTCCGGCTAACCAACGATCCATCTCGGCCTCTTGTTCTTCATCATAATCGCCGTAATCGTCGTCATCTTCTGTATAGCCTTCGTCCTCATAATCAAAATCCTCAGGCTCTTCTTCGCGCACCTTTGGTCCGCGTGTCTTCTTTTTCTCAAGCAGCTCATCGACCTGCTTTAAGAGAATGTCCTGTTGGGTCTGGGCAAGCTCCCACTGCTTTTCCTGCTCTTTTCTGTGGGCAAGACGTGCTTTTTTCTCTTTCTTGTAGCGCCGCTTTGCAGCCGCTCTGCGAGCAAAAACAGCAATCCAAAGAACTACTGCCAATGCACCACAGCCCAGTACGCCATATGTGACATACTGGAGATTTCCTGAGGTAACAGTCTGTGCAAAAGCCTGAAACTCTCCAGGTAATTTGGAAAGCAGTTCCTGCGGACCTGCCTGAGCAGAACCCTGTGAATTTTGTGAGGACTGTGATGAAGCCTGCGATGACTGCGAACTTTGAGCCTGTGATGATTGCGAATTCTGACTGTCTGCTGCTTGTGACTGGGCAGACTGGGCGTTCTGCCCTCCATTTTGTTGTGCGTCCTGCGATGCGGACTCCTGTTCTACCTGTTCACCCACCTGCACATGGATGTAATAGTTTCCTGTCTTGCCGTCCTTATCGGTGACGGTGACGACAATCTCATTCTTACCCTTTACCATGTTGGTGTTTCCGCTTACGGTATAAAAGCTGTTCTCATCGCTGGTAACACCTTTCACCAAAATTCTTGTCACATCCTCTGCAACCGTCACATTGTAATCGGTCACATCCGGCTCAAACCGAATTGTGCCTTCGCTTAATGTCAGCGACTGCAGCTGCACACCTTCATTCGCAGATGTTCTCTCGAGTGTCGCTGCTTCCTTCATAATTATCATATTCATTCCCCATACCTCGTAATTTTCAACTTTTGTAGGCATCTGTTATAGACAGAATAGCACAGTTTTGTAAAAAAAGCAATATCCATTTCCTCCTTCCTGTGTTCCATGTCCGTTCGGGTCTATGGGCTGCGCTGTCCCTTCGATCGCATCATACCACCCAGTAATGCGGTCCTTTAAATCTGGATGTGGGTACAATCCGGTATCCAAAATGGCAACGGTCACACCTTTTCCGGTGTACGATAGCTGCTCTCTGCATACGCCTCCGGTCTGCACAATCACTTGATCCTTTGAAAGCAAATCTTCCTCACAGTGAATTGTCTGGTACCGCCCCCATCTTCGGCGCAGGCACTCACAATCCACCTCATAAACTGCATTTCCTTCTATAATAAGCATATGCCGCTCCTTCTTGTCATCTGCTTACTATAACTTATGTTGTACTATCAAACATGTTGTCCGCATATACTCCATTAAAGAAGATGGAAAATCCAAGAGGTGCCTTATGCCACAGGAGCGCCACATTCAGATTTTAAAGGCCTCGCTGCCATACATGCACTCACCGCTTCGAGATGCCTGCCGCATCTGTGTGCGCATGTTTGAGCTTCAGCAGGCCATGCACCGGCTTGACGAGGAGGAAGAGTCACTAGAAGCGTGCAGCAAGGATGGGCAGGATCCACTAACTGGTTTGTCTCAGTCCATCCGCGAATATTGCACACCAAAGGAGCTTGAAACGCTCGATATGGTGACGAATCTTACTCAGATGGCACGACTTTACCGCGAATATGAATCGGAAGGAGGTGCAAAGCACGATGCCGACACCGTTTGACAATATGTCCCCTGAAAAGGCGCAATTTATCCGTCAGATGGTTAGTGAGGCCGCTGGCAAAAATCAAAATGAGTTGCTGCCCTTTTTGCTTGGCATGAATCGCCAGATTGCAGGAAAACATATGAATTTCAGCAATGATGAGACCGATGCCCTTGTCTCCCAGCTGACCGCAAATCTCTCCCCGAAGGAGAAAAAGAGAGTAGAATTACTTCGTCAGTTATCCAAAATGCTGGCAAAGCAGGGCAGGCAGACACCGCCTCCACCACCGCCGTCCAATTCGTAGTGAGTTACGATGTGCAAAAAGACAGGAACGCGTTTTGCCATTCCTGTCTTTTTCTGTGTGTATCACTTGTGTTTACTTTTCGTCTTTCTTGTCTGGATTTGTAAAGCCATTACCCGAAGACTTGGAATCAGACTTCTCTTCTTCCTGTGCATTTTTCTTGCGACGAAGAGCAATGAATACGCACAGCCAAATGCCGATAATTACAATTACTGCAATCAGCACGATTCGAAGTGTGGATGGATCGTTTTTGAACTGATCAATCACCTTTGTAACCACATTTGTGTTGTCAGACTGAGAACCCGATACGCTCTGACTGGATGCACTTGGATTCGATGCGCTCGAATTGGAGTCCACTATTGTCTCCTTCTCGTTCGGATTTGCATCTGCAGAGGACGCCTCGTTCTTGGAAGACTCGTTCTCTGTAGCAGATTCAGCTGATTCGTTTTCCGATACGGCCTCAGAAGATAACTCCTCTGCCGTACCTGTTTCGGATTCGACTTCGGAACCGTTCTCCGATTCTGCCTCAGAAGCAGCTTCCGACTCATTTTCGGACGATGCCTCTTCTGAGACTTCCTCTGAGCTTACTTCCTCAGAACCGTTTTCTGCATTTGCATCCATGGTCAGATAGTCGGTCTTAATATAGCCTTCCTGACCATCCACCTCGACACGACACCAGCTTGTATGATAGCCAGTAACCGTTACCTCTGTATTGGCATCCAGAAGCTCAATTGCTGGGCTGTACTGGGTTGGTCTTTCTCTGAAATAAACGGAATCTGTTGTCGTTGCCTTTGTATTGGTGTCCTCAAAGGTATAACCTGCGGTGTACTCGCCTTCCTTCATATTTTCAATGAAATAGTCGAGCAGCTTGCTGTACGCCTGAAGATGGTCATACGCACGTGTTCCAAATGTATTCTCAATAAAGGTTATATTATCGTACTCTGCCTTGTGCATAACGGCACCGCCTACAACGGCTGAATTGCTTGTCTCGTAGAAGTTTGTGTAAGGCTCACCATTCCAGTTGGACGCCTCACAATAGATATATGGAATACCAACATTGGAGAATGCCATCTGGTCACTTGCGGTTGTCTTGGTCGGTGTCGGGAAGCTATCGTTGACATCTGGATGGAATGACATATCCAGACCAAGAAGCTCCGCCGCGGACTGTGCCTGATAAACTGCCCAGTCTTGAACGATATTTCCGTCGCCATCGACTGCGCCGCCGTAAAGGTACATGTTGTCACCAGCTGCAATCGTATCAATGTTGATCATACATGCAATGCGGTCGCGCTCTTCTTCGCTAAGACTCTCTACATAGTACTGGCTTCCGAGACATCCCGGCTCCTCTGCCGAAAAGAGGATAAAGCGCAGCGTGTATGGAGTCTCCTTTGTGCTGTAGATGCTTGCAAGCTCTAACAGTACGCCGACACCAGATGCATTGTCATCGGTACCAAAAGTCTGCTCAACACAGTCATAGTGCGCACCGATTACAATCACACGGTCGCTTGCTCCCTGCTTTGAAAAAATAAGATTTTCTCCATAGCATGGTGTTACACCATCTGCTGATGTTCTCGTAAACGGCTGAGCCATATACTCATAACCCATCGTAACGATCTGTGCCTTTAACCACTCCTCGGCTCCCGCCAACATGCCATTCGACGAGTTGACCTGACGATATGGGTAATTGGACTGCAGCTGCGTCATAAACGCATATGCATTATCGCCATACTCGGCATGAACGGTCTGCGGAAGCGAAACTGCGCACATACCGATTACCAGACATAATGCCATCACGGCTGCTTTTATCTTTTTGCAAATCTTCATAACAACCTCTTTTCCGAAATCTGGATGGAACACATAGAAATATCAAAGCCGCAGCTTTGCCGCACTCTACGACATCTACTGCGGCCTAGAACAGTTTCTTTTACTTCATTTTACTTTATTTTATTTCAGTTGATCCATCTTATCTCATAACGATGTTGATAATTCTTCCTGGAACATAAATCTCTTTGATGATGTTTCCAGTCAGCTTATCCTTAATTACTTCTTTTCCTGCTGCGATTGCAGTCTCCTTGTCGCAATCTCTTGCGATGGAAACGGTACCCTTGGTCTTTCCGTTGATCTGAACAGCGATCTCAACGGTATTCTCAACGGTCTTTGCCTCATCGTACTCTGGCCAGCTCTGCTGATACAGACGTCCACCAAAGTTACAATCTGCCCACATTTCCTCTGTGATATGAGGTGCAACTGGGTTTAACAGAATCAGGAAGGTCTTTAACTCGCCCTTTGTGATACTGCCCTTCTTGTAGAAGTCATTTAACAAAGCCATCATTGCTGCGATTGCCGTGTTGTACTTTAAGGTCTCAAAGTCAGAGGATACCTTCTTCATCGTCTGATGCATCTTGGTCTCCATATCCTTAGAGAAGCCTTCCTCATCGGTCAGCATATCCTGTAACTTCCATACACGCTCTAAGAAACGACGGCAACCCTTAACACCTTCGTTGCTCCAGCTTGCAGCTAACTCGAATGCACCGATGAACATCTCATAGGTACGCAGGGTATCGGCACCAAACTCGTTTACGATATCATCTGGGTTGATGACATTTCCACGGGACTTGGACATCTTCTCGCCGTTCTCACCAAGAATCATACCGTGAGAGGTTCTCTTCTGATACGGTTCCGGACACGGAACAACGCCCTGATCATACAGGAAACGATGCCAGAAACGAGAATACAGAAGATGCAGAGTGGTATGCTCCATACCGCCGTTGTACCAGTCAACCGGCAGCCAGTACTTTAATGCTTCCTTGCTTGCCAGTGCATCGTTGTTGTGCGGATCGGTATAACGCAGGAAATACCAGGAGGAACCAGCCCACTGAGGCATGGTATCGGTCTCTCTCTTTGCCGGACCACCGCAGCATGGGCAAGTGGTATTTACCCAATCGGTCATAGCAGCCAGTGGAGACTCACCGTTGTCGGTCGGCATGTAGCTCTCTACATCCGGCAGCTCCAGCGGCAGATCATCCTCGGACAGCGGAACGAAACCACACTTCTCGCACTTTACAATCGGGATTGGCTCACCCCAATAACGCTGTCTGGAGAATACCCAGTCTCTTAACTTATAATTTTTCTTCGGAGTACCGATCTTCTTCTCTTCCAGATACTCGATGATCTTCTTCTTTGCATCAGCTACTTCCAGTCCATCCAGGAATCCAGAATTCACCAGCTTACCAGTCTGAACATCAGTAAATGCAGCATTCTGAACATCGCCGCCTGCTACAACCTCGATGATCGGAAGGTTGAACTTCTTCGCAAACTCCCAGTCTCTCTCATCGTGAGCCGGAACAGCCATGATGGCACCAGTACCGTAGCTCATCAGTACATAATCGGAAACCCATACCGGAATCTCCTTGCCATTTACTGGATTAACTGCCTTTAAGCCCTTGATCTCAACACCAGTCTTGTCCTTTGCCAACTCGGAACGCTCGAAATCAGACTTCTTTGCAGCTGCCTCACGGTATGCAATGATCTCATCCCAGTTGGAAATCTGATCCTTGTACTTGTCCAGATATGGATGCTCTGGAGAAACAACCATGTAAGTAACACCGAATAAGGTATCCGGACGAGTGGTGTAAATACGAAGTTTATCTTCTGTGCCAGCGATTGCAAAATCAACCTCTGCACCATTGGAACGGCCGATCCAGTTTCTCTGAGAAACCTTTACCTTCTCTACATAGTCAACACTATCCAGACCGTCGATCAGCTTATCTGCGTACTCGGTGATCTTTAACATCCACTGGCTCTTCATCTTACGAACAACTGGGCTGCCGCAACGCTCACAAACTCCGTTTACAACCTCCTCGTTTGCCAGACCTACCTTACAGGAAGTACACCAGTTAACCGGCATCTCAGACTTGTATGCTAATCCTGCCTTGTACAGCTTTAAGAAGATCCACTGTGTCCAGTGATAGTAGTTCGGATCGGTTGTGTTGATCTCTCTGTCCCAATCGAAGGAATAACCTAAGGACTGAAGCTGATTCTTGAAACGAGCTACGTTGTTATGGGTAACGATCTTCGGGTGGATGTGATTCTTGATTGCATAGTTCTCAGTCGGCAGACCGAATGCATCCCAGCCCATCGGATACAGTACGTTGTATCCCTGTAATCTTCTCTTTCTGGCAACAATATCCAATGCGGTGTACGGACGCGGATGGCCTACATGAAGTCCCTGTCCTGACGGATATGGGAACTCAACCAGTGCATAGTACTTTGGCTTTGTGTAATCAGTTGTTGCAGCGAAAGCCTTCTCATCCATCCAGACTTTCTGCCATTTTGATTCAATTTCTTTTGGATCGTAATTCTTGTTCATTGTGTTTTGTGTTTCCTTTCCGGGTCTCTTTTCTGGAAAAAAAAGAGCCCTTTCTTTCTCTTTGTATAGAGACGAAAAGACTTCGCGGTACCACTCTACTTCAAAGCAGATGCCTGCTTTGCCCTCAATCTTCTGTAACGGGAATACCCGCCGCCAACTACTCCGTCTTTCTTCATATACTATTACTATATGCATATCATATACTTTATTCTATTGTATTATATACATTGTTCTATTATAGCAACGATTTCAAACATTTCCCTGCCGGTGCTCTAAGGCCAGTTCGGTAGTTTCAAGCTGCTGCCTTTCACCGACCGGCAGCTCTCTGTAGCTCTCCCCTGCTTACTATTCCTTATCATCGCGTTTTGCATCAACTAGCGCGATCCTTTTACGCCAAACTTGATACTTTTTACGTTGTTTACAATAGCATAGAAAAAGGGGGCTTGTCAACCCCCTCTTTCTTTTTATCGGACGGAACCTCAGCGATGGCCTTGTCGGCGCCTCTTGTTCACACACTGGGAATCGCCTCGTAAAGCACATCCGCTTCGGTTCCTGATAATTGATCGCTTTTAGTCGTCCTTCTCGGCTGCCTCGATAATCTTCTTCTGGACATCCTGCGGAGCCTGCTCATATCTTGCAAACTCATAAGAGAATTCGCCCATACCACCGGACATTGCGCGAAGGTCAGTGGAATAACCATACATCTCTGCCATCGGCACATCTGCGGTTACCATCTGCTTACCACCTGCTACGTGGTCCATACCAAGTACTCTGCCGCGACGCTTGTTCAGATCGCCCATAACATCGCCGACAAGTTCATCCGGTACGGTGATGGATACGGATGCAATCGGCTCTAAGATGGTTGGATTTGCCTCTGCAAAGCCCTTCTTATAAGCAAGGATTGCAGCCATCTTGAATGCAAGCTCGGAGGAGTCAACTGGATGATAGGAACCATCAACGAGGGTTGCCTTTAAGCCAACTACTGGATAACCTGCAAGTGTACCCTTTAATACGGACTCCTGAATACCCTTTTCAACTGCTGGGAAGTAGTTCTTCGGAACAGCGCCGCCGACTACTTTTTCCTCGAAGATGTATGGCGTATCCAGATCGCCTGACGGTTCAAAGATCATATGTACATCGCCGTACTGACCGCTACCACCGGTCTGCTTCTTATACTTACCCTGTACCTGAACTTTCTTTCTAAGGGTCTCGCGGTATGCTACCTTCGGGCGATACAGTTCGATCTCAACCTTATAACGATTCAGGATGCGGCTTGCGACAACATCAAGCTGCTGATCACCGATACCATAAATTAAGGTCTGATGATTCTCTACATCGTTCTCAAGACGAAGGGTCTGATCTTCCTCTACCATACGTGCGAGTGCGCCATTGATCTTATCCTCATCGGACTTATTTTTTGCGCGATATGCCTTGCATGTATATGGCTTGCTTACCTGCGGTCCATCGTAAACGAGGGTTGCGCCCTTTGTGGAAATGGTGTCGCCTGTGGAGATCTTTTCGATCTTTGCGAGTGCACCGATATCACCTGCGTGAATCTCTGGAACCTCGATGGTTTCCTTGCCGCGCATCAGATACAGCTTGGATGCACGATCTTCTGTACCCTTATTTACATTATAAATGTTATCGCCAGCCTTCAGTGTACCGGTTACAACCTTAATCAGAGAATACTTTCCGATAAATGGGTCAACTACGGTCTTGAATACCTTTGCGGACAGATGCTTATTCTGATCACACTTAACCATAACAAGCTCGCCGGTAGAAGTTTCTTTTCCGTGGTTTACGGTGTACTCTGGTGACGGGAAATACTTCTTAATTACATTCATCAACATGCTAGTACCCTGATTGTGAACACCGGATCCAACCAATACTGGAACGATCTGGCAGTCCATAACGTGGGTTCTCAGTGCAGTGGAGACTTCTTCATAGGTGAACTCTTCTCCTGCAAAGTAACGCTCCATCAGTTCCTCGCTCGTATCGGCAACAGCCTCGACAAGTGCATCACGGCTGATGTTTAAGTGCTTATCCATGTAATCCGGGATCTCGCACTCTTCATATTTGCTTGTATCATTGATAAAACGGCGGCCCTTCATCTTTACAACATTGACGAAACCGACGAACTTTTCATTCTCACGAATCGGTACATGGAACGGCGCTACCTTACGTCCAAAACGATCATTCAACTCAAGAACGATCTTACGGTAGCTGGCCTGATCATCATCCATGCCCGTTACAAAAAACAGTCTCGGCAGCTTATACTTCTCGCAAAGCTCCCATGCCTTCAATGTACCAACCTCTACGCCAGATTTGCCGTTGATCACGATAACAGCGGCACCTGCTGCGTGGCATGCCTCCTCTACTTCTCCTACGAAGTCAAAATATCCAGGTGTGTCTAAGAAGTTAATCTTAATATCCTCGAACTCGACCGGAACTACGCTGGTCGAAATGGAAAACTGACGCTTCTGCTCTTCCTTATCGTAATCGCTGATGGTATTTTTGTCCGTCACCTTTCCCATCCTAGCTGTAATACCGGTCTGGTAGGCAATAGCCTCCACAAGTGTTGTCTTACCACATCCACCATGTCCCATTACGACAACGTTGCGGATGTTCCCAGTTTCATAAACCTTCATAAGTCACGTCCTCCAATCTTTCTTTTCTTTCCAGGTTTCTTTTGTCTCTTTTGCAATATACAATTCCGAGACCTCTTGGAATCTGATAGGGATATTATATAAAATATTTCAAATAATTGCAACTATTTTTCGCATTTTTAATAGATTTTTTTCATTGTCGTAAATACGGTAATCCTTCAAAGCTTTATTTGCAAAACAAAGCTGCCGCGCGGACTTTGTTTGCGTTTTGCGGATGGGCATTTTGTAAACAGGTTACAGCGATGCATTTCGCACTTTAAAGTGAAAAAGCTTGACTTTCCTCTCCACTTTCGTTACAATACGTTCAGACACTCCGGTTTTCCTATACCGCCGGGGCTCGGAAAGGCAAGATGAATTATGCAGCTTCATACAATTGGATTTATCGGACTGGGACTAATCGGCGGTTCCATTGCCCGCAAAATAAAACAGGTTTACCCGGATACCGTGATCATGGCGTATATGAGAACGCGCAGCACACTCGAGGAAGCAAAGGCGGACGGCATTGTCGATGTGATTTTAGACGGTGTCGATGAAAACCTTCGCGCCTGCGATATGATTATTTTATGCACACCGGTTTCCTTTAATGAGGATTATTTAAAGGCAATTCGCCCATTTCTAAAGCCGGGCTGTATCGTTACCGATGTCGGCAGCACAAAGACCGCAATTCACGAGACGGTAATCGAGCTTGGCATGGAGGACTGCTTTGTCGGCGGACACCCGATGGCTGGTTCTGAGCGCACCGGATATGCTTGTTCAAAGGCTTCTCTTTTAGAAAATGCCTACTATGTTATCACACCAACCTCAAAGACGACACAGGATCAGCTCGACACGATGATTCAATTTGCTGCGGATCAGACGGCGATTCCGCTCGTTCTTGATTACAAGAATCACGACTACGCCGTTGCTGCAATCAGCCATGTGCCTCACGTTATCGCGTCCTCTCTCGTCAATCTGGTTGCCCAGTCGGATTTTCCGGACGGTACAATGAAAAAGATTGCCGCAGGCGGTTTTAAGGATATCACAAGAATTGCCTCTTCCTCCCCTGTCATGTGGGAGCAGATTTTGTTCACGAACAAAGACAATATCATTTCCTTATTGGAGGATTATAAAAAGGCGATTGACCAGACGATCACCGATCTAAAAACGAATAATCACAAGGACGTCTACGATTGTTTCGAGCGTTCCGGCAACTACCGCAGCTCCATCAGCGACAAGCGAGGCAGTGCGACGATGAATCCAGAATATGCAATCTGCTGCGACATCCCAGACCAGCCAGGTGCGATCTCCGTTATCGCTACGCTGCTTGCCTTTGAGAATGTCAGCATCAAAAATATCGGCATCAATCACAACCGTGAGCATATGGCCGGTACGATTAAGATCGAATTTCACGATCAGGCATCCTGTGAGCGTGCCGCAGAATGTCTAGAGTATCATCATTATCCAGTTTACAAAAAATAAACGATCGAAGACCGTTTCACATAAACAAAGCAAGCGCCCGATGACTGTTTTAGCAGCCTCGGGTGCTTTGTTTTTATTGAATCATTTCAAATCATTTCAGAGCTAATCTCTTAATTTTGCATCGTTTCCTGCATGACTTCCTGAATCGTTTCTCTTAGTTTCTTTTCATCGAGCGGCTTCATTAAATGTGCGTTCATGCCTGCCTCAAGGCTCTGCTTGATATCATCCTGATTACCTTCCTGCGTAAATGGCTCGAATGCTGTTTTCTGGAATTCCTCACTCATGCCGATTCCGGTATCCTTACAGACAAACTCATAGACAACTGATTTCTCGTCGCTTGAAATCTCTGTGCAATACAGCGTTACCGTTCCACCTTTGTGGTTGTATTTGATCGCATTGCTTGCTAGATTCATCAGCACACGCTTTAAATGAACCGGACTTCCAATCAGGTACGGATGACGAATCACGCTCATTTCCTTGCCGCCCTTAAAATTAATGCCATTTTCATTTGCCTGCATACCAACTACGGTCAGCATGTCCATTAGCAATGTAATTAAATTAAATGGTCTATGTTCAAGGACAATTTCACCCGATTCAAGTTTTCCGAAAAGCTTTTCCATATCCGTTGACGCCTTGCCACTTTTGCTCGTCAGATGATTGATTTTATTGTCACTTAAAATTTCCTCGTAGGTATCGTTTTCCAGATCAATGCGAAAAATGGCGTAATAAATCTTGCTGATCGCCAGTAACACCTCGTTGCTTAATTTTTCTTTTTGGAGTGCTTCCTCGATTTTCTTTTGATAGTTTCGTTCAGCAGTCACGACCTCGTCTACACGGCGAAATGCCAAAATTGCGGTACCATCGAATTCATCCTCCATGACGCGAAGTACCTGCGCATCGAAATGGCAGTGACCGTTTTGATTTGGCACGCTCTGGTAGCGATATACGTAACGCTCGTTTTCTTTTAGTTTTTCAATTAGATGCTCACAGCTCATTGCCTTTAAAAAATCGTTTTTCTCCGCATCAATGACGTAATGCGCACAGTAATCCTGCAAGGTATCCGAATAAACCGTGACTTGACGGGCCTGCGTTCCGATGATTCGTGCTACATTGGCTGCCCCGTTTAGTTTTAGAACTTCCATTGTGTCGTTGTTTAAATCCAGGTAGTATACGCTGATGCAGTCACGGCAAAGCACATCTAAGAACATGCGCTCTTTTTCAGTTCTTCTGCTGTCCGTTTTAGGATTCCCGCGCCAGATTCCTAAATAGAGCAAATTATACTCCTCATCCATCTCCCACGGATGAAAAGAAAGGCAAAGAATATGTGACGTCGGTGGCAATGTAACCTGAATACCATTTTGATCAAAGAGCTTCCGAAGCATATTTGCAGTGAACGGCTTTGGAAGCTCTGTTAGAAGTTTTTCAAGCTTGATTGCCTCATCATTTGAAAGATTCAACCAAATTGGCTCTATATATGGCTTAATCACAACTGGAGCACTCAAAAAAACGCTTCCAGTCTTCTGGATGCGCCTTAAAACATTGCTCAATTTCACTTTTCTTCTCAATGGATACTGGTTTGCACCACTCTCCATCTACACACTCACTCCTTATTTGCAACTTCATTTTGGGTGAAAAAGCTTTTTTCAAAAAGATCCACTTTCCAATTTGCTCTCCCTTTTTCCAAAATTGACTTCTATAACCGCCATCTTCCTCTGCATATTTCGTTTTGATACCTACAACCTGCCAATATCCCACACTATACTGCGTCACCCAGTCACCTATCTGAAACACTTCTATGCCTCCTTGTCAAACTATATCATCCCATTCTTCCATGAATTTTTTATTGTTTTCATAATAATCTATTGTAATCTGTGCTTCAATAGGATCCATGTCTGTTTCTATTATTTCATCATCTAAAATTGTTGCTGTATGTCTTCTCCGATCAAGATTCACTACTCGAATACACTCACCATCTTTGGTAAATGCAAATCCATTGACGATCATATCCGCTCGATCTGCAATGTGCTTAATTTCGGCAAGTTCATCATTCAACTGTTCTAAATTCATTACCGGTCCTCCTATCTAAGATTTGGTAGAAATTCCGAAGGTCTGCCATAGCTGGTAATGTAAACACCTTTTTGTGCTCTCGTCATTGCCACGTATAACAGACATTTTTCCGAAGTAATCGACTCTGCTTCAGAAACAGCATCTGTTTTGTTAATTGCAGATATCAATGGAAGAATTCTAGTATTTGCAGCCGCAATAAATACATATTTAAATTCCAATCCTTTCACTCGATGCATAGTAGCAATTCGCAGTCCATCAAAGCTGCGGTCATCCACTTTGTTTCTCTTAATGGCATATGAACGAATCCCTGCTTTTGTAAAGAGTGCAATATAATCGTCAACCAACTTCTTTGTACGTGCTACAACGCATATGTCGGTAAGTGTAACGCCGTTCTCCTTGAGCTTTTGCACCTCACTGAGAAGGAAATCAAATTCCTCATTGGCACTGCCAAAATTCTCTACAATCGGCATCTCTCCATGTGTAAGGGATTGGCACTTATCTCCAAGGTCAAAATCCTCATCCAAATCATCAAAAGAAATCCCATTCAATAATGCAAACGCATATTTTCGGATTTCCTCTGTTGTACGATAATTAATCTTCAAAATACTACTACGGCCGCGAACATTTATACCACACTTAGAAAGCGTAGGATGATTTCGATAAATTCGCTGATGTGAGTCACCAACTATAAAAATATCGTTCGGATGATCTTCTCCAACCAATGCTCGAATCAGTCGATAGGCATTATCACTGAAATCCTGTCCCTCATCAATAATGATACTTGCATATCTCGGTCTTCCACCCATAGATTGTAACAGTTTTGTACTTTCATACATAGCAGTATTTATATCACGTATCTGGTTCTCTTTCATCAGATTTTGATAGTTTTCAAAAACTTTCCAAACCTGTATTCTTTTCTTGCGGTCAAGTCTGGTTCCTCGACCATTTCGGGTTGCCTTCACATACTTTTCAAGTGTAAGGGCTTCCTGAGCAATCACGATTCGATTCCACTCTTCTTTGTAGAACGAAGTCTCAAATGGCAAATCAATATTTGCCAACAAAACTGCACGTTCCCAAAGAGGATCAATCGCATCATCATAACCGATTTGAGCAGAAAAGCCAGACTCCCGAAGGAACTGGTTAATCCAAGCATCCAAATGAATTACTTCAATTCTTCGCAATTCTTCCAATGTACAAATCTTACGCAAATTCTCTCGGATATCAGCTGCAAGATTCGCAGTAAATGTAGTCATCAAGATTCTCTGCTGACCTTCGCATTTAGAAGCCAAATATTTCGCTCTATGCATCGCAACTACTGTCTTGCCGGTACCAGCACCGCCAAGAACTCTTGCAGAACCGGAATACTCTTTCTGGACAAGCTTTCTCTGTGTCGGATGAAGAAATACTCGCCATTTTTCCAATGGTTCTGCCATAATTCGGCGCAGTTCATCTTCTCCTTCGACCACAACAAACGATTTCAACGTCGTAGGAACGTCCAATGCTGCTGCTAAGCTCTCGCTAGGAGTTACCATATTCTGATCTTCAGAAACAAGCTCCAACACTTCTTCCATTGGGAATCCTTCTGCCAACCAGGAAAGATGCTCATATGCGTCATGTGGCAAAGAGGATTCTGCTTTATAAAAATCCTCTTTGCAAACAAAACTTCTAACGAAATCAAGCTGAATCTCAGGCACACCAAGTTTTAACAATTCACTATCCTTCGCAGTTGCAAACAAGGCAACTTCTTTGGGAGCAGATACCCGTTCTTTCACTGTTTGAACATCAAACACCTGAATCGCACCCGTTTTCGGATTGACTTCACATCGTTTATGAGCAGCCCATTGATATGCTTCATCATGGTGATCGACCCACAAAAGTAAGTACACTCCGACTTCTTGCTGACGCACAACAATGCCACGGTACGTATCATCAATGCGCACCGAAAATATCTTTTTATCCATTCCAGAATTCAGTTTCTCATAATTTATTCCAGAAGACATTGGATTGTTTCGGAACTTATTTACGAATTCCGTTACTTTTCCTTGAACCTGTCTCGGAAGTCTGGCAAATGCTGTCAGAAAATCCGATGATATTGCAACTTTAATCGAATCTGCCATTAGTTATCACCTCCAAAATAGCTTGCGGTATCAAGATCCGCAGCATCAAGTAAACTCAGGATTTTCCATCCTAATTTTTCAAGTTTTTCTTTATCTTCAACCTGTTCAACGATCATAAAGCCAACACGTCTATCAGGCCATGCAATTTCTACAGTAGCAACCACTTCTCCGTCATCACCTTCAACTTCATATCCAATATGATCCTCATCTGGAGCTGGTACACCAGCATCTTTTGCAAGTTTTACAAATGTCTTTGCATCATCATCAAACAAAAGATCCTTAATCGCATCCCACGCATCATCAACTGTAACTTCTGATGCTGCTAAATTAGATCCTGCATTAACTGCAACCGGCAATGCAAGATAATCCATACGGCTTATACCTACAGACGATACTGCCATAAACACATTCGAGAACTGCATTAAATTACAAAATCTCCAAAATCCATTCCACTCCTGTTCATATTTATCTGTTCTATGATCTTTTTCATCGTTAAGAACAGCACAAACTGCAACCGCACCTTCCGATTTTAATTCAGATGCAGGTATCGCAGCATAAATTGATAGATGTGCATTCGAACTTTTTGGAATCCAACTGCCAAATATAGTTCCAGGAAATGCAAAATCAATAGTTGAAAAATGTGTCTGCTCATTGACAGTTCTTACAATCACCTTCCAGTTATTAAAAGCAAGATTATTCTTCATTAAGGCAGGTTCCAACAGAGAAAGCGAATATGCATATGCCTGTCCCTTAAAGACCGTTTCCGCATCTGGCAGTTTCAAATATTCCAACAGCAGATCAAAAGAAGACAGCCTTGCTGGTTCAATGGCATCTGCCTTTTGCTTTTTAATCATATTTTGATACATCAGCTTACCAGATGGCATTTTTTCTGCTGCCAACGTCTCCGTATAGAAGTCCCCCTGAGGTGCAAATACACTCTGAACATCTTTAAAACTCAATGACCATACACGGAAGTTCCCACTTCTACGGATCGCTTCTCGTTTGATTGTATCATCGGTAACAATGTCTTTATGATACAAAAATCCATCGGTAAATACCGCCACAGGCTTGTGATCTGATGCAGAAATCGGCCAGAACACAAAGTCTGGCTTACAAGTTACCGAAACACCAGTGCTCGTATCCATAAGAACTTGCGGCTCAATTTCCCAAGCAAAATTTTCCAATTTTACATAGTAACTATGCTTACCATTACGAATAGTATCACTCACATTAGCTGCGCCGACCTTCATACGAATTGCTTCTATGAAGCGCTGCTCCAGTTCACTATCAAATAATGGATTGACAGGAATACTATTGATCTTATCAATCTTCTGAACATTCTCCTTACCAGAAAGAATCGACTTCAAAAGTCGAATGGCTACCGTCCTTGAAATATTGCCAATCTGCTGGCTCTGACGATATGCATACAGGCAATGATAACATCCGTCTTTCTGTGGGTCATCCTTACAAGAACAATTCTCCATCACATGAAGCGCTTTTTCGAAGATTTCAATTAAAGCATTCTTCTCATGCATTAACTGTTTCAGATAACCAGTACCGCCCGGAACAGAATCATAAATCACCAGATATTGTTTTCGATAATCCGCCTCTGGAACAGGCACCTCGCTAACAGTAGCCCTTAAATGATCCACATTACCGAAATATTCCTTCATGCCCAACATAAATGCCGCCACAAATGATTCCATCTTCACGGAAGAAGAATCCATTGTCGTTGCCGGAACGAGCAATCGAAGAATCTCTGTACTAAATTCACGATACAAAAACAGACATTCCTCATACGAATCCGCCTGCACCAACATTGGCATTTTCCTTGTTTTGCATGCAAAGCTATGATTTGCCTTTCCATTTTGAGATTGAATTTTTCCGCAATATTTGCAAATTTTAAAGCCCTTGCGCACTTCCTCAACACCAGAAACAGACAGTTTTTCACCATTTACATCACTCTCGCCAAAATTGATTTCACGCAAAGTTGCCTTGCGAACAAACTCATATCCAAACGGAAAATCTTCGTTGTCCATACGATATGCACTAGAAATATCGCGATCTTCATCCACATCAACCAAAAGTTGTTTACAATAAAAGACATTACTTCGATCATCGCTCTCATCGTTAATCAAGCTCTTTGTATAGTCCATATTCGAGTAAACCATTTGAACTTTTAGCATTGTTCTGACCTGTCCCGCATCTGCCCAAGCAGGACTGCCACACTGAGGACAAGCAGAGGTATTCTTGCCAGCTTCTTCAATCTGAGCATGAGAGCAATTCGGGCAAAGTCTCCACCTTGCAGTCTGAGCCGTAGTCAAGTCAACCTGATCAATTGTCAACTTGCGGCCGTCCACATAAAAACTGTTATTCGGTGCAAACTCACTGATTGCAGAGGATGCACTTCGGCTATATTCATAGACCATCTTCTCATATTTTTTCTTCTGAGCCGATGTTTCTTGATCTTCTTTACGGTAAAGAACAGCACGCAGAATAATACCAGCTTCAGGGAATGCATAATTCGGAAGCAATCCTTCATCGGACAAAAAATTAAAGATATTTTTCTTGTTAATTTCTTGAAGAACGGTAAGAAGTGCTGCTTCTTCACTCTTTAGTTCTTTGATTTCTTCATCATAAGAACTATCTTTCGGTTTTTCTTCCAATTCCTGAATCATTGCTTTCAGTGCATCAATACTTACTCTCAATGCATCCTGCTGTTTTTTCAAATCCTCGAATGCATCCAAAATTTTGATATACATAGGGCTATCATTCGCATCCTTGCCTCTGGCAAATGTTTGCAATTCTTCTCTTGCACTATCATCAAGATATGCAGCAAACATTTGCATGAAGGAGTTTAACTGACGAGACAGTGTACTCTGCACGTAATTCAGAAAATTGAACGGAAACAGATCCGCTGGACGATCATCCAACTTTTTCAGAATAATTCCGACCTTATCCGGAATCGCACCATCTGAAATTCCCTTCTTAACCCAGGAATCCATGCAAAACGCCACAAACTGCCTTTCCAAAACAGCCGATGCTCTAAGAAAAATCTTAGGCGGCGTTACAGTACCAGCAATCATATCCAACGGATCTGCATAGAAATATAAATCATGAGGTCTTGAATTCGCAATTGCCAACGTCAATGCATTCCCATCTTTACGGCCTGCACGACCAGCTCGCTGCAAAAACTGACTTTGAGCAGGCGGCATACTACATAAAATAACAGTGGACAAATCACCAATATCAATACCCATCTCCAATGTTGGCGTACACGACAGCACATTGGGATCCCAAATTTGCTGCGTATCTTTTCCTCGCTTAAAATCAATTTCAAGCTTTTCTCTATCTGGACGCTCCAGCAAACCAGTGTGCTCTTTTGCGTTAATACGAACCAAGTCACCAGCACTATAAAGACGACCATAATAATTAATTTCTTCGGTCTCGTACTCTTCAAGGAAACCGCCACAACTTGTCCTCTGGCAAGACGCACCAATCCAAAATGCTTCATTTTCTGCTGAAACAGCATATACAGAGCCACATTTTTCACAACGCATCTGCTTCACGTCATCTGTGAGAAAAACATGTTCTTTATTCAATCCGTAAATCCTATAGTTCGCCGAAGAAGGAACCTGCGATACCACATCTACCCTTACAGCTTCTTCCAAAATAAATTTACTGATTGCCCGAAAATTGCTTTCCTCAATCATTACTTCATTACAGCAAGATGCAATCCAATCCACATACTTATTTGCAGCAGGAGAATCAAATTCCAAAGAAGAACGACCATTGCCAACATGTTCTGCAAGAAAACGAGGTGTATTTCGACCAGCTTGACGACCCGGAAGCCAACGTTTTCTGTCATTTGTCAGCATATAGTTATTTCCATCGTTCACTGTATATTCATCAAATACCTTATCTTCAAACGCGCCATTCATACGCATCAAATTCAAATATCCAATCACCATACGCTGAAACGACTCAATTCTTTCATTTGTCAATACGCCAAGTTCATTGACGGTTCTTTCCCGTACAGCATCCGCAATCCGAATAACATCTTCAGACGCAAACGAAATAACCGAACAACTCGACTTTTCGAGGGTTCGACCAATCTTACCAGCAAGACCAAACTCAAGCATGATTTCATATTTGATTCGCTGCTCGATTTCGTACATCAAGATCTGTGCCTGCTTATCCTTCCCAAGCTTTCGTTTCTCAACCATATCTTCATAGGCGTGCTTCCAAGTCAAATTGGGGGCAATAAAAAAGCTGACAAATTGCTCATCCGTCATGTGCTCATGCCAATAATTTAAAAAGCCTTCCTGAAATTCGGCAAGAT
This sequence comes from Acetatifactor sp., assembly GCA_963626545.1. Taxonomy (GTDB): domain Bacteria; phylum Bacillota; class Clostridia; order Lachnospirales; family Lachnospiraceae; genus Anthropogastromicrobium. Next base: position 3,006 of record CAVFYJ010000055.1, on the reverse strand, counting down.
TTTGGCCAGATCCAACCTCTGTACAATACTTTTGAATCGCCGTTCTAAGACCAAAGCGCCAAGTTCTTGAGTTAAAAAAGCCCGCTCTGTGCGCAGCATCTTGAACATTATCAGAAAACGCCAATGTCTTTTTATCATCATTAAACTTAGATGCAAACATCTGAGAAATACTTGCACTAATTTCTGTTGCACTGCGAAGGCCCATCAGTGCAAGACCTCGACGACTGCCACAGCAAGGGCAAACATACTGCTTATGATTCTTCGTACCAGACGTCCGGATTGGATTCGGAATCATGATGTCAATCATCTTAACACCGCAATCGACACACTCATCTGCACTTTCCTCACCAAGTTTTACTTGCAGACAGTCCGGGCAAATCTTTGCAAAAATCATTCCAGGGACTCGTTCATCATGAGCATGTGGAAACATCATCACGATCTTTTCATCTGCACGAAAGTACAAATTATAGAACGATTCCAGATTTGTCATGGTTGCATTGTTGCGCTCATTGAGTATGGATACCCAACCAGTAATACCACACTCACGACAGTTTACAACAGGAAGATACTGCTTTGCCTGCTGTTTATTTAAATCATGCGCAATCTCATATGTAATCTCCTCTGGATCCACTTTCGCAACCAAACGACGAAGTTCACGCATCCAAAGCTGAACCTGAACATTCAAAAATGGACGCAATTTTCCCACCTTGCCCGTTCTCGCATGAGAAATTAAAGCAAAAAGAGAATTGATAACAGTCGTTGCATCAGATAATGTTTTCAATTCTGGATAATGAACCGTCAACTCTTCTGCAATTTTAGAAGCTTGATAATAGGTACCACCCGTCAGATTGATAACCGATTGCGTAAAACTATGATGCATTAACTCACAGCCAAGCTGAATTCTTCCTTCATCCTCAAAAACATCAAAAGAAAAATTCGGGAACCAATCTCTTACTGCACTTTGCAAATAAGTAGAAGGGTCATCCTCTGCCGACAGCTTATCCAATTCCATAGCCTGTTCTGCGTTCGGCATCGCAAATTCCGTCACCTCAACGCCCTCAAAGAACTCTCCTGCACTCAGACGGTCTTCTGTGATAATCGCGTCCTTGTCGAATGGCTCACCAAAGATTTCCTCTGCGTAACTCAAAATATTACTGTTGTTCTCCTTTGACCCCATCGTTGCTGACGTGCCAATACAACACAAATATCCATCATAAATTCCTAAACGGCGCTTCAAACGGCGAAGTAAACAAGCCAAATCCGTTCCTTGCGCTCCATCAAAGGTATGTAGCTCATCGACTGCAATATATTTCAACGTCTCAGGATCATTATCCTGCCACAAAGAAGCATCTTTTGGCCGTACCAGCAGATAATCCAACATTTTATAATTGGTCATCAAAATATCCGGTGCATTATTCAACATCGTCTCATGATCTGTGATAACGCCATGCTCGCTCATTGTACGAGCTGGTGTATGCTCCTGCCCACCAACATACATACCAACCGTAACATTTCCACGTAGTTCATCACTCTCATAGATCAACTCTGCAATACGTTTCGCCTGATCCGTTGCCAACGCATTCATCGGATAAATAATGAGTGCTTTTATGCCTCTCTCACCACGATGCTGATAACAATATTCCAAAATCGGATAAAGGAAACATTCGGTTTTACCGGAACCAGTACCAGTTGCAACTAACGTAGATCTTCCATCATCTCCGATCAAACGTTCAAAGGCTTTCTGCTGATGCACATAAGGAAGATACGCAGGATGAATTGCTTCAAAGCAAGTCGGCATCTTTTCCGCCACACGAAACGGAAGGCGCACAGCAACATAAGGCTCATGATAAATCGAGCCTTTATCTGCTAGCATTTTCTGAACCGAGCCTTTGAACGGTTCGTTCGTCATCGGGAATGTAGTTTCAATATAATCCCCGATGCCTTTCTGTAATTGTTTAGCGAGCATGGATGGTAGCATACTGCGTTCCTCCTCTTTTGTTTTTTATTTGCAAAGTTATAACACCTTGCGTAGTTACTTAACCCAACATACTTTCACTTTACAATCCATTTGCCTTTTTGTGACGTTCCTTCTCTCTCAATTTTTCCTATTTTGCGAAGTTTTCTAATCGTAGTCTTAAGCGAATTTATATTAATTCCCAATTCTCTCGCAATCGTAGGCTGAGATGCAGTTGGATGGAATTTTATATAAGATAATATATTAGCTTGGGTGTCAATTGACGCAGCTTGGGTGTCAATTTGCGTAGCTTGGGTGTTAGCTTGGGTGTCAATTGACGCAGCTTGGGTGTTAGCTTGGGTGTCAATTTGACTCAGGTTTTCACTAATAAGATCCTCATTTAGAGGAACAATGATTTTAAATACATCTCCTTCAATAAACTCCGGATCTTTTCCCGAATAAATCTTGCTGTACTTATACAGATTTCTCACACCTGAACCCAACTTATCCGCATAGCCAATATTCCGAAAGAAATCAGCAATAATCGGATTTTTAGGATGAGGTTCCGTGCAATCAGCTGTTAAAACAGCATCCTGAAATGCACGATTTGCATTCTCAACATACATTCGACTTTTTTCTATTACAAATTTTGCCTGATATGTGCTCGTGTATTCTCGATGAATCAATGTATTTGCAATCATTTCGCGGGTAATGATGTTCCGCAAACTTTTTCTTTGATCTCCTTCCAAATAAAATCTATCTGGAAGATGCTTCCGTCCAAACTCCATCAGTTGTTCATAGCTCTCGATCAAATTCGTCTTAATGATTTCTCTGTCATCATAGCGATCTATATCAATTTTGCGAAGCAAAGCATCTGTCACATATGCTGGTGCAACATCCGCTATTACATCATCTTTTCCCAGCAACATAACTGCCGCAAGATTAAATCCTTTTTCTCCAGTCATACGATCAATGCTGTAAAGTCTTGTACTCTTCAAAAGTTCTTCATCTGTCATTCCCATCCACGGATGAACTTGCACACTATTATTACC
>CAVFYJ010000054.1:0-22635 GCA_963626545.1 Acetatifactor sp. | reverse complement strand
CCGGCATTCAAGGAAAACTTTGCATGCTCGGCCATTCTATGACCGAGTTATTGACACTAGGATAGTTTCTTGTGAACAGTTGCGGAGCGATGATGGTTGTATTATAATAGGGAAAAATAGTGGAGCCGATAGAATAGGAGACTACTGTTTAGAGAGGGAAACGTTATGAATATAAAACTGGTAAAGCTGACACATGAATATAAGCAGCAATTAACGGACATGATGGATGAGTGGCTGGCGGTTGAGCAGGACTTCTCTCCGTATTCGATTCGCAAAAATGATTACCATGACTTTGACAATTATCTGGAAAATCTGGAACGGAAGGAGGCACGAGATGGCCTTGTTCCAGATTCTACGTTTTTCTGTCTGGATTTGGATCGCAACATCTTTGTTGGTGCTGTCAATATACGCCATTATTTAAATGAAAATTTATGCAAGGGTGGCGGCCATATCGGGGATGGAATTCGCCCGAGTGAGCGACGAAAAGGCTATGCGACTGCGATGATTGGTCTGGCACTTGAGGAGTGTCGAAAGCTTGGTATAAATAAGGTTTTGATGACTTGTGACAAGACAAATATTGGGTCGGCAAAGTCTATCATGAATAACGGTGGTGTTTTGGAGTCAGAATTTGAAGAGAATGGTGAAATCGAGCAGCGCTATTGGATTACACTTTATGAGGAGCCGGTAGAAAGTGGACATTTGAGTATTCGAGTTGCACAGATTGCAGATGCAAAGGAGTTGCTTGCCATTTATGCGCCGTATGTAAGAGAAACTGCGATTACATTTGAGTATGAGGTACCGACAATAGAAGAGTTTGCAGTGCGGATCGCGCATACATTGGAGCGGTATCCATATCTTGTAGCAAAGTATAATGGTGAAATTGTGGGATATGCGTATGCAGGACCGTTTCATGAGCGCCCGGCATATGACTGGGCAGTAGAAACATCCATTTATGTAAGACAGGATAGGAAAGGTCAGGGAATCGGAAGGGCACTGTATGATGCACTGGAAGCACAGCTTCGCAGACAGAATATTGTAAATGTAAATGCTTGCATCGCAAGTCCGGCGGCAGAGGATACGCATCTAACAAAGGCTAGTATCTTATTCCATGAAAAATTAGGGTATCAGATGGTCGGAGAGTTCCATCAGTGTGGCTATAAATTTGATACCTGGTATAATATGGTTTGGATGGAAAAGATGATTGGGGAGCACACGGTTCCACAGCCGGGTGTAATCTGGTTTTCAAAGTTGACACAAGCGTAACTGAGTTCACGGGTCGTAATATGGATTAGCGGTGAGACGAGTTTATTATTATAGAATAGAAAGGAAGAATATATGCAGTATCGCAAAGACAAAAAAGGCAATGATATCTCGCTTCTTGGATTCGGATGTATGCGATTTGAGGGAGGCGGCACAGGAGACTATTTTCAAAAGGCAAATGATCAGGTAATGGAGGCAATCCATCAGGGCATCAATTACTTTGATACTGCATATGTCTATAAAAATAATGAAAAAGTTCTAGGCCGTATTCTGGCAGAAAACAAGTGTCGAGATCAAGTCTATATTGCGACAAAGCTGCCGCAGTATATGGTGCGTTCCATCGCACAGGCAGAAAAGATCTTTAATCAGGAGTTAGAACTGTTGCAGACCGACCATGTGGACTATTATCTGATGCATATGTTAAATGATCTGGCATCGTGGAATCGTTTAAAGGCGATGGGCATTGAGGAATGGATTAAAGAAAAGATGGACAGCGGAAAGATTCGCAATATCGGATTCTCGTATCATGGAAATACAGAGAGTTTTAAGCCAGTTGCCGATGCATACGACTGGGATTTTTGTCAGATTCAGTACAATTATCTGGATGAAAATATTCAGGCAGGTAAAAAGGGACTTTTGTATGCGGCAGAGAAAGGCCTTCCAGTGATTATTATGGAGCCACTTCGTGGCGGTCGTCTGGTCGGAATGCTTCCAGAGACTGCAAAAAAGCGCATTGAAAAGTCAGATGTAAAGGAGTCGGCGGCATCACTGGCACTTCGCTGGTTGTATGATCAGCCACAGATAACCTGCGTATTATCGGGCATGAATTCAATGGAGATGGTAAAAGAAAATATAAAGACAGCCTCCGATGCGGTGCCGGGGTGCCTGACAGACGCAGAAAAACAGCTGATTGAAGATGTGAAAAATGATATTAAAAATAGTGTAAAAGTGGGCTGCACTGGCTGCAATTATTGTTGTCCATGTCCAAAGGGTGTGGATATTCCAACTGTTTTCCAGTGCTACAATCAGCTGTCGGAGGATAGCCATGCGCGTTGGCGCTACATCCAGATCACTGCATTTCGCAAGGAGACCACGAATGCTGCCAAGTGTGTTGGCTGCGGTGCCTGTGCGAAGAAATGTCCGCAGCATCTGGATATTCCGCGACTGTTAAAGGATGCCCAGAAAGAACTTGAGACTCCGATGTTCAAGATTATAAATTGGGGAACGCACTTTTTCCATTTCTATTAAAAAGACCATTAGGAGAAGGAGACGATGTTATATGGATGCGTGTAGTGTATTAAAGGAAGCATACTGTGCTATTAACAAAAACTATGCTTTCTTTAGAGAAAAATTTAATGATAGCTATTATGGGGGAATAGAGGAGAGTGAAATTAAATTTGTAGATAGTATTTCAGAAAACGTATCATGCGTGTTATCTGCATCGGATAAGATGCTGAATTATTCGGTAACAGTAATGTATACAGCTGCATCAGTATTGTTAGAAATGGCGAGAAGAAAAAGAATAGAGTATAGTAAAGAACAAATTGTATGTTTATTGGATGGATTTTATTTTGTGCAGATTGATGAACATCCTTTTTCAGATAAGACAAAGGAAGAATTAGAAGAAATCTTACTTGGCTTGTTGACAGATGGTATTGAATTAAAAGCCAGAAAAAAAACAGGAAGTGAGAGAACTCCTAATGAAATAGTAAGGTATATGCTTGATTTGATCCAGTATGACAAAACTACAGCACGAAATAGTACCATTATAGATCCGGCATGTGGAACAGGGACATTTACAAATCAGATTATAAAGCGATTTATAGAAAGTCTAAATGCAGAATGTGAAGTGGATTTTGTGAAGGATGCGCTCATAAATAAAAAACAGATAAGAGCATATGATACAAAACCTTCTAATGTTTATGTAACGAAAGTCGGGATGATTTTTCAATTGATGGAGGCTGGATTGATTGGCAATATGAATGAGATTTTGGAATTCATGAATAACCTTCCAGTGTATTGTGGTGATTTTTTGAGATGCGAAGATAATGCAGATTTTGTTGTTGGAAATCCGCCATATATAAGATTGCAAAATCTTTCAAAAGAAAATAGAGAATTTATTAAAAAAAATTTTGTAAGTGCAACAGGTCGATTTGATATATATACATGCTTTTTGGAAAAATCGGACGGTATATTAAATAAAAATGGAAAAATGTGTTTGATTACAAGTAACAAATATCTTACCACGAACTATGGGGTAGGAATTAGAAAATATTTGTCAGAAAAACATCATGTGAAAAAAATAGTGGATTTATTTGATACAAAGTTTTTTGGAGCTGCTGTATTACCTGCAATTATAATGTGTCAAAATAACACAGAAAATGTTGAAACGCAATATGTTGGAATAAAGACAAGCCAAATGAAACCGGATTGCAGTCTGAATGGAGCAGATGAACTATTTGACTTTATAGAGAATAACGCAGGTAACGAAAAATCATATGTTCAATATAAAAATAACACAATATTTGAAATTGCATGTTCGAAGGTAGTGATACCTAGTGATGGAAAAACATGGAATTTTTCTTCAAGTGAAGAAAATACCGTAAAAGATAAAATGGATGAAAAACGAAAGTGTACACTGGGAGAAATTTTTGATGTGTCAGTGGGAATCAAAACAACTGCTGACAAGGTTTTTGTGCAGCCGATGACAAAACAGTTTGTTTCAGAAAATTGTTTTGAAACTCAGGTGATTTATCCACTTATTCAAAGTTTCAATGTGGATAAATGGAAAATTTCATGGGGAACCAATAAAAAAGATCGTTATATCTTATACCCGCATAGGGAGGAAGAAGATGGAATGAAGGCGATTCCTCTTGAAGAAATACCAAATGCAGGAGTGTATTTAAAAAATCACTCGAATATATTGATGAACAGGGAGTATTTGACAAACACAACAAGCCGCCAGTGGTATGAGTGCTGGGTTCCACAAAAATTATCAAAATTCAAGCAAATGAAGCTTATAACAAGAGATATTGTTTCAAGTAATTCGTTTGCATTGGATGAAGAAGGAAGATTATGTCAGGGAAACACATTTTTTCTTACAAAAAAAGAAGGAGACTTTTCGCAAGAATATGTAGGTTTAACAGAACATCAATATTTTTGCTTCCTACTTGGAATTTTAAATTCAAGTGCAATGGAATATTATCAGAAAATGATTAGTGGGTGTTTATATGCAAAAAAATATAGATACACGACATCAAATTTAAATAGATGGCCAATACCGCAGGTTGATGTTGCAGCTGCGCTTGAGATTTCCGAATACGTTGAAATGATTATTCAGAAAAAAGCAAGTAGGGAAGAGTTAGAGAAAAAAATTGATAAAGCTGTTTATAATGCCTTTCAATTTACAGATGATGAAATATTAAGAATAGAAAACGCCATTTAAAGAAGGGAAAACAATGGAAAATTATTATATAAAGGAAGGAAAAATACCACCAAGAAGTAAATTTGTAATGACACCTCCGGATGAATTGGCACAGAAATTACAACCTTTGATTGGTACTGCTATTCCAATAACAGGAAAATCAAAAACAGATGGTTCTAATTTCAGAAAGATTGTTACAAAACATCTTTTGGAGATATATATGCCAGAGGCGTCAGAAGATTATGAAATCGAGGTTCCAAAAGGGAAAGGACTTCCTAAATTTTTGAGAGAATATATAGACACCTATATTGTAACAACGGGGAAAAGTTATAATTTACAAGTATGGAATAGAAATCCGGTTAGTGAATCTATTTTGATTGATTTAAAAAATGGTGAATATCTTAGATCAAAAGATGTTCGATTTGTGTTTGGGAAAATAAATCAGGAAGGATACATAGAAGCTATTGTAGTAATGACACCAGAGTATATAGAAAACAAATTTGGAAAATTTGGAAAGCAAACGGTGAAACAGCAATTGATTATATCAGATAAGAAAAGAAATGATATTATTCAAAATGGGGGAATGATAATTCAAGATTCAAACCTGTCTGATGAATTATTTGCAGAAGAAGATTCAACGATAGCAGAAGGAGTTAGCATTCAAGATGAACCAGACAAAATACTTTCAGTGAAAGCGATCGAGAAAAAAGTAAAGGAAAGATTGATTGGGGAAAAATTGGATTTTCAATCATCAACAAAATTAAAAGGGCAGCAACTGGAGAGGATGGTTGCATATTTGCTTGGATATAACAAGAATATGCAGAAAAATCTTGAGGGCAGTTATCCCGATATAAGAAATCAAATGCTTGAAGTAAAAGTACAGGATTCACCAACGATTGATTTAGGAAGGTATTCACCTCAATTTGAGGAGCAAATATATAAAAATTTTACGACAAGGACAATTCGCTATTTAATTGCACTTACGAATGCAGCAAATGGAAAAATAGACAGTCTCGTTATCAGTCCGGGAGAAGAATTAGGAAAGCATTTTACATATGTTTCTGAAAAAAGCTTTAGGTGTCAGAGAAGTATTCCAATGAGCTTTTTTGATGAGCGAAAGGGAAAATCAGTGTTTAATCCGTAAGATTAAAAGGGGCATGTTAAAAAATGAGAAATCATTTCTTAACAGCCCCTTTTGTGAGAATGTTATCTCTGCACATCAAAGCTCTGATTCATCAATCTCTGGATGCTCTCAACATCGGTGATATTGGTATCGCCGTGGATAGAGTGCTTCATAACAGAAGAAGCAACTGCAAAGTTGACAACATCTCTTGGCTTATAATTGTTCATAAGTGCATAGATCAAACCGGATGAGAACGCATCGCCGCCGCCGACACGGTCAAGAATCTGGAAGCGGAACAGCTTGCTCTCGTAGGTCTGTCCATTGTAATACAGGTAAGCCTTCAAGGAGTTCTCGCTGCTGGAGTGGGTGTAGCGCACATGTCTTGCGATTGCCTTGAAATGATAGCGATCAGCCATTGCCTGGAAGACACGATCCTGCTCCTCATAATCTGGCTGCATGGACATACCGTCCTTGATATCATGTCCAGTTTCGTCCTGCAAGTGAAGCGGCTCAATTCCGATCAGCACGTCAACATATGGCAGATAGCGGCTGATGATGTCTCTTGCCTCATCAAAGCTCCACAGCATACTGCGGTAGTTGCAGTCAAAGCTGATGGTCATGCCGAGCTGTCTGGCAGCGTAGATCGCAGCCTCGATTAAGATCTGGCAGCTGTTGGAGAGTGCTGGTGTGATACCACTTAAGTGGAGCCAGTCGTAGCCTTCAAGGAGTGCTTTAAAGTCAACTGTGGTGTAATCATATTCTGCAAAAGCAGAGTGCTTACGGTCGTAGATAACCTTTGAGGAACGCACACCGATTCCTTCCTCGAGGAAATAAACGCCCATGCGTTCGCCACCGAAGATAATCGGGGAGGTATGTACATCGTTTGCCTTTAAGGAGCGGACTGCGCTGCGGCCGATATCATTGTCTGGAAGAACCGTGAAAACGGTCGTGTCAACACCAAGGTTTGCTAAGGATACGGCAACATTGGCCTCGGCACCGCCGAAATTGACAACATAAGAGCTGGTAGTACGGATTTTCTCGTAATCCGGAGGGGAAAGACGCATTAAAAGTTCGCCGATTGTGATAAACTTCATAATTTTCGATTCCTTTCTATTTGTATTCGTTTTACTATTACCGTCATTATAGCGAATCTGTGAGAAAATTACAAGGGAAAATCTCATTGCTACATATACTTGTTGTGCTTGCAAAATCCATCTCAGTAAACTATAATGGTTTTTAAGTCGGGGCTTTGTTTCCCTTGGCAAAGACACAGCGCAGACAGCATGGAGGACATACATATGGTTCAATTATTTGAAAGTGGTGCATACCTGGTTGATGGAAAAGAGCTGATCGCAGACAATGCGGATGCGGCGGTAAAAGTAGCGGCAAAGACAGGCCGTACAGTTTCAAAAGAGGAAGCAGCCAAGCAGACAATGGCATATCAGATTCTGCAGGCGCACAACACGTCAGGCGATGACGAGCATCTGAAGGTAAAGTTTGACCGATTAACGTCCCACGACATTACTTTCGTCGGAATTATCCAGACAGCAAGAGCCAGCGGACTTGAAAAATTCCCGGTTCCTTACGTGTTAACCAACTGTCACAACAGTCTTTGTGCAGTCGGTGGAACAATCAATGAGGATGACCACATGTTTGGCCTTTCTTGTGCACAGAAATACGGCGGTGTCTATGTACCGCCGCACTTAGCTGTTATTCACCAGTACGCAAGAGAAATGCTCGCAGGCTGCGGCAAGATGATCTTAGGTTCGGACAGTCATACCAGATATGGTGCACTTGGAACCATGGCATGCGGCGAAGGTGGACCAGAGCTTGTAAAGCAGCTGCTTGGCCGTACCTACGATATTGATATGCCACAGGTTGTTGCGATCTATCTGACTGGAGCACCGGTAAAGGGTGTCGGACCGCAGGATATCGCACTGGCAATCATCAAGGCAGTCTTTGCAAATGGCTATGTAAAGAATAAGGTGATGGAGTTTGTCGGACCTGGCGTTGACAACCTGTCCGTTGACTATCGTATCGGCGTTGACGTTATGACAACTGAGACCACCTGTCTGTCCTCCATCTGGAAGACCGATGAGAAGGTGCAGGAGTTCTATGAGATTCACAGACGTCCGGAGGAGTATCGTGAGTTAAATCCGGGAGCAGTCGCTTACTACGATGGTGTTGTCTGTGTCGATCTGTCTGCAATTCGCCCAATGATCGCAATGCCGTTCCATCCGAGCAATGCCTATACCATTGACGAACTGAACGCAAACCTTGACGAGATTCTTGCCGATGTAGAGAAGCGTGCAGCTGTCAGCCTTGGAAATAAGGTTCCATTTACTCTGCGTGACAAGGTAAGAGACGGCAGAATGTATGTGGATCAGGGTGTTATCGCAGGTTGTGCAGGCGGCGGCTTTGAGAATTTGTGTGACGTAGCCGACATGTTAGACGGACAGAGCATTGGTGATGGTCGTTTCTCCTTAAGCGTTTATCCAGCATCTCAGCCGATTTACATGGAGTTAATCAAAAACGGAAGCATTGCAAAGATCATGGAGACAGGTGCGACTGTGCGTACCGCATTCTGCGGACCGTGCTTCGGTGCTGGTGATGTTCCGGCAAATAATGCATTCTCTATCCGTCACTCAACGAGAAACTTCCCGAACCGTGAGGGTTCCAAAATTAACAATGGTCAGATCGCATCGGTAGCGCTTATGGATGCACGTTCTATCGCAGCAACCGCGTTAAATCACGGCCGCCTGACCGCAGCTACTGATGTTGATGCGAACTTCACAAAGCCAAAGTATTTCTTCGACAGTCATATTTATGAGAAGCGTGTCTACAATGGCGTTGGCAAGGCAGATCCGTCTGTTGAGATTCAGTTTGGACCAAACATCAAGGATTGGCCGGCAATGGTTCCGTTAACCGACAACATTTTGCTGAAGGTTGTTTCTGAGATTCACGATCCGGTAACGACAACCGATGAGCTGATTCCATCTGGTGAGACTTCTTCCTTCCGTTCCAACCCGCTTGGTCTGGCAGAGTTTACCCTGTCCAGAAAGGATCCAGAGTATGTTGGACGTGCAAAGCAAGTCCGCGCAGCAGAAAAAGCGCGTGAGGAGGGCAATTGCCCATGCTGTGCAGATGCAGAGGTAGCAGCTGCATTTGATGAGATTCATAAGCTGTTCCCGGATGTAAAGGCTGACGAGACGGAGATTGGTTCCGTGATCTATGCAGTAAAACCGGGAGATGGTTCCGCGAGAGAGCAGGCGGCTTCCTGCCAGCGTGTACTTGGCGGATTGGCAAACATCGCACAGGAGTATGCGACAAAGCGTTATCGCTCCAACCTGATCAACTGGGGTATGATTCCGTTTATCTTCGAGCCTGAGAAGCTTCCATTTACAAATCTGGACTATATCTTTGTTCCGGGTATCCGCAATGCGGTAAAGGAGAAGTTGCCGAAGGTAACAGCATATGCAGTGAAGGAAGGCGCACTGGAGAGTTTCGAGCTTGAGATTAAGCCGCTTACCGATGATGAGAGACAGATTATTCTGGATGGCTGCCTGATCAACTACTATAAAAATCACTAAGAATTGGAATGTGTTAAGAGTTGAAATGCATTGAGAATTAGAATGCATTAAGAGTTAAGCTCCATAGGGAGGAATGGCGATGAATCGTGTGAATTTACAGGATGGCTGGCGCTTTGCCGAGGCGGGAAGTACCGAGTGGACTCCGGTAAGCGTGCCGGGAACGGTGCTGTCCGGACTGTTAGAGGCTGGAAAGATGGAGGACCCGTATTACCGTGAAAATGAGTATGCGGCGAGAGAACTTTTGACAAAGGACTATGTGTTTGAGACGGATTTTTCCGTCTCAGACGAAGTATTAAATAAGAAGCATTGCGTACTGGTCTGCGAAGGACTCGATACCCTTGCTGACGTTTACGTGAATGAAAAGCTGATTGGAAAGTCAGACAACATGCACCGCACCTGGCGCTTTGACTGCAAGGACGCACTGCAAAAAGAAAATCACTTGCGCATCTATTTCCACTCCGCGTTGACTTACATTCGCGAACATGAGGCTACACCGGGAAAGGAAATCACCTTCGAGGCAACTGGTGTTATCTTAGGCAACCAGTACATTCGTAAAGCACACTCGATGTTTGGCTGGGACTGGGGCGCACAGCTGCCGGATATCGGAATCTGGCGCGATCTGTATCTGGAATGTTATGATGCAGGCCGTATCGAGGATGTGGTGATTCATCAGACGCATACATGGGGCGAGCGTCCACAGATGGGTGAGCTGTCACAGGCAGAGTATATCCAGGCAATCGAGCAATCGGATACCGTTTCTCTCTCGATTACGACTGTTCCAGAAACGGACGCATTGCCTGAGGGCACGAGTGTTACTGTTTGCGTCAGCGCTCCAGACGGCAAACCGGTGGAGACCGTTCTTTTGCCGACTAAGGGTGAGTCTGTGCAGGCGACTATCCAGATCGCACAGCCAAGGCTTTGGTGGTGCAATGGTCTTGGTGGTCAGTCGCTTTATTCTGTGCAGGTATCACTGACTGGTGCCGACGGCGCTATGCTGGATTCCAAAACCTATTCTATCGGTCTTCGTGAGCTTACGGTCAGCACAAAAAAGGACGAATGGGGCAATGAGTTTGCCTTTGTGATCAATGGCATTTCCATCTTTTCGATGGGCGCCGACTACATTCCAGAGGACTGCATCTATCCGTGGATTACAAAGGAGCGTATCGACGCGCTGCTTCGTTCTTCCGTGAAGGCAAACTATAACACGATTCGCGTTTGGGGCGGTGGTTATTATCCGTCCGATACGTTCTACGATCTGTGCGATCATTACGGTTTGATCGTATGGCAGGATCTGATGTATGCGTGCAACGTCTACGACTTTACCGAGGAGTTTGAAAAAAGCATCCGTCAGGAGACGATTGACAATGTGCGCCGATTGCGTCATCATGCGAGTCTTGGACTGTGGTGTGGAAACAACGAGTTAGAGTCCGCGTGGGATCACTGGGGCATTGCCGAGACACACAGCCCGTTACTAAAGGGAGATTACATCAAGCAGTTTGAATATGTGCTTCCGAAGGTCACAAAGGCAGAGGATTCCGACACTCTCTACTGGCCATCCTCCCCGTCATCGGGCGGCTGCTTTGACAACCCGGATGATCACGATCGAGGTGACTGCCATTACTGGGATGTATGGCATGGCATGAAGCCATTTTCCGATTATCGAAAGCATTACTTCCGTTTCTGTTCGGAGTTTGGCTTCCAGTCCTTCCCAGAGCGAAGAACGATTGATACCTTTGCGCTGCCGCAGGATTGTAACATCTTCTCACCAGTTATGGAGAGCCATCAGAAAAACGGTACCGCAAACGGAAAGATTTTAAGCTACATCTCCGAGAATTTCCGCTACCCGAAGGACTTTGACAGCTTGATCTATGTCAGTCAGGTACTGCAGGGTGTGGCCATCAAGGCAGGTGTAGATCACTGGCGAGCAAACAGAGGCCGCTGCATGGGTGCGTTGTATTGGCAGTTAAACGATAACTGGCCGGTGGCATCGTGGTCTAGCATCGACTATTTTGGTCGCTGGAAGGCACTTCACTACATGGCAGCCCGTTTCTTTGCACCGAAGGCCGGCTACATTTACACCGAGGATACAAAGGCCATCATCAGCGCCGCAAATGAGACGCTTGAGGATCAGAATCTTACTGTAACGGTTCGCATCCGCGATGTGGAATTCAATGTGCTGTTTGAGGAAACCGTAGAGACTTGCGTAAAGGCACAGAGCAGTTGTCGTGTAATGGAGCGCGATTTTGCCGATGTAATCGGTTCCAAAAAGCGCCGCGTCTTTGTCGAGGCTGTTTACACTTGGGCAGATGGCACGACAAGTACCGAGGCAGAGGTGTTTGTTCCATATAAGCATATGGAATTGATGCAGCCGCAGATCGAGGCCGACGTGACCGAAGAAAACGGAACAATTGCGATCAGCTTAAGTACCGATTGCTTTGCACCGTTTGTATGGCTGGAGATCGGGGAGGACGTCATTTTCTCCGACAACTGCTTTGATCTGACCTCAGAAGAAACAAAAACTGTCTTTATTCAGAAGGAAGACGTTTTGTCTGGAAAGGTGCTTCGTGCCGAGGATGTGCGCAGATCGTTGAAGATAAAGAGTCTGCGCGATACCTATGAATAATTTTCAGATACTCACCGTCATTTGTCTGCTGGTACTCTTGTTAATCATTGCTTGGTGTGACCAGCGGACAATGACAATTCCAAATGGACTTGTGCTTGCCTGCGTGATTCCGGCTGTGTTAGCAGTATTTGCATTCTCTGAGGTGACAATGTCATCACGTTTGATTGGAATTTTGGCAGTCAGTTTGCCGTTACTGCTGATTACGATTCTTGTGCCCGGCGCATTTGGCGGCGGGGATATCAAGCTGATGGCAGTGCTTGGCTTTTTTCTTGGATGGAAGAGCTGTTTGATTGCATTTGCAATCGCAGTGCTCGCAGGTGGCCTTTACGGGCTTGTGTTTCTTGTGTTGAAGAAAAAAAGTGGGAAAGCGCATTTTGCATTTGGTCCATTTCTTTGTGCAGGCACGGTAGTTGCCCTGTTTGCGGGAGAACAGCTGCTTTCGTGGTGTACGTCTATTTGAAAATTGGTTTGACGGAGTTTTACGTTGATTTTACAGAAAAAAGATGTAAACTTGAAGATGTGGCAGTATAGTAGCTCCTGATACATAAAAAGGCAAATGTATGTAAAATTTTGCGGAAAGGCATGGTAGGCAGATGGCACTGGTTTTTATTGTGGAGGACGACAACGATATCCGTCAGATTGAAGCGTATGCGCTCAAGTGTGGCGGATTTGAAATCGAAGAATTTGAGGAAGCAAAAGCACTTTACGAGAGACTGGAAAAGAAGGTACCAGATTTGTTCTTGCTTGATGTAATGCTGCCAGATGAGGACGGACTGGAAATCGTAAAGAAGCTGCGTGCAATGCCTCAGACAAAGCATTTGCCGATCATGATGGTCACGGCAAAGACAACCGAGCTTGATAAGGTGCGTGGACTTGATATTGGGGCTGACGATTACATGACAAAGCCATTTGGCATCATGGAACTTTTATCTCGTGTGAAGGCATTGTTACGTCGAAGCGCAGGTGCCCAGACAAAGCGTCTTGAGGTTGGCGATCTTGTTCTTGATGATGAGCGTCATTTAGTAACCGTAAAGGGTGAAGCCTGTGAACTTACCTTTAAGGAGTATGAATTATTGAAGCTTTTGATGGCAAACTGTGGCATGGTAATGACGAGAGAAATTATCATGGAGCGTGTATGGGGAACTGACTTTGAAGGCGAGTCCCGTACACTTGATATGCATATTAAGACGCTTCGTCAGAAGCTAGGCGAGGACGGAGCGATGATTCGCACCGTGCGAAACGTCGGCTATTTACTTGAAAAAGAATAAACAGATAAATTTATCGGGGCCAGACCTATACGTCTGACCCCGTTTTTACCTACCTACTTCACTCCGCCCTGCGATTACTGAGAAACTGCACAATGCTTCCGATCATCGCCAGTGACAAAAACGCACCATAGAAAATTGTAATTTGATCAAAATGAAGCAGATTAAAGAAAATCTGAATCACGCCGAGCGCACCGCTAAACGCAGTTACAAGGATAATTACTGGCTTTTGCAGCTTCACGCAAACTAGGCCGGCAATCACACCAAGGATCACACCGATGATGCCGATCACAAGATTTGAAAGTGATGGCACAAATGATGCCAGAAGTCCACAGGAAAAGATGGCTACTAGGCAAAAGGCAAGCAGAAACGTGGACAGAAGAATCAACCTTGTCGCAAGAAATCCAAGGATCAGTCCTAAGACGACGGCACTCGCGGCAATAATCCAAAGCTTATCCGTAAAGTGGCCAGATAACAAAAATCCAAGGCCAGCGCCAAGCACAAATCCAGCGCCTGCTGCGAAGCAGGAGAAAAGATGATATCCCCAAAAACAAAGCAGCACAGCCAAAATCAGTGAGACAACCGAAAACAGAATTTTAACGATATTTGCATCCGTAAGAAACGGCAGCAGACCGCCAAGAAAATTGACTGCCCGTGAAATCAGTTCTTCTATAGATGTCATCATCGGTATCACCTGTTATCCTGATTGTTAAGACGTGGCAAAACAGCATTTCGTAGTCTTCTTACAGCAGGAATGGTGCCGGCGTCGGTCAGCTGAAGACCGGCAAGGAAGGTAATGTTGCAGTCCGGGTGATTGGAAAAATATGGTCCCAGCCAACCGTCCCAGCCATACTCGCCTAGGGTCGTGTACATAATGGCTTTGGAAGGATCCTTCATGACGCGCATCAGATTTCCATAGCTGTAGCCCTCTAAGCCGCCCCAACCTCTGGAAAGTGCTTCCTGCTGCCATGGCTGAAGGCTGCCCTGCGTGAAGTAGCGGACAATCTCAGGCTCTAAGATCTGACGTCCCTTGTAGTTGCCACCGTTTAACAGCATAGAACCAAAATGAGAGTAATCAACCAATGTAGAGACAAGGCCAGCGCCGCCTGACTGGAAAGCTGGAAGGGCATCCATTGGATTTCGGATTGCCAGATGATTTCCGGTATAGCGCTCAAAGCCACCATTGACACGTTTGTAAACGGTAGCAAGGCGATTCTGCTTTTCTTTTGGAACGAAGAAGCCGGTATCCGCCATCTCAAGCGGATCTGTGATTTCCTTCTTTAAGAATTCGGCAAAGCTCATGCCGGAGATCACCTCAATCAATGCACCGAGGATATCGGCGGAAACACCGTACATAAAGCTGGAGGAAGGCTCAAACTCGAGCGGATTCTTGCCAATGCGGTCAGCAAATTCACGTGTGGTCATCGGATCGTCACTGAAAAGACGCTTGTCCATCTCGACGAATACGTCGAAGGTTGCTTTACCTGCAGCGGAATCACTTCCGTAGGACAGACCAGAGGTCATAAACAGCAGATCATGTACCGTCATCTGGCGATTGACCAGAACAAGGGAGTTGCCCTTTACGTAGGTCTGATTGGCGAATGCCGGGATAAATTTGGACACGGGATCATTCAGATCAACGAGACCTCGCTGCATCAAAATCATCATGCAGGCTGCGGTGATCGGTTTGCTCATTGAATATAGGCGCATGATTGTGTCTGGTGCCATGGGAACCTTATTTTCCAGATTGGCATAGCCAGATTGCAAAGAGAGCACCGGATCACCATCCTTTAAGACAAGCAGATTCATACCTGCCGCTTCATTTTCAGAGACAGCCTTTTCCATAATGGAAGCTGCCAGCTTTTCAATTTCCTGAAGTTTCATAGCAATAATTACCTCCTTATTGTGTTATTACAAATTGCCGTAATAGTAGAACTGTACGTATCATAGCACAATCTGGTCAAAATAGAAAGCGGCTGCATTGCTATTTTGACCAGATTGTGCTAAAATGTCACTATTCAGAGCGAAGAAGAATCTGAAAAGATCCGAGAGATCCGAAAGATCCAGAGAGATCGAAAAAGATCTAGGAAGATCAGAGAAGATTCAGAAAGATCAGGAAAGGAAGTGATACAAATGGGAAGATGTAGGAACTGCCATGCACATTTCTGGGGAAATCCACATTTTTGTCCCAGTTGTAAGGCAGATCTGTGGTATGAGGAATACAGCGACAAGGGCTGGGACTTTAAAACGCTTCAGGAGGAAGGAAACAGACTGATTGCAAAGGGAAACTATGAGAAAGCGGCAGTGGCATTGAAGCTTGCGCTGGATGAGGTGATGTACAAGCACGCACAGCATTCCATGCATCGTCTGAAGGATGCAGTCAGCGATTTTGTCTGGCTCTACAGCAATGAGGCTGCCGATATCAGTGACGATCGAATTACCGATGTGCTCGACTATTTTGAGGAAGAGTGTTTTTGTCAGCCCGATAAATATCGCAGCGATCTCATGGAGCTGCGCCGTCAGGCGTCAAAGCGTCTGCCACAGGCAGAGTACCGTGAAAAGCAGGGACTTGATTTCCCTCATCTGCGTTCCTACTGGACGCTCGTTCCAGCGTCACAGGTGATGGACCAAAACAGCGTCAGTGGTTATGAGCCGGATATCTTAGAGGCAAAGCATCTGTTATTGACGGAGAGTTTTTTGTATTTGTATCTGAATTTCTCGCGTGTGATAAAATATTTGCAGGCGCAGGATTCGCTGAATACGCAGATGGTCTACGACGAGTTGCTGCCGCTTTTGCACCCAGATTTGGATATGGAGAAAAACGGAGAGAACAATACGGCGAAGCTGATGGGGCAGGTGCTGTGTGCATTTCTTGAGGATGGATTCGAGGAGTTTGCAACGCTTTATCTGGATCGCTTTACCGAAGATGCAGCGAAGAAGGTAATCGAACGCTGTGGTCAGATTGCAGGAGAGGATGCGGTCAGCGCTGCGCTTCTTGAGATGGCTGTATTTGCACCGTTACTTTCGGCTGAACGAAATGGACAGCAGGTATATGACGCGGCAGTGCCTTGTGTGACGGCAGTGCTCACCGAGATCAATCGTCTGCATCAGGTGCTTTCTGAGACACTTGATGAGAAGGAGCGAAAGAATCTTCAGCATACGATCAGCGTTTTGTGTGCCGAGTATTGTGGATTGTACGGAGTTGGCGAGTATCGTCTGGGCTTAGAGGCGCAGGCCGATCCGGAACTGTTTTTGGATGCGATGGATCAGGCAGCAGGAAATGGCATTACATTGGCGGCTGAGGAGATGATGCGAAGCTATTTTTATGGCCGTCATGGCTGTGAGATTCAGCCTGGATACGCCAAGTTTTACTCCAGCCTAGTTTCTCTTCGTCATGTGGCAAGCTCGATCAGTGAGGCAGTAGAGAGCGTTGAGGGACTGGAAATGCTGGTTCCGGGAGACGATTCTTCGCTGTAAAGAAAAAGAAAGAATTTTAAATTTTATGAATTCAATTGTATTAGATTTGGAATGGAACCAGGCGCAGATGCGCGATCGTGAGGAACCGGGGCTCACCTTTGAGATCATTGAGATCGGCGCGGTACGTCTGGATGAGCACGGAAACCAGACAGACAGCTTCAGCTGCCTGATCCGGCCGTGCGTGTATAAGGAACTGTTTTACCGCGTGCGGGAAGTGGTTGGCATCAGCATGGAACAGCTTGAGGCTCGGGGGATACCGTTTCCGGACGCGATGGAACGCTTCTGGAAATGGTGCGGAAAAGATCCGGTATTTTTTACGTGGGGGGATATGGATCTGACCGAATTGCAGCGAAATATTGCCTATTTTGGTCTGGATAACCCATTTTCGTTTCCTCTGTTCTTTTATGACGTGCAAAAGCTGTATAGTTTACAATGTCTGGATGGGCATGCGCGTGCATCGCTTGAGAGTGTCATCGAGACACTTGCGCTGCCAAAGAGATGGCCATTTCATCGCGCCGTGTATGACGCCGCTTATACAGGCTGTGTTTTGAGTCAGCTGGAAAAGCAAAGCTGGCAGGGCATGGTATCGGTGGATTATTTCAGACCACCGCAGAGTGCAGACGAGGAGATTTATCTGGTCTTCGAGCGCTATTCAAAGTTTGTGTCGAGACTGTATCCGAGCCGCGAGGAGGCGATGGAGATGCGAAATGTAAACTCCATGGTCTGCTACAAGTGCGGTCGAAATGTCACGAGACGAAAGAACTGGTTCTCCGATAATAATAAGAAGTATTTCGGACTGGCGTACTGTCCGAGACATGGATGGCTCAAGGGAAAGATTCGTGTGAAGCACTGCGATGGACAGGTCTTTATGATTAAGACGATGAAGCTGACCGATGCAGAGGGTGCCAGAAAGATTAAGGCAAGATCGGAATTAATTAAAAAGCGTCGCATTGAGAAAGCGGCAGAAAAAGGGCTGCGCACCGAGTAAACGGTGTCGCAGCCTCACTTTTTTATTGCATTCGGTATTGATGGTCCGGCGGTGCCTGACGCTTGTTTTTATTCTTTTGTGCTCGGTTGTAGCGAAGCAAAAAGATCGTCAGTAAAAGAATCAAAATGACAACCACGAGCATAAGGACAATGAGCCAAAGCTTGATCTCGTGAAGTGGTGTAGTGCGGATGGCGTTTGGCAGAGAGTCGACGGACGCAACGTACAGATCGCTGGTGTCCTCAGCTGCCTGATTGATGATAAGGGCCGTTCCGAGCGGATAGCCGTGAAGCTCATAGGAGAGCATATGCGTTCCGTCCTCGTTTGTGACAGGACGGCGTGTCAGATCATTGAGCGATACGGTATCTGGAACGGTGATGCGCGATGCGCTGTCGAGTGTCAGAAAAGAGGAATTCTGCTCGGAGAGACCAAGCGGACTGTTTGAGCTTAATGCCTGTGTGCTGTAGGACTGGTCCTGCTCAGCCGCCTTTGCAACGCTGAAATGGTCAAATCCATAATTGAATAACTGAATCGTATCTTTATACTGATTTGGATCTTCGGTATTCATTGTGACACAAATTAAGTTGCGTCCATCCTTTGAGGCATAGGAGACAAGGCAGCGCCCAGCTTCCTCGGTCCATCCGGTCTTTCCACAGATTACAAATGGCGTGTAATAATCGGAATCCTTTTTGATTAACTTATTTGTCGTGCCCATCGGGATATCGCGGTCAAGAACCTCATCTGCCTTTCGATAGTAGGCTGGTGTGGAGGAGATCGTGATAAAATCAGAGTATTGCAGGCAGCCCAGCATGATTCGGTACAGATCGTAAGCGCAGGTCATGTGATTTGGATCCTGAAGACCATTTGCATTGGCAAAGTTTGTGTTGACACAGCCAAGCTCCACCGCCGTGCTGTTCATAAGCTCCACAAAGGCGGATACCGAGCCGCTGACGTGCTCCGCCAGTGCAGTTGCCACCTCGTTTGCAGAAGGCAGCAGAAGGCCATACAAACAGTCCTTTACGCTCAAGGACTCACCGATGTGCATGCCGATATGGCTGCTTCCAGTCGGGAGACTGTAGATGGAATTCTTTGAGAAGGTTACGATATCATCGAGAGAAGCGTTTGACAGGGTAAGATAGGCTGTCATCAGCTTTGTCGTGCTGGCTGGATACATGGAGTTTGTCGCATTTTTTGCGTACAGAATTGTATCGGTATCAATGTCGACGAGGATCGCAGCCTCGCTTGCGATTTCAGGTGCTTCTGGCCACTCTTCTGGCAGATGCGCCTGCATTGTGTCAATCTCTGCCTTGGTGGCGGCATATGCTTGGGAGTCAAATGACAATAGAAAACTGAGGCATATGCAAAGACACAGGAAAAACGAGAAAAAAGAACGGAGAAACGTCTTCATAAATTAATAACCATACCTTTCCATAACATGCAAAATCTGGGCAGACAGGCACAGATTTGCGTTTGAAAAACATTTTTATGTTCGTTAGACTGGCATTCATCCTGACTTAACCTAGGGGCAAGCACCTAGGGTTCCATTGGCGGAGTTCTAGTACCTGCGTACATCTCAAAGACTTTGGCAGGCACATCTGTTCCGGAGCAGCAGAACTCGCGAACAAGCAGTCCAACGACCACATTGGCGTTCGCGTTCTCTGAGAGCGATCAGATGTTGCTTTGATTCTCTCAGATGGATACTAAGTCGAATACCCATTTTGTATATCAGTTACATGGCACGAATGCCAGAGTTCAAAATCTTTTTTCCAGAGCGGATGATTGTCTCAATCATCTGCTTTTCTTTTTGATACATAGCGATAAATTTTTGTTTGCATCTTCGTTTATCAATCTGTGTATGTGTGTTATTTATACAGAATAGCAGGTAGGACGAATACCAGTCCCTTTGAACCTTTGTTCCATCCGACAGGTAATACATTCTCTGCGACAACTTCTTTTTTATGTAGGTATCTGCTGTGTGATCATATTGGCTGGCTCGATACTCCATTGGAACCTCAATATACATTCCACCAGTCGATTCAAACAGCTGCTTTGCTTTTGCCTGCATATAGCCCGGGCAACGATTCTTAATGGATCTTCCAAACCGTTTTTTGCGTTTCATACGACCATTCTTATCTGTTTCCACTTCGGGATTAGCTCGTTTTTGCAGCTTCTTTGCATTTGCAGGTTCTGTAACAAAACAATCTCCAAGTGTACGAAGATGATTCACCTGCTCCCGAATCGCAAATGCCCTGTTTTCCGCTGCTATTCTGCAAAGCTCCTGATGCTTTTGCCGCAGTTTTCCATAGCGTTTGGAAAACTGCCATTGTTTTCGACCTTTTCGGATTGTTCCGTCTGGGTTATAGTTTTGAGGATTGGCTGCTCTTCGTGAGCGTTCCATTGCTCGCAAAATCAATGCTTCCTGTCGTTCAATATGATGAATTGAATTTCCTCGCTCGGCAAGATTTTCTAATCCAACCTCATGATTGGATGTATACGCAATGGTCTGTGTGCCAATATCGCATCCTACTTTTCCTTTTCCATAGACATGTCGAGGAGTGCCATCCTTTCTTCTCTTACGAATGAGCTTTCCTTCAACAGTTACATGAACGTAAACACGTAATCGTCCCCGAAATCTTTTGCACACAATGGATGCAAAACAGGGTCTGTAGGTATCCATAAGCGTTCCTTTTGCCAACTGCTTGATCGCCATTGTATCATATCGTTCTGGGTCTTGCAGGTAAGCCGCTATCGCTTTTGCTTCCTCACAAAGCCACAAATCCTTTTCGTTCCATTTACACGGAATCGACAGTTTTCCATACTGAAACTGGATACCGAATTCCGACTGTGAAATGACAATTCCGCGATTACACTGTTTTGCTCGTATTTCCGGAAGATCCCCACGCTTCTTAAAGTGCAATGACTTTCCTTTCGCATACAGGGTTGTCTCAACCGCCTGCCAGATATCTTCCGTACGGGAAAGTGCAAAAATACTTGGAATGTTATATTGATCTTTTAATTCCATCATTTTCGTTCGACAGAAATCCCATGTTACATGATACTGCTCCTGCATCTGAGCCATTGCTTTAACGATGTTGCTTCGTTTCTCTTTCAACTGTTCAAGCTTTTGTTCCTGCTCAACTGCTCTGGATTCTTTTGCTTCAAGTGTACGGACCTGCTCTGTGACTTTTCCATACAAACTTTGCAATGCGCGGTAGCGTTTTGTACGCAAAAGCTGTTCAAGATTTCGCTTCATGATTCCAAGGAGTCTGTTTCCACACTGACGCAGATCATCTGCATCCGAGAAGATCTGCCGCTTTTCATTTTCAGACAAATCCGCTTCGAACACGACAACATGTCGAGCTGATTTCTTATGAAATTGACGCAATGCTTTTTGTTCTTCGGTTAGCTCTTTCTTTTGTCGGACCGCCATAAGACTCCTTTCTCCTTAAAGTAAGGCAGGTTATTTTTGATACATATATGATACAACCATTTCACACATAATTCAAGTAAAATTTATCGCACGGCGGACTTCATCCCAGAGGCAATCCTCTGGGTTTTCGTCCTTATGATTTTATAACACAAAAATTGTGAAAAGAAAAGGAAAACAGCAAAATGCGCTTTCCAATGGGGCATAATTGTGCTATAGTAAGCGATGAAGCAAAAAACGGGGGTACCAGACTGGAGTGTAATGGGATAATTGGTCCAGTTTGTGTGGATAGAAGATGAAGATAGAAGACTAGTATGACAAGTGTGGGAAACAGGAGGTAACAGAATGAAATTATCACTGGTGGTTCCATGCTATAATGAGCAGGATAACGTAAGGGCATTTTATGATGCCGCCGTGCATGCATTTGAAGGCTGCGGTTACGAGTATGAACTTGTTATGGTAAACGACGGAAGCAGGGATAATACAGGGATTGAGTTAAAGAAGCTGTTCTATGAGAAAAAGGATGAAACGCCGATTACAATTGTTCAGTTTTCACGCAATTTTGGAAAGGAAGCTGCGATTTTAGCAGGAATGAAGCATGCGACAGGTGATCTGGTGACACTGATTGATGCCGATTTGCAGCAGCGCCCGGAAATTGTGCGCGAGATGGTGCAGATCTTGGACGAGCATCCAGAGTACGACTGTGTAGCCGCTTTTCAGAAGGAGCGAAATGAGGGAAAGGGGTTGGCCTTTTTCAAAAGAGAGTTTTATCGTCTGATCAATCGCATGAGTGATGTGGAGTTTGTCAATGGTTCGAGTGATTTTCGTACCTGCAGGCGAAAGATGGTGGATGCGATCTTGAGTATGCCGGAGTATCACCGCTTTTCAAAGGGAATTTTCTCATGGGTCGGTTTTGATACGTACTATATTCCGTATGTGGCAGAGGAGCGCCATGCGGGAACGACGAAGTGGAGCTTCTGGAAGCTGTTTAAGTATGCGGTTGAGGGTATCGTCGGATACTCGACAGCGCCACTAAAGATTGCAACGGTGCTTGGATCGTTTACGTCGCTGCTTGCGGTTATTTATTTTGTTGTGGTTGTGCTGCAGCGAATTATTTTCGGTGTGGATGTGCCAGGATATGCGACAATTGTTGCGCTGATTCTTTTGCTTGGAGGCATTCAGCTGTTGATTCTTGGTATTATAGGCGAATATATCGCGAGAATGTACATTCAGGGGAAGCAGAGGCCGATCTTTATCGAGAAGGATGTGCTGACAAGTAATAATTCGACCGGGAAGGAAGTGTGATCCGGTAATTACCCTGCCCCGAAAGAGGCGGGGTTTTTTTATGTGTAAAGGGGAACAAAAAAGGCATCCGACCAAGTCGAATGCCTTCAATCGTGCGCCTCCAGGGGCTCGAACCCTGGACACCCTGATTAAGAGTCAGGTGCTCTACCAACTGAG
>CAVFYJ010000053.1:0-22996 GCA_963626545.1 Acetatifactor sp. | reverse complement strand
GCAGGAAATGATAGCAAGCTGTGGCTGAATGTCCTGTAAGAAGGGTTCTGTGGTGGAATAATTGGAGCCATGGTGGGCAACTTTTAAGATCGTTGTCGGCTTTAGCTCCTCTAAATTCCTCTCACACTCGCCCGGAAGATCCCCCATAAAGAGCATAGAAAAGTCCCCGTAGGAAAGTCGCCAGACAAGAGAAAGAGCATTCGTATCGGAGGCAGAGGATGTTTTTTCTGGCCACAATACTTCAAAGGAGACATTGGATAAAGAGCTTGTGCAGAAATGATCTCCTTTTGAAAGCCACAGAATAGGAATCTGCTTCTCGTTTGCTGCTGTCAGCAATTTTTCAAATTGTTCTGCAGCACGCTGGCTTTGCGGCAGCATCAGCGTACCAATCCACTCTGGTTTGTCTTCCATCAACCCTAAAATGCCACTAATATGGTCATTGTCTGCATGTGAAACAAAGACATAGTCAAGGCGCTGAATCCCTTTTGATTTTAAAACTGGTTCTAACACAGAAGTTTCCAACTGATATCGGCTGGAGCTTCCACCATCGGAAAGAATGGTAGTCTGATCGGGTAATGTAAGAAGAATTCCATCACCCTGACCAACATCTAGTACCGTAATCTCTAGTCCCTTATAATGGTCAGCATGCAGAAAGAAGCAGCCAAACAAATAATAACCGACTGCAAGCGAAACGGCGATTATTAGACCGCTTCGCTTTTTTTCGTTCTCGTGTTTTTCAACTGCTTTATCGCAATCTTTTTTTGCTTCCCTTTCATCGCTTGCTTTCTCATCTTCCCCCTTTCGTTTTTCGCTGATCCATCTGGTACACACACCAATCATTCCAAGCAAAACAAAATACAAAATAATACGCCAAACAGCAGGCCTTCCTGCATACTGTGTAGACAGTGGTAAGGTTCCAAACACTTCACAAAGAAGATTGTAAAAGCAAATGACCAGATGCCCTATCCATAGAAACGCAGATGCTGCCACCGGCCACACCGCCGATACCACAAGTGCTGCCACGGGCGATGCAATCAAGATTCCGGCAAGTGGAATGACAAGCTGATTTAAGAGCAGGGAATACAACGGATACTGATAATAGTGATATAAAATTATGGGAAGCATGGCAATAGAAAGTCCCATAACCGAGAAAAATCGTCCTGCTTTCATGGAAGCCTTTGCCGATAACTTACCGGGAATTCGCCGGAATATATCGCTGACAAGACTGATTCCAAGTACCGCACCAAAGGACAGTTGCATGGAAGCCTGAAAGATCGCAAGCGGCTGAAAGAAAAGAAGGCAGAGGGCGGCCGCAGATGCAGCTGTTGGCATATCATAGATTCGCCCTTTTTGCCGCCCAATAATCAAGATTAGATACATGACACAGGCGCGAATCGTTGAAACGGCATTACCGGTAAAGGCAGCATAACACAGAACGGTCAGACTGCCTGCAATGCCAGAAATAGCAAACGAACCAGTTAGCTTCATCAAAAGGCCACAGGTTACCAGACCAACTGCCGAGATATGTAAACCCGATACCGACAGGATATGGGCAATTCCCTGCTCCTGAAAGAGTGTTTTCTGGGTGCTGTCCAGTTCACTTTTATCACCAAGCAGTACGGCACAATAAACACCATAGTCGGTCCACTTTGCATCTTGCGCACCGATAAGCTGTGCAAGACGATTTTTGATCCATGCTTTTAATTGCCACAGCCCCTCTGCAATGGGATCATATCGTGTTCCTTTCTGTGTCCATGCATCGTCATTTGCACTCAAACAAAAGTTATAGCCTAAGCTGTGATAATAACTCCTTAAATCAAATTCCCCTGGATTGGTAGCCTGTGAAAACAAAGATAATTCGCCCGTAAGCCCAATTTTGCTTCCAGCAAGCGGTCGCGGTGAGTCATTGCCAGAAGCAGAAAGCAAAACAATAACACCTTCACCCTCTGCGTGCAATCCCTCTGAAGATTGAATTGAAGCATTTTTTAGATAAATCCAGCGCTTCGACTTCTCTTCTATCTTTGCCACGGTTCCCTCTACATACACATCATTCAATGACAAAACTGCATTATACGAATTGTTTTCATTTGTATGCTGCATGGAAAGCAAGGTATCATAAAGTATTCCATGTGCATCCGCACTGAAACAGCACATGGCGCCAATCATTGCTGTAAACATACCTATATACAGCCAGAGTAGTACTCTCTTACTGACTTTACAAATAGGTTCCCGATCCACTCTTTTTTGAACCACTTTCTGTCTTCCTTTTTTCCACACAAATTGTATCAGTCCTAAAAAAATCGCCGGCATAAAAATGCCGACGATCAATATAACGATAAGTAGATCTTGTAATTCATTTGTCATTTCCATTTTCATTTGTATGTATATGTGAGAAACGAATTCTCCCACAAGAAAAGAACATGCAAGAAAAAGTAATGGTCGTTTCGTGTGATACCTCCTACTGACTAAAGTTTAATAATTTAAATTGCGCTCTAGCGGACTTCCAAGTGAAATGTCACGGAACACAATGTTGCTGTCACCATCCACCATGATTTGAACACGCTGGACATCTGCTAGTTCAGTCAATGAATTTACAATGGAATATACGATCAGATTTCCATCAATCGAAAGTGCGTCGGTCAAGAACGAGGAATCAAAGTTCACATAACAAATTTTATCCTTGACCCCAATACTGATTAACTGCAAATTTGCCGGAAGTGTTCGAAAATAGCCATCCCCGAACGGTCCTTGAATTAAGCGGTTAATCACATCTTTCTCAATGGAATACGAACTCTCATAGACAACATCTTGAATCTTTTTTACGAGAGCATCGCCTTTCTCATTTGCATAGTATAACGTCAGTGTTGCTTTTTTCTGGCTGCTTAGCCCATTGCCGACAATGTCCACATAATCCGAGGCAGTCTGTGCACCAAGCGGCGCATAAGAGCTATTGGTTAATGGTTTTTCATCGACAAAAAACGTTACGGACTCAATTCCATCGACCTGACAGAAGGTCTTTACAACACCTGCTCGAAACAATAACTCTGATACCGTATCCATGTCCTGATAAGAGCTATCAAAATAGAGTTCCAGACCGCTGTTTTCCACGACAGAACGTACCAACTTCAGATCAGACGGAATTAAGCTAAGACGCTCTTCCTCAGAATTGCTCTTTGTAAGCTTTGTCCACAGCTCGTCGATCACCGTTTCCTGATCCGTGGAGGATGGTTTGTAAACGTATGAGCTGATTCCATTTCCAGAAAGCTCCCGGTAATAGACTCGCAATCCATCCTGTGGCGTATTCTTCCTGCTGCATCCCACAAGTATGCCAAAAAGCAAAAGGAACAGCGTCAAAATCATTTTTTTCTTCATATTCTGCCTCTCCTGTTTCCTCTTTCCTTTACTCAATATATTTCAGTGGAATACGCACAAGGAAGGTTGTTCCCTCTCCAAGGGTACTCTCCAGACGAATACCGCCGTGATGTAATTGTACAACATTCTTTGTAATTGCAAGACCAAGACCCGTTCCGCCTGTCTCTCGTGAGCGCGCTTTATCGACTCGGTAAAAACGCTCAAAAACTCTTGGAAGTGCATCTTTTGGAATACCGACACCAGAATCGGACACTTTGATGTAAAAGTATTTATGGTCAGCGTTGAGTGATACGCGCACCCAGCCGCCATCGTTATTATACTTTACACCATTCTCCACCAGATTCGTGACGGCAAGACTTAACTTCGTCTCATCCACCTCTGCCGTTACTGGGCGAAAGCTCTCGAAGATAATCTCAATGGAACGCGTCTTTGCGATCGGACGTACACGCTTTAAGATCTGTTCGATCAGATTGTTGATATTGACCGGACTGATATTTAACTCAGTCGCATTCTTATCCAGACGAACGAGTGCGAGCAAGTCGTTGATGATCTTTGTCTCGCGGTCAATCTCATCCGAAATATCCTGCATAAACTCACGATAAATATCAACTGGCACGTTATCCTCTGCAATCAGTGAATCCGCCAATACGCGCATGGATGTGATTGGCGTTTTCAGCTCATGGGAGACATTGGAGACAAATTCCTGACGTGACTGGTCAATTGCCCGCAATCGCTCCAATACCTGATTGAACGTATTGATAATCTCCTTTGTTTCGTTGTAACCGCCTTCCGACGAGAATGTGACATCCAAATTTCCGTCAAGAACCTGCTGCAGTGTTGTGACCAGATCCTTCCACGGAGTCGAACTTGTCCATGCAAAAATAAAACTCAGCGCAAATAAAATCATGGATCCCGTAATTTCAATTAAAAAGATCTGACGATTCATGGAATCGATCATTTTTGCAATCCACGTGCCAGACGCACTTAAAAGCAACACGCCAGTAATACTGTCATCTCCGTCTGCCAGCATCGTCTTTGTTCGAAGCGGCACGGCAAGCTCCAGATATTCGGTTTTCGGTGAATACATTTCATACGAACTGCCGCCAAAGGTATCAATAATTTGCTCTGAAATGCAATATTTGTTTTGTGATACGCCAAACGTATCAAATACGATGCGATAGGAGTTGTCCACAAGAAGAAGACGTCCCCCGCTGTATTCAGCAAGGAAACTGAGTTCCCGTGTGATATCATCATCTACTGCTTCAGTGAGGGAATTGCCAGACATCTGCCTTGTTACCGTTTGACAGGTATAGCGTAACTCTGACAGCTTCTGATCAATGATTGAGCTACGGTACGAGCGTTTGATCATCTCGGATCCGGCAAGAAGTGGCAATAACCCCATGATCAAAAGCAGAAAGAAAATATAAAATCGGAAACTTCCCCAGAAAAAATTACGATTTTTTTTTGCTATCATGCCTTATAATAATATCCCACTCCCCATTTTGTAAACACATATTTCGGCTCGCTCGGATTGCGTTCAATCTTTTCACGAAGTCTTCGGATATGTACGTCAACCGTACGCACATCACCCGGATACTCATAACCCCAGACAAGATTTAACAATTCCTCACGACTGTAAACCTTATTAGGATGAAGCACCAAAAGCTTTAAAAGATCAAACTCGCGTGCGGTTACATTGATCTCACTGCCAAGGATAAACAAACGACGCCCTTGAATGTCAAGACGCAGATCTCCGGTAACAATATCCGTACTGTTTTCCTGCGGCTGTGGCGGATGAACCATCGTATTGCTGCTTCTTCTCATGATGGCCTTGATTCTGGCTTTGACTTCAAGAATATTAAAAGGCTTTGTGACATAATCATCGGCTCCATACTCCAGACCGAGAATCTTGTCCATATCATCACCCTTTGCTGTTAGCATAATGATCGGCATATTGGAGAATTCGCGAATTGCCTGACATACCTGAAACCCATCAAGCTTTGGCAGCATCACGTCAAGAAGAACGACATCATACTCCGTTTTTCTTGCCATCTCTACTGCCTGCTCTCCGTCATACGCGCAGTCCACTTCCATCTGATCCTGAAGCAAACTGAACCGGATGCCTTTTACTATAATCTTCTCATCATCTACCACTAATATCTTTGCCACCTTCGAGCCACTCCTGTTCTGTCTTACCTAAAAAACTATACTATAATCATGCCTTTGATTTTTTCAAAAGCCGCTTCTTTTATCCCCGGTACATTTTTGATCTCTTCAATCGAAGAAAACAAGCCATTGCTGTTTCGATACGCTACAATTGCCTCTGCTTTTACCTGACCGATTCCCGGCAGCTGCATCAGTTCTGCTACAGATGCCTGATTGATATTAACGACAAGAGGATTGTCAGAAGGCTTAGAAATAGTTTCCCCATCCGAACCAGTTGACTCACCTGAAGCCACTGTGGAAGCAGACGGCAAATGTTCTGCCACTGGTATGGAAACATGCTCGGAGATATTCGGTATATAAATCTGCTCGGAATCCGAAAGGACTCTTGCCAGATTCACGGCCTCTGCCTGTGCCTGGTCGGTCAGACCACCAGCCATCTCAACAGCCTGATAGAGACGCGAACCCGCCTCCAATACATAAACACCCGGATTGTAAACTTGACCACATAGATAAACAGCAATCGTTTCTGTAACATTTTCCTCGATCGTATGAGTCTCAATTATAGGTGTCTCAACAATTTCAGCGATATGCGCTTCGGTTGTATGAAACTCAACTGCTTTTGTATCTTCGTTTTCCTTGTCTTCTGAAACATACTCCGAACCAAAAGTTTCCTTTGTCTGATAAAAGACAAGCTTTTCTGCATTTTTTGTACACGCAGTCAGTGTGGACGCAAAAAACAGAAAAAGAAAAAACAGCATCCATTGATGTGTCTTTTTCATCCGATCCCACCTTTCGGCAGGCATCTGCTGTACCGATACTATCATTCTACAAAAATATGAATCAGTATGCAAGGGGCTTTTGCAATTTTCTAAAAAAGTTTCTCGAAAAATTGTTACTGTTCACGGGACACCTATTCGCAAAAACGCACACTCCAGGTTACGCTTTCTCCCAGCGAAAGAGAAGAATTCCCACAATAGCAATTACAAGTCCAAGAAGCTTTCGCCACGAAAAATCAGCTTTCTCACTTCCAAAAAGGCCAAATAATTCAATTAAATAGGCGATTACCACCTGTGAGGTGACAATGATCATGACCGACTGGGCAGGTCCGAGCTTTCCCATGCTCTGGACAACGGTGATGGTAATGAAAGCGCCCATAATACCGCCGGTTAGCAGATACCATGGACGTACGTTGGCAAGAAGTGCCACATTTTCACGACCAGTACATAGCCATGCGATCACACACACAACAAATGCTGTTAACTGGACAAAGCCTGTGGATACCCACAGGCTTGTCTGCTTTGTCACTTCTGTATTAAATAAACCCTGAATGCTCATAAGTGCTCCTGAGATCAGAGCAAAGATGATACCCCACATAAAAATCCTCACTTTCTTTTTCTTGAAATTTTTTTGCCACTTTTCTTTTCAAGTGTCTCCATGAAAGTGAAAATTATGTAAAACGCTTCAAAGCCATGCACAATTTAATTCAGGCACTTTTTCAGCTTTTCAATCATCTCATCGACATGTTCCTTCTCAATTACAAGCGGCGGAACAAAACGGATGACATTTCCAGATGCAGAAATAATAATCAAGCCTTCCTTCTGAGCTTTCTTGATGACCTCTCCTACCGGAATGGTAAGCTCAATTCCCTGCATCAGACCAACGCCACGATGATCCTTAATGCAATCGCACTCGCTCGTTAACTGCTCTAATTTCTCATACAGATAAGCGCCAACCTCTTTTACATGCTCAGTCAGATTTAAAGCCTCAAACTGATCCATAACGGCATTTGCTGCTGCACAAACGAGTGGATTACCGCCATAGGTAGAACCATGATCACCCGGTACAAGTGCTGCACACTCCTCACGGCATAAAAATGCACCAACCGGAAGACCATTTCCAAGTGCCTTTGCCACACAGACAACGTCTGGCTTTACATCATAGCTCTGGTAGCAGAACATACTTCCCGTACGTCCCATACCACACTGAATTTCATCGCAGATCAAAAGAATATCATGCTCATCGCAAAGCTTGCGAAGCCCCTGCATAAATTCCTTGGAAGCTGGATGAATACCACCCTCGCCCTGAAGTGCCTCTAAGATAATACCACAGGTACGATCATTGATCAGTGCCTTTACACTGTCAAGATCATTATAATCTGCAAAGCGAACACCGCCGATCAGTGGCTTAAATGGTGCCTGATAGGCTTCATTTCCAGTAACGGACAGTGCGCCCATGCTTCTTCCATGGAAGGAATGCTTCATGGCAATGATTTCATGATCGGTACGGCCATCCTTATTGTAGGCATATTTGCGGACGAGCTTAATTGCACCTTCGATCGCCTCTGTTCCACTATTTGTAAAGAATACGCGGTCCATTCCGGTTAACTCGGTAATCTTTTTTGCGGTCTTAGCGGCTGGCTCATTGTAAAAAAGATTGGAGGTATGAACGAGCTTATCAAACTGCTCCTTTACCGCTGTCTTGTAGGCTTCGTTGCTATAGCCCAGTCCAAATACGGCGATTCCCGCTGCAAAATCAAGATACTTTTTCTGATCGGTGTCATACAGATAAACATCCTCGCCATGATCAAGAACGATCGGGAAACGGTTGTATGTATGAAGCAGAGAACCCTCTGCCATCTGAATAATTGTCTGTGTTTCCATAAGTACAATGCCTTTCTTTATTTCCTAATTTTTCCTACTTAATCATTTTTCTGCTCATCTGGTGTGTAGAAATGATCATCACCTGTCTTTAAGATTGCAGTACCGATCCCCTTATTGGTAAAAATTTCCAGAAGCAGACAGTGCGCAATTCGGCCATCCATGATGTGGACTCTGGATACACCATTTAATACTGCTTCCAGACAGTTGTGAAGCTTCGGCAGCATACCGCCTCCAACATTTCCACTGTTTAACAACTCTTCCATCTGATCCGTTGTCAGTTCGGAAATCAGTGTACTCTTATCCTTTGGATCTGCATACACACCTTCTACATCGGTCAGGAAGGCAAGCTTTTCTGCCTTTACTGCACGGGCAATCGCACATGCGGCATCGTCTGCATTGATGTTGTAGCTGTGATAGCTGTCATCAAAACCGATCGGGCATACAATCGGAAGGAAATCTTTTTCAAGAAGATCAAATAAGATCTTTGGATCGACTTCTTTGATATCACCTACATAGCCGATATCCTGTCCACCGGAAAGCTTCTTATCGCAGCGAAGCAGCTGACCGTCCTTGCCAGAGATGCCGACTGCCTTCACACCAAGTTCATGTACCATGGAGACAAGACTCTTATTCACCTTGTTTAAAACCATCTCTGCAATTTCCATTGTGTCCTCATCGGTTACACGAAGACCATTGACAAAGTGTGGCTCCATGCCGACCTTAGAAACCCAGCGGCTGATTTCCTTGCCGCCACCGTGTACGATAATTGGCTTAAAGCCTACAAGCTTTAACAAAACAACATCCTTAATAACATTGCGTTTCAGTTCCTCATCTGCCATTGCGCTTCCACCGTACTTTACAACGATGATCTTTCGATTAAATCTCTGTATATAAGGAAGTGCCTCAATTAATGTGGCGGCTTTTTCCATAATCTTGCTGTCTAATTCCATCTTCTTTTCTCCTTGTGCCTTTGTGTTTTTCGTTTTTCTTTCCTCTATGCAATTATGCAACTCGCTTTGATACAATGCAATTTGTTGTTTTTGTTTGCTTTTATGCAATTAGTTTCTGTAATCGCCGTTGATCTTTACATATTCATAGGTCAAATCGCAGCCAAACGCGGTAGCAGTCTCTGTGCCTTGCTTGATATCCATCTTGGCAATCACCTCTTCCTGGGAGAGAATCTCTGTTGCCTTTTCCTCGCTGTAGTCTGTTGCAATACCATTCTCTACGATCTTAATGGTACCAGCCTTGCTCTCCAGCCAGATATCAACGATCTCCGGATCAAACTGTGCACCAGAATAGCCCATTGCGCAGAGGATACGGCCCCAGTTTGCATCATGACCAAAGACAGCCGCCTTTGTCAGGCTGGAGCAAACAACCGATTTTGCAATCGTTCTTGCCTGCTGTTTATCTGCGGCGCCGACTACTGTTGCCTCAAACAGACAGGTACATCCCTCACCATCACCGGCAATCTTTTTGGACAGTGCAAGCATTACCTGATGAAGTGCCTCACAGAAGGTCTTATAATCTTCATTCTCCTCAGTAATCATTGGATTTTCGGCCTGACCGTTTGCCAGAACCACCACGGTATCATTCGTGGAAGTATCACCATCGACAGAAATCATGTTAAAGGTATCCACAACATCGGTGCTAAGTGCCTTCTGAACAAGCTCGTGTGAAATCGCAGCATCGGTTGTAACGAAGCAAAGCATCGTGCACATATTCGGATGGATCATACCAGAACCCTTGCACATACCAGCCATGGTTACCGTCTTTCCACCCAATTCAAAGGTATAAGCGACTTCCTTGCTCTTGGTATCGGTTGTCATGATTGCCTCTGCTGCAAGCTTGGCATCCGCACGCTCACTTCCTAATACCTTCGAGAGTGCTGCAACACCTGCCTTAATCTTATCAATCGGAAGCTGCTGTCCGATAACGCCGGTAGAAGCGACAAGCACTGCATTCTCTGGAACATTTAAAACAGCAGCCGCTTCCTTTGCAGTATCGGCGCAGTAACCAAGTCCCTCTGCTCCAGTACATGCATTTGCAATACCGCTGTTTACAACAACTGCCTGTGCATATGGGGAATTGGTTACGATCTCCTTATCCCACTTTACGGGAGCTGCCTTTACCAGATTCGTGGTAAATACACCAGCTGCAGCACATGGTGTTGTACTGTAAACCATAGCCATATCTTTTTTCGTCTGATTCTTAATACCAGCATTTAATCCAGATGCCAGAAATCCCTTTGGTGCGGTTACGCCGCCTTCTATCTTTGTAATCATAAGTTTATATCCTTCCTTTATCTTTTCTAACTTTCTAACGCCAAGTATAGCACACTCTGAATCAGAATCAAGTAGAAAACAATATTCTTGCAAAATGATTCATGCGCTGTTTTATGAACAATTCTAAGTTCATTGCCATGCTTTTATATGCATTGTATTTGAATATATGCAATACATTCTTGGCTAATATTCAACATTATACGCATAATGTTTTATTTATGCAATACCCTTTTTCACTTTTTTTATTTTTTCCTATTGCAATTCAAAGGGTAATGTTGTATAGTGTTGTACAGAAAACAAACAGAAGAAACGGTATATGCGGTTTTTTTATACAGTTTTCAACAAAAAGTGAAAAAGAAATAGAGGAGATACAATTATGAAGGAAAAAGTTGTTCTGGCTTATTCAGGCGGTCTTGATACCACTGCTGTCATCCCGTGGCTGAAGGAGAATTATGATTATGATGTTGTCTGCTGCTGCGTCAATATAGGACAGGGAAATGAGATTGATGGTCTTCAGGAGCGTGCAAAGCTTTCCGGTGCTGAGAAGCTGTACATTCTGGATGTTGTCGATGAGTTCTGTGACGAGTATGTTGCTCCGTGTGTTCAGGCAAACGCTACCTATGAGAATGAGTATCTGTTAGGTACCTCCATGGCGCGTCCACTGATCGCAAAGAAGTTAGTTGAGATCGCAAGAAAAGAAGGTGCTGTTGCCGTATGTCACGGTGCTACCGGAAAGGGTAACGATCAGGTTCGTTTCGAGCTGGCATTCAAGGCACTTGCTCCAGATTTAAAGATCATTGCTCCTTGGAGATGCAATGAGACCTGGAACATGAGATCCCGTGAGGATGAGATTGAGTACTGCAAGAAGCACGGCATCAATCTTCCGTTCTCTTCTGTTGATAACAGCTACAGCCGTGACCGTAACCTGTGGCATATCAGCCATGAGGGTCTGGAGTTAGAGGATCCGTCTCAGGCTCCAAATTATGATCATCTGCTTGTTTTAGGTGTATCTCCAGAGAAGGCACCAGACGTTGCTACTGAGCTGTCCATTTCCTTTGAGAAGGGTATCCCGGTTGCATTAAACGGAAAAGAGATGAAGTATTCTGAGATCGTTACCGAGTTAAATAAGATCGGCGGCGCAAACGGAATCGGTATTGTTGATATCGTTGAGAACCGTGTTGTTGGTATGAAGTCCCGTGGTGTTTATGAGACTCCTGGTGGAACCATCCTGATGGCAGCTCACAAGCAGCTTGAGGAGCTGATTCTTGACCGTGATTCCATGGCATTTAAGAAGACTGTTGACAACCGTTTTGCAGATCTGGTATACGAGGGCAAGTGGTTCACTCCTCTGTGCGATTCCCTTCGCGCTTACATCAAGACCAGCCAAGAATATGTAACTGGTACTGCAAACTTAAAACTCTACAAGGGCAACATTATCAAGCAGGGAACTACCTCTCCATACAGCCTGTACAATGAGAGCATCGCTTCCTTCGCTACTGGTGATATGTATGATCATCACGATGCAGAGGGCTTCATCAACCTGTTTGGACTTTCCTTAAAGGTTCGTGCTATGAAGCTGGCAGAGGTTGAGAATAAGAAGTAATAAATGTAGTAATAAATGTAGTTCTGAATAGTTACAATAATTCTTCTATGACGCGACTATATTATATTGAAGCAACTATAGTTTAATAAAAACAAGAAACAATCATGTCCCGTGGCTTCGGTCACGGGACTTTACAGTAGAAAGGCATATTTTTATGTCACTAATTCAATATGTAAAAGATACAATTTATCAAACTTCTCAGGCACAGATGCCAAAGGCCTATGAACGATTTGGCATTCTGATACCGGAATACTCCTCTAGTGCTCAAGGGGTGCGCCCCTATCCGCTCTCCGATGAGGAACATCTATTTGCCCTTCTCTGGAACATTCATGATGGTCATCAGTTGTCGGCCACGTTTCTTCCGACACCATACCCATTCTGTTATGAGAAGGAATTTTTGCCTGACACGCGGACACAGTTGCACTCGCACGAATATCTGGAATTTTTCTATGTGATGGAGGGGGAATATCATCAGAAGATCTTAGGAACGGAATATATCTTCCATCCTGGCGAGTTTTGCCTAATTGATAAAAACTGTCTGCATCAGGAAATTTTAGATGAAAATGAATGCACGATTGTATTCTTCGGCATCACGAATGCGATGTTTACCAGCATCAGCGATCATCATACCGCGCTCGGAGATATCGCATCGTTTCTTCATATGGCGCTTCTTGAACAAAAATCGTTGCAGCAGTTTTTGATGTTTCGGCCGCGTGAGCCAAAGATTGTGGAAGATATGGAAAATACACTGCTTTCTGTTTTGTGCGAACTGACACGCCATGATATTGCCACTCCGCTGATCTGCCGTGGCTTGATGACGCGTGTGTTTCAAATTTTGGGCTCTCAATATGAATTTTCACTCTCCAAACAGCAGAGGCGACGCATGAATTTGATTTTACTCAATCAGATTACTGATTTTATGAAACTGCATTTAAATCATATTTCGATTCAGATGCTGACGAAGGAATTTCATTTTCATGAAGATTATTTTAACCGACTGTTAAAATCTCAGACAGGAATGACTTACACCGAATATCTGCAAATGCTCCGCTTGGAGCGCGCCGAACAGCTCCTCAGTGAGACAGATCGTACAATTGAGCAGATTGCAGAAGAAGTTGGCTATCACAATAAGGGCTATTTTTACCGCATCTTTGTGGAACGAAGCGGCTGCACACCAGCCCAATACAGAAGAAAAAGACAGGAAAAGCTGTAAAAAGCCTTCCCTGTCTTTTTTATTTTGATTTATTGATTGAGAATCGTAATTATTCAGAACCGCACCTCGATTCCGCTGCGCTTCATCGAATCATTACAGGTTCCACTTCCAGTCGCGGATCTCCGGCATATCAATACCATACTCATGGATGTACTGCTTATGCTCTACTAACTTATCGTTCATCTTCTGAATCAGATAAGCACCACGATTTCCTAACTGCGGCAGATTCTGAATTGCATTCTTTACCAGATGGAAACGGTCGATCTCATTCTGAACACGCATATCGAATGGTGTTGTGATGGTACCCTCTTCCTTGTAACCGTAAACATGGATGTTGCGGTTTGTTCTGGTGTAGGTCAGCTCGTGAATCAGTGTATGATAACCATGGAATGCAAAGATGATCGGCTTATCCTTTGTGAACAGAGCGTCATAATCAGCATCGGTCAGACCGTGCGGATGCTCGGTTGCTGGCTCTAACTTCATCAGGTCGACTACATTGATTACACGAATCTTGATTTCCGGAATGGCCTCTCTTAAGATGGTAACAGCTGCCAGTGTCTCAAGTGTCGGTGTATCACCACAGCATGCCATAACGATATCTGGCTCAGAGCCCTGATCGTTACTTGCCCACTCCCAGATGCCGATACCCTGTGTGCAATGCTTTACAGCCTGCTCCATGGTCAGCCACTGCTGTCTCGGATGCTTGGAAGTTACCAGTACGTTTACATAATCACGGCTTCTGATGCAGTGATCGAAGCAGGATAACAGACAGTTGGTATCCGGCGGCAGATACAGGCGTACAACGTCTGCCTTCTTATTTGCGATGTGAT
The DNA here is from genome assembly GCA_963626545.1 of Acetatifactor sp. Lineage (GTDB taxonomy): Bacteria > Bacillota > Clostridia > Lachnospirales > Lachnospiraceae > Anthropogastromicrobium. The sequence goes on along the minus strand of CAVFYJ010000053.1, from coordinate 8,867 downwards.
CTAAGAAACCTGGATCCTGATGGGTAAATCCGTTGTGATCCTGCTGCCATACGTTGGAGGACAGAATCAGGTTCAAGGATGCAATAGACTGTCTCCACGGCAGCTGGTTGCAAACCTTTAGCCACTTTGCATGCTGTGCACACATGGAATCTACAACACGGATGAATGCCTCGTAGCTTGCAAAGAAACCATGACGTCCAGTTAACAGATAGCCTTCCAGCCATCCCTCACACATATGCTCACTTAACATGGAGTCCATAACACGGCCATCGGCTGCTAAGAACTCATCAGAATCATACTTCTCATCGTTCCAATCACGGTTGGTTACTTCAAATACCTTGCCCAGACGGTTAGACATGGTCTCATCTGGTCCAAAGATACGGAAGTTCTTGGAATCCTCGTTGAGTTTGAAGATATCTCTTACAAATCCACCCAGCTCAATCATATCCTGTGCCTCAACAGCACCTGGCTTCGGAACATCAATGCCATACTTGCGGAAATCTGGGAGACGCAGGTCTCTAAGAAGCTTTCCACCATTTGCATGCGGATTGGAACCGATTCTTCTGTCTCCCTTTGGAGCCAGCTCTCTTAACTCTGGAATCAGTCTGCCATTCTCATCAAACAACTCTTCTGGATGATAGCTCTTTAACCAGTCGTTTAACATCTGAAGATGCTCTGGCTGATCCATCATGATCGGAACCTGATGTGCACGGAAGGATCCCTCGATCTGCTTTCCATCTACTACCTTCGGTCCAGTCCATCCCTTTGGTGTACGAAGAACGATCATTGGCCACTTATATCTGGTGGTATCGTTGTTTTCACGTGCATTCTTCTGAATTGCCTTGATCTCGTCCATTGCCTGATCCAGTGCGTCTGCCATCTTTCTGTGCATCTCCATCGGATCGCTTCCCTCTACGAAATATGGTTTCCAGCCGCATCCGTCGAAGAAGTGCTCTACTTCCTCATGAGTGTTACGTGCGAAGATGGTCGGGTTGCTGATCTTATATCCATTCAGATGAAGAATCGGAAGAACAGCACCATCGTTGATCGGGTTTAAAAACTTGTTACACTGCCAGGATGTAGCCAGAGGACCAGTCTCCGCCTCACCATCACCAACGATACATGCTGCAACCAAATCTGGGTTATCAAATACAGCACCAAAAGCATGTGCCAGAGAATAGCCAAGCTCACCACCTTCGTTGATGGAACCTGGTGTCTCAGGTGCTACGTGGCTGGAGATTCCACCTGGGAAGGAGAACTGCTTACACAGCTTCTTCAGACCATCCATATCCTCGCCAATGTTCGGATATACCTCGCTGTAGGTACCTTCCAGATAGGTGTTTGCTACGAAAAAGTTTCCACCATGTCCAGGACCAGAAATTAAAATCATGTCCTGATCGTACTTCTTGATGACACGATTTAAGTGAACATATACGAAGTTCTGTCCCGGAACAGTTCCCCAGTGACCTACGATCTTCTTCTTTACATGCTCCATTGTCAGCGGCTCACGTAACAGTGGGTTGTCCAGCAGATACAGCTGAGCAGCGCCTAAGTAGTTTGCAGCACGCCAGTATGCGTTCATCTTCTCGAGATACGCATCGCTTACAGGCTGATTGTTTGCAACATTTGTCTCTACCATGCGGTATTCCCTCCTACTATATAGTTCAAATACGCAAAGCGTAATTTTTTGAAGTCTTCATGCCAAACCCGTTTTATTGCCTACATTTTTGCTTTATTGCTTTTCTTTTTGCATGATTTGCAGTTCTGCTATTTTGGCAACACTAAGCTAGCATGATAAGTCCATCTGACATTATATTACACAACGAAAAGTACCTGTACAAGTTCCCATTCCTGCTATTTCTACAAAAAGTTACCTGTGCCGACAGTTATTCCGACTCATTTATACTCTTTCTCCTCTGTGAAGCCGCGGCCACGCACCTCGGTCACACGACTGATGATCAAAAATGCACCACTGTCGATGCTGTGAATCAGTTTGCGGACACGGCCAACTTCACGGCTGGATACGACACTTAAGACAAGCTCGGTATCCTCACGCATATAGCCGGTCTGACCACTTAATATGGTAACACCACGGTCGATCTCCTGCAAAATTTCCTGACGAATCTTTTCATGCTCGTGGCTAATGACTTTAATTTCAACCTTTTCCGAGCCAATCATTAGGCATTTCTCTAAAACCATGGTATAGATTAAAATCAATAAGATACCATACAACACTTCTTCTCCTGTACAGGAAAATGCCTGTAAAATCAGAATCACAAAATCAAACAGATACATTGTTACCGATACCGGCAGATGAAACAATTTGTTTAGTACAAGCGGTGGGATATCCATACCTCCTGTCGAGGCACCGGTACGGATCACGATTCCGAGTGCGACACCGATACACAGACCGCCAAATACCGTGCACAAAACAGGATCCGTTGTAATCACGAATCCATTTGACAGCCGCTGAATCAGCTCAAGCGCCAATGGATAGACAAAGGTGGAAAGAACTGTTGTTGCCGCAAATTTGCGTCCTAGAATGAATAATCCCAGCAGAAACATCGCTGCGTTAAAGCAAAGGACAAAAGTTGAGATTGGAATGCCTGCAAGGTGCTGGACAAATAAGGCAATTCCCGTTGTACCACCGGTGATCAGTCCACCAGGCAGGATAAAGAATGCAACGCCGCAGGCGTAAATGATGTTTCCGCCGATTACAATTGCAATGTCGCGCAGCAGAGGAAGGATTTTTTTGAACATAACGTAAGCTGCTCCTTTCAAAATGTTGATCCATATAAAGATACGGAAGTTCTTGGAATCCTCGTTTGAGCTTGAAGATATCTCTGATGATCCATAAAAAAACGGCTGCCAGAGAGATTTTCCCTGACAACCGTGGATCGAGGCTAATTGCCTAATACGAAGAGAGTATAGCAAAAATAGTGAAAAATGGCAAGTGCAAATTTTACAAAAGCAGTTCAGTACTGATCTAAAGTTACAGTTCATGGGCAGAGTTACAAAAAGCTTATCCGTGAACTGTAACAATCCAGATTATGTTAAAAACGCATCAAGAGTCCCGAAGGTATAACCCATCTCCTCCCATTTGGTTAAAAGTTCATCAAGAATTTCACCGTTTGTCTTTGACGTATTGTGTAACAGAACAATTGCTCCCGGATGAATACGAGGAATTAATTTGGAAAAGGCTTCTTCGTGTGTTGGCTGATTGTCGGTATTCCAGTCAACATAGGCAAGACTCCAAAAGAAGGTGTGATATCCAAGTTCTTGTGCCATTTTTAAATTCTCTGTGCTGTATTTTCCCTGTGGAGGTCGATAGTACTTTGTCATCTCCTGTCCTGTTACTTCTTTATACAAGCTGCGCACGTCATCAAGCTCTTTTTGAAAAGCACTCATTGTTGAAATAGAGGACATATCCGGGTGATGGTAGGTATGGTTTCCAACGGTATGGCCTTCCTGTACCATACGCTGCACTAGTTCTGGCGACGATTCCAAAAAATGACCGACAACAAAAAAGGTTGCTTTTGCCTGATGCTTTTTCAGTGCATCCAGAATCGCAGGTGTATTGCCATTTTCATATCCACAATCGAACGTCAGATAAAGCACATTTTTGTCTTTGCTTCCCATATAGTAAGCATTGTATTTTGCCATTTCCTCCGGCGAAGCATTTCCTGTTGGTTGTGTTCCAGACTCGCCAAAGCCAAGTCCCCAGTTTTCGGAATAGGATACGTGTGATACGAGTGCAGCTGTCTCCTGCAAATATCCGGCTCCACGTCCCATCAAAAATACCATACAAAAGAAAGTGATGATTGCCAATACTTTTTGAAGCTTTGCATTTACTTTCACGCAGCATTTCCCTGTCTAACAATGGTTGCTAACACTTTATTCAAAATAACTTCTTTTTATGTTTGTTTGCTTATGTTTGCTTGACATTGCTTTTTGCTGCTTTTATAATGAAAACTATGACAATACAAAACGCAATAAAATCACAAAAAGCAAATAAGCATAGGTATCGTGTTGTCAAGCTATGCGGAAAAGAGGAAAGCGATGGGATTATTTACAGAAAATTATCCAGCTGAGATGATGCAAATTCTTCAGGATATGGCACATATCCGTATCAGTGGTACAAAGGAGGAAGCAGATGCTGCCGTTTATTTGCAGGAATGCTGTAAAAAGATGGGACTGGAGGCTCGTATTGAGGCATTTCCAGTTGAGATGTGGGATATTTACGAGGCTGTATTGACAGCAGACGGAAAGGAAATTCCATGTAAGGGCTATCGCTGCGCAGGCAGTGGTACTGTTGAAGCTCCATTTTATTATATGCCAAACACCGATGCCTGCTCCCTTTCCCAGTGTAAAGGAAAGATTGTAATGATTGATGGTGGCGTTGGCTACTGGAACTATCACGATTTGATCGAAAATGGTGCGGTTGGCATTATTACATACGATGGCAATGCAAACTTTGCAGACGAGGATATCGACCTTCGTGAGCTTAGAAGCTTTGTTCGTGAGGGAAGCGATGGCAAGAAGATTCCATGTGTCAATATCAATGCAAAATCAGCCATCAAGCTGGTAAATCAGGATACAAAGACCGCAAAGATCATATTAAATCAGGATGAATGGATGGGCGATTCCCACAATGTCATTCTGGATCTTCCAGGCGAGATTGATGAAATGATCGTTTTAAGTGCACACTATGACTCTACTCCACTGTCTCAGGGTGTTTACGACAATATGTCTGGCGGCGTTGGCCTTCTTGGAATTGCAGATTATTTCAGACAGCATCCACATCGCTACAGCCTGCGCTTTGTATGGTGCGGCAGCGAGGAAAGAGGTCTCATTGGCTCCAAGGCATATGTAGCTGCACATGAGGAAGAGTTAAAGAAGACCGTTTTAAATATCAATCTGGATATGATCGGCTGCATCATGGGTAAGTTTATCGCATGTTGTACTACCGAGGAAAAGTTAGTTCACTACATTGAGTATCTGTCCTCAGAGATGGGCTTTGGAATGACCGCAAGACAGGGCGTTTACTCAAGTGATTCCACTCCGTTTGCTGATAAGGGTGTTCCGGCAGTCTCCTTTGCCCGTCTTGCATCCAGCAATACTGCAACCATTCATAACCGTTATGACACCATGGATGTTATGAAGGCAGAACATATGGCAAAGGATATCGCTTTTATTACTGCTTTTACCGAGCATATGGCATGTGCAAAGCATTGTCCGGTTTCTAAGGAAATTCCTGAGAATATGAAGGAAAAGTTGGATATCTACTTGAACAGAAAGCGCGATAAAGCCGCCCATTAATCTCACTAATTAGTAAAACGTAATAAATACGTGTATTGATTTGCTATGTTATACGATTAATTTACATTACTAATTTGTTAATTGCACTCTTTTTCTAGGCACACTAATTGGACATTAGGGATACCGTTAAACTGGCAAGGAACAATGTCGGCTTCATGGTATCCTAGATGGGAATATAGTCTGCGGGCTGCTTTGTTTCTAGCATTGGTGTCAATGCGAAGGACGAAACAGCCTTTTTCTTTTGCATATTCTTCATAAAACTTTACGAATGCACTTCCATATCCCTTTCCAGCACATAACGGGTCTACGACAAGTGTGTGAAGTACCATAACCTGATGATCTTCCGCTTTCCATTTCCAATTGGCATTGGCATATTCTGGAACTTGAATTTGATTGATACGTGCAGCTGCAACCACCGTTTGATTGGATTCCATTACGAACAATTCATCCGCTTTTAATGCTTCTATTGCAGTATCTCTTGTCGGATAAATACCGCGAATCCATCCAATTACCGTTTTCCCTTGCTCTTCTGACGTTAAAATACGATCATAAATCGCTACAATTGAATCAAGATCCTGGGCATCACCCTTTCGTATCGTATAAGATGCTTGATTTGCAATTTGAACATTTTGATTTGTTTTCTCTTGTTTTACATTCTTTGTATTATATTGCATATTTCCCATTTGATTTTATACACTCCATTTCTATGTCTTTCAATTCTTTTCTGGTTCATTCTATAGTTTTTTTTACCGGAGGTCAATATGCCCTGCAAGTGCGTCCTCCAATTCCTTACTTGAAATACCAATGTAGCGCTGCGTAATGGCAGAGGAACTGTGCTGCAAAAGTTGCTGCACAAGAATGATATTATAGTTATTGTTTACATAGATTTCTGTTGCAAAAAACTTACGAAAACTATGGGTGCCAATGCTCGGATAGCCAAGTTCCTCTGCTGCTTTTGCCAGGTATTTTTGAACAGCGCGCTCTGTAATCGGAAAAATCACTTCATTCGATTTGATGTCGTGATCAATACAATATACGCGCAAATACTGGTAGATCGGCTGTGGTACGGTGAAGACACGCTTCTTTTGCGTTTTCTCCTCTGTAATATTCAGGCGATATCGCGCTCCATCCAGCACAATATCCTGCAACCGAAGCTTTAAAATATCACCAATTCGAAGACCAAGATTGGCTTCCAAGACAAGCGCCGTTGCGATTCGGTCATTTGCCCGGAACGTCTTTCCACCTTTTCTCATTGCCTCAATCAAATTTTCGTATTGCTCTTTTGTCAGAGCAAGTGATTTCTTGTTTGCCATTTCTGTATTACATCTCCTGTCTAAAGTTATTGAAAGTTATTTAAAAGTTCGTTAAACAGCAATATATAGTTCGTATATTACTTTATGAGGGGATTATACCCTGTTTTCGACCCAAAATCAAGCTATTTTTACCTATATAAGTTCGTATAATATCTATTATACGAACTCTTTATTCGCTCATATGTAAACTTATACTTTACAAAGTAAACTTTATGTATTACAATAGAATTGTAAAAAGATTTGATATGAATATACGATGGCTTAAGAAGGATCAGAAGATTCGTATGTATGAGAAACATAGCTGGTGTAATAGTTGGTGCAGTTATACCCACAGATAGAAAAGAAAATAGAAGGAAGGATTATCATGGCTGAAATCAAATCATTTCGTATCTCAGATGAGACAAAGGAGCGCTTAGAGGCACTGTCTGCTTCAATTGGAGGAAACAAGGATCGTGTGTTTAACACACTCATGGATGCTTATTCGCTGGAGCAGGAAAAGGAAACTGTGACTGTAACCGATCAAGCAAAAAACATAGAGACCTTTGAGCAATATGCAAACACGCTGGTTCGTCTTTATTTGGAGGCACTCCGCGCAGTTTCTTCATCGGATGACCGAATTCGCGGAGAATTTCATAACCAGTTAGAAGAAAATGCTCGGACAATAAAAGAACTTCGTGGCCAGCGTGATCGTATGGCAGATGAAGTCAATCTTGAAAAAGCAGAAGCAAAAAAAGAAGTCACTGCAATTCAAGAAAAAAATAAAGAATTGACAGCTACGATAGAACGTCTAGAAAAATCATTAGCTGCTGCTGAAGAACAGGCAAATGCAAAGCAGGCAATGAACGAAGTGTTACTCTCTCAGGCAAAGCAGGCTGAAAAAGAAAAAGAACAATATGAGCAAATGGCACAGCATTGCCAGACACTTGAAAAAGAATTAACAGATGAGAAAACTGCTGCGATAAAAGTGAAGCAAATGCTTGAGGATGAACTGAGGCAAGCTGTTTCTGAAAAAGAAAAGGCTGTTTATGAGGCTGAGCTGGCCAAAAAAGAGGCTGTTCGACAGACAGAAAATGCTATTCGCAAAGAGAAAGACGCTGAAATCGCGCAACTTCAAAAGCAACTATTTGATATGCAATCCCAACAGCTTTCTGATCAGACTGCAATTCAAGAAGCGAAAACTGCACTTCTATCTCTTCGGTTAGAATTATCACAAACGCACCAAAAGGAACTCAATGAGCTGCGCTTAGAAAAGGAAAAAAAAATTGAGGCACTTCAGAATGAACTGTTGCTGGCATATAATAAAAAATAATTGAAATACAAGTGTTTGTATTTGACATCAATACACACTTGTCTATAATGAATCTGAAAGCAAAAGAACTAAACCAAAAACTAACATATAATTGGAGGCTTACTATGAATACATATGAAGATCTTAATGATCGCCCACTACAAAATGTAATTCGCGACGGCGGGATAATGAATATATACTGTTACTGAATATCGAGTTAGTAGAAGTTTCTTTTTATTTATTCATAGAGTCTATCCTATTTTGAGAATTTGAAAAATAGGGATAGGCTCTATTTTTGTGATTTTGGGATGTTGGAGATGGTATTTTGAAAGAGAATTTCTGGGTGGAAGTTTTTTCGTCTTTAAAGTTATGCTACTTTTATGTTATGGTATAAAAGAAAATCCGATTGATTTGCCCCGTCCCCGCCCTCGCTGTGTGTTAATATCTGGTCGCAACTGCCTGAATTCGATTATCCAACACTCGGTAATCACGACTAAGACCATCTACTCTCTTTTGCAAAGTTCGCACATCAATTGCTGCTAACTGCCGAATTTTATCTCCACGTGACCGAAAGCATAAATTACTTGCATTAGTGATTGCATTTTGAAGACTTACGATACGCAATTTTAAAATATCTCTTTTTGCAAGTAAATCCGAAAGTAATTCTCCATCTGCATAAGTTTTCATATTGGTCTTATTAATTGCAATAATTAGTTTTTCCAAGTGATCCAGGCATTCTTAAATCTGCTCTTTTAAGGTTTCCGCAAGTTTCATAGTGTTTGACTCCTTCCCTCTCATCTCATCTTTTACTTTGGGTCGCATTTTTGCCCTTAATAAGTTATAATACTTTTGTGTTATGTTATCTATTAACGATTCGTATTTTTTAAGATAACACCACTTTACAAATTTTACGATTGATGACTCTGCTGGGAAAGTAAGGAATCCAA
>CAVFYJ010000052.1:0-23315 GCA_963626545.1 Acetatifactor sp. | reverse complement strand
CCGGCATTCAAGGGAAACTTTGGATGCTCGGCCATTCTATGACCGAGTAGTTCACAAAACCGCGGGAATCGCAATTATCGCTTGCAATTTCGAAGCTTGTGTTGTATAATCGTATATTGCAGACATATGACTAAAATAGATAGTAGTTAGATGTGGCAAGCGTCATATGATAAGGACGAAAGTTTTTTTAGGAGGAACCAGTAATGAGTGTACAGGTAGAAAATCTGGAAAAGAGCATGGCAAAGCTGACCATCGAAGTTAGCGCTGAGCAGTTTGAGGCAGCCATGCAGAAAGCATATATCAAGAATAAGGGCAGAATTCAGCTGCCTGGTTTTCGCAAGGGCAAGGCACCTCGTGCTATGATCGAAAAGATGTACGGCGCAGGTATCTTCTATGAGGACGCAGCAAACGAGATTATTCCACAAGCTTACGAAGAGGCAGCAAAGGAGAGCGGTTTAGTAATCACTTCCCAGCCAGAGATCGATGTAACTCAGATCGAGAAGGGCAAGTCCTTCATCTTCACTGCAACTGTAGCAGTTAAGCCGGAAGTAACTCTTGGCGAGTACAAGGGTCTTGAGTATGAGGCACAGCCGGTAGAAGTTACCGACGAAGAGGTTGAGGAAGAACTGAAGAAGGTTCAGAATCAGCAGGCTAGAACCGTAACTGTAGAGGATCGTCCGGTAGCTGACGGTGACATCGTTACCATCGACTATGAGGGATTCGTTGACGGAACTGCATTTGCAGGTGGCAAGGGTACCGATTATGATCTGGCCATCGGTTCTCACAGCTTCATCGATACATTCGAGGAGCAGTTAGTTGGCAAGAACGCTGGCGAGGAGACTGAGGTTAACGTTACATTCCCAGAGCAGTATCATGAGGCTAGCCTGGCAGGAAAGCCAGCTACCTTCAAGGTAACTGTTAAGGCTATCAAGGCGAAGGAGCTGCCAGAGCTTGATGACGAGTTTGCAAGCGAGGTTTCCGATTTCGAGACTCTTGATGAGTACAAGGCTGATCTGAAGGCTAAGGCTTTCGAGCGCAAGGAGAAGGAAGCGAAGACTGCAAAGCAGAACGCTTTAGTAGACAAGGCTGTTGAGAACGCATCCATGGAGATCGCAGACGCTATGATCACCTCTCAGGCACGCAACATGGCAAACGATCTCGCGCAGAGACTTCAGATGCAGGGTATGACTGTTGATCAGTATCTTCAGTACACCGGTCTGACAAGAGAGGCTCTTGTTGATCAGATGAAGCCACAGGCTGAGAAACGCATCAAGAATCGTCTGGTTCTGGAGGCTGTTGCTAAGGCTGAGAACATCGAGGTTTCCGACGAAGAGGTTGAGGCTGAGATGCAGAAGATGGCAGATGCTTACAAGATGGAGCTTGACAAGGTTAAGGAGTACCTTGGCGAGGCTGGTAAGGATAGCTTAAAGGATGATTTAGCTGTACAGAAGGCAGTTGATCTGATCGTAGACAGCGCAAAATAATTCTTGTTTCATCGAATTATTTTCGACATGTTAGACTTTGTGAAAATGTCGACTGTGAGTTGAAACAAAATAATAAAGTAAGTAATAAGGGCAGCGGCGAAAAAGCCGCTGTCTTTTGGAAAGGATATGGTGACATATATGGCATTAGTACCTTATGTTGTGGAGCAGACAAACCGCGGCGAGCGTTCCTATGACATCTATTCCCGTCTTCTCAAGGAGAGAATTATCTTTTTGGGCGAGGAAGTAAACAATGTAACTGCGAACCTGATCGTGGCACAGCTGCTGTTCTTGGAGTCTGAGGATCCAAACAAGGATATCAGCTTTTATATCAATAGCCCAGGCGGTTCCATCAGCGACGGTATGGCGATTTACGATACGATGAAGTACATCAAGTGTGATGTTTCTACAATCTGCATCGGCATGGCAGCCAGCATGGGCGCATTCCTTTTATCAGGAGGAACCAAGGGCAAGCGTTATGCACTTCCAAATGCGGAGATCATGATCCATCAGCCGTCCGGTGGTTCCCAGGGTCAGGCAACCGATATGAAGATCGTTGCCGAGCATATACTGAAGACAAAGGCACGCATGAACAGACTTATGGCAGAGCATACAGGTCAGCCGGTTGAAAAGGTTGAGGCCGACACCGAGAGAGATAACTGGATGACTGCAGAGGAAGCAAAGGCATACGGCCTGATTGATGAGATTATCACGAATCATTGATGAATTGATGATTGATTAAAGGGGATTGACTATGGCAACAAGATCAGAGGATTTACGCTGCTCTTTCTGTGGAAAGCCGCAGAGACAGGTGCACAAGCTGATTGCAGGATTAAACGGAAGTTATATCTGCGATGAGTGTACCGAGATTTGCTATGAGATTCTCCAGGAAGAGGAGAATGGCGAGGAAGAAGCAGGCGGCTATCGTCCAGGTGACATTAACCTGTTAAAGCCAAAGCAGATCATGGAGCATCTTAACCAGTATGTAGTTGGTCAGGATGAGGCAAAGAAAGCATTGGCAGTAGCCGTGTACAACCATTATAAGCGCATTACCCATATTGAAGAGGGCAACGACGTTGAGATTCAAAAGAGCAACATCCTGATGCTTGGTCCGACCGGCTCCGGAAAGACCTATATGGCACAGTCGTTGGCAAAACTGCTCAACGTTCCATTTGCAATCGCAGATGCAACTTCTCTGACAGAGGCCGGTTATGTGGGCGAAGATGTTGAGAATATCCTGTTAAAGCTGATTCAGGCAGCCGATTATAATATCGAGCGTGCAGAGTACGGTATCATCTATATTGATGAGATTGATAAGATCACCAAGAAGTCCGAGAATGTTTCGATTACCAGAGACGTTTCCGGTGAGGGTGTACAGCAGGCATTGCTGAAGATCTTAGAGGGAACCGTAGCAAGCGTTCCGCCGCAGGGTGGAAGAAAGCATCCGCATCAGGAGCTTTTGCAGATCGACACGACGAACATTTTATTCATCTGTGGAGGTGCATTCGACGGTCTCGAGAAGATCGTGGAGAGCCGTCTCGGAAGCGGATCCATTGGATTTGGCGCAGAGATTATCGGAAAGGACGAGCGCAGCATTGGCGAACTGTTTGCACAGGTACTTCCAGAGGATCTGGTAAAGTTTGGACTGATTCCAGAGTTTATCGGACGTCTTCCGGTTATGGTATCGCTTGAACAGCTTGATGAAGCTGCTCTGGTAAAGATTCTTACCGAGCCGAAAAATGCGATTACAAAGCAGTACACGAAACTGTTCGATATTGACGGTGTAAAGCTTACCTTTACAGAGGATGCAGTAAAAGCGGTAGCCAGAAAGGCACAGGAGCGAAAGACCGGTGCGAGAGGCTTGAGAGCAATTCTTGAGTCCGTTATGATGGATACCATGTATGAGCTGCCTTCGGATGATACCGTGGGAGAGTGTATCATTACCGAACAGACGGTAGAGGGAACCGAAAAGCCGCAGATCGTGCACCGCGATATTGAGGTTGTAAAGCGGGAAGAGAGAGCCCGCAGATTCCTGAATAAATCCGGGGAGACTGCATGACAGTCTCCCCCCTTTTGTTTTGTGAAGGAGTCCCGTAGACTGTACAAAACTGTACTATTGTAAGGGAGAAGAAAAGTGTCTGAAATACAAAATACATTGATTACAATCGCGCTGAGGGGGATCACGGTACTTCCCCGTATGCGAATTTATCTGGATATGAGCAGACCGATGTCGATTGCAGCGGCGACCAATGCACAGAAGACGAACCAGAACGTATTTTTAGTTGCACAGAAGGATCCGAGTGTGGAAAATCCGGGGCAGGAGCAGTTAGAAACGTATGGCGTTATTGCGCAGGTAAAGCAGATCATTAAGGGGCCGGACAATGGCTTCCGTGTGCTGGTTACAGGTCTGCAGTCGGCAAGACTCGAGGCAATCGAGGAGTATGTACCGAATTTGATGGCAAGAGTCACCATCTTTCAGGCGGATGAAGAGGACGACGACACTCTTGAACGCGAGCAGAGAGAACCGCAAAAAGAGCTTGAGGACGAGGCAAAGATTCGCGTTCTGAAAGACTTGATCGAGCAGTACTGCCACGTTCAGCCAAAAGCAAGCCGAGAACTGGCCAATTTATTGCTTCAGCATATGGATCTGGGCAGCTTTTGTGCGCTCGTTGCTTGCAATGTGCCAATGAAGCAGCAGGATCGCCAGAACTATCTGGCCGTATATCCGAATGAGGATGAACGCTATGAGTTCATGTTAAACTGGCTCAACAATGAAACGCTTGTTGAGCGCTTTCGCATGGAGTATCAGGGCAAGGTCAAGACAGCACTTGACAAGCAGCAGCGCGATTACATATTGCGCGAGCAGATGCGCCTGATCCGAAAGGAGCTTGGCGAGGGTGCAGAGTCCGCGGCAGATCGCTATGAAAAGCAGCTTGGACAGCTGAAAGCACCTGACGAAGTCAAAAAGCAACTCGAAAAGGAAATTAAGAGACTTCGCAGCAATCCAATGGATGGCCCGGAGAGCAAGGTTAGCCAGAATTATATTGAAACCTTGCTTGAAATGCCATGGGAAGAGCGCACCGAGGAGCATATTTCCATCCGCGCTGCACGAGAAGAACTGGACAAAGATCATTACGGTCTTGAAAAGGTAAAGGAGCAGGTCTTAGAATTTCTTGCGGTAAGACAACTGCAGATGCATGAACAGAAGCAGCAAATGACAGAAGAAAACCAGACAGATGAAGCACAGAACGGCAAGTCACAGGATGAGCGGTCACAGGCAAAGCAGCAGCCACGAAAAGGTGGCCGCATCCTCTGTCTGGTCGGCCCGCCGGGAACCGGAAAGACTTCCATTGCGCGCTCCATCGCATCCGCATTGAACCGCAAATATGTGCGCATTAGTCTTGGTGGTGTACGTGACGAGGCAGAGATTCGCGGTCACAGACGAACCTACGTCGCAGCGATGCCGGGTCGAATTGCCCAGGCAATCAAGAAGGCTGGCGTGATCAATCCACTGATGCTTCTTGACGAATTGGACAAGATGGGAAGCGATAGTTTGCATGGGGATGTATCCTCTGCGATGTTGGAGGTATTAGACCCAGAGCAGAACGCGACCTTTACCGATCACTATCTGGAGGTGCCGCTTGATCTGTCGGATGTATTATTTGTCGCAACGGCAAACACCTTACAGACCATTCCGCAGCCACTGTTAGACCGTATGGAGGTCATCGAGGTCAGCAGTTACACCGAAAAAGAAAAGTACCAGATCGCAGAGCGCTTCTTACTTCCAAAGCAGATCAAAGAGGCAGCATTGCCAGAAGATCTTCTTTGTGTAACAAAAGAGGCACTCGAAAAGGTGATCAGTGGCTACACAAGAGAGGCTGGTGTTCGAAATTTGGAGCGTCAGCTTGCTATTCTTTGCCGCAAGGCTGCACTCAAATATTTAGAGGAAAATAAGGAACACATCGAAGTCACCGCGGATAACCTGTCCGACTACCTTGGCCGAGAGCGTTTTCATAAGGAAGAGATTGCCGCAAAGGGCGAGCCGGGTCTTGTTCGTGGACTGGCATGGACGAGTGTCGGCGGTGTGACACTCGAGGTCGAGGTCAACGTGACACCGGGCAAGGGCGCGATGAAGCTCACCGGAAAGCTCGGCGATGTCATGAAGGAGTCTGCACAGGCAGCACTCAGCTGTGTTCAGAGTGTGGCAGGTGAGTATGGCGTGGAGTACAGCTGGTTCGAGCAGCATGACATCCACATCCATATCCCAGAGGGCGCTGTGCCAAAGGACGGACCGAGTGCCGGAATTACGATGGCAATTGCGATTCTTTCCGCTGTATTAAACCGTGCCGTGCGCCCAGATGTCGCAATGACAGGAGAGATTACACTTCGCGGTCGTGTGCTTGCAATCGGTGGCTTAAAGGAAAAGCTTCTCGCGGCAAAGGCAGCCGGTGTCAAGCTTGTATTTGTCCCGGCGGACAATCGTGCGGACTATGAGGAGCTGACAGGTGAAGTAACCGAAGGGCTGTGCGTGCGTTTTGTAACGCATATGCGCGATGTCGTAAAGGAGGTATTTGAAGCATGATTATTAAATCAGTAAATCTGGAAACCGTATGCGGTATTACGAGTACACTTCCGGAGAATGCGTTTTCTGAGTTTGCATTTGCAGGAAAATCAAACGTCGGAAAATCCTCTCTGATCAACGGTCTGATCAACCGAAAGGCCTATGCGCGTACATCCGCAGAGCCAGGAAAGACACAGACCATCAACTATTATAAGGTCGATTATCGCGAGAAATCCCAGAAAGAGATCGAGGCAGAAGGACTTGATGCTTCCTACGCACAGGAAAAAAGCGTCTACTTTGTCGATCTGCCGGGCTATGGCTTTGCAAAGGTTTCTATGGAAACCAAGGAAAAGTGGGGCAAGATGATCGAGCATTATCTGCACACCTCAAAGCAGCTGAAGGGCGTCTTCTTACTAGTTGACATTCGCCATAAGCCGTCCGCAAACGACTGCCAGATGTTTGCCTGGATGGTCGATTCCGGTTTCTCTCCAGTTGTTATCGCAACAAAGCTCGACAAGATCAAGAGAAGCCAGCTTGCAGCAAGAGTAAAAGAGATTCGCACCACACTCGGCATGAAGTCCGGCGAGGTACTAATCCCATTTTCCGCCGAGAACAAGCAGGGACGCGAGGAAATTTGGGCGTATATCGATAATAGAAATAAGGAAGCAATAGAACAAGAGGAAGAGGCGTAGTTTTTACTTGCAGTTTCTCCACTTTTATGCTATACTTCACTGTGAATTATCAGATATCTGAGTTAGGAGGATGAAGGATATGAAGGAAACTAAGACTTTAACAAGCAAGACTCTGCAGAACACCATGGCAAAGGGTGGTTGTGGTGAGTGCCAGACTTCTTGCCAGTCCGCATGTAAGACTTCCTGTACCGTAGGAAATCAGAGCTGCGAAAACAACAAGTAATTTTCTGGACTTGGTTGATGGAAAGCCGGGGAGGAAACTCCTCGGTTTTCCATTGTGTAAAGATTTATGAATGTGGTTCTGAATAGTTACTGCATTTTTTTGATTTTGCGTTTTTTTTGATTTTAAGATGAAAGGTTGAACAGTAGTGATACATCAATATAAGAGCCACGGTTACAACATTGTAATGGATGTCAATTCCGGCGCCGTACATGTGGTAGACGACGTGGTATATGATATGATTCCTGTCTATGAGAAGCAGGAAGACAAAGTGGCAATATTTGCCGCACTTAGCAGCTACCCGACAGAGGAACTTGAGGCCGCATATGCGGAGATCACTCGTCTGAAGAATGAGGGAATGCTGTATACAGAAGATATTTATCAGAAATACATGACCGATTTCAAGAAGAGAAAGACCGTAGTCAAAGCGCTGTGTCTTCACATTGCGCATGATTGCAATCTTGCCTGTAAGTATTGCTTTGCCGAGGAGGGCGAGTACCACGGACGCCGTGCACTCATGAGCCTTGAGGTCGGCAAGAAGGCACTTGACTTCTTAGTAGCAAACTCCGGCAACCGCAGAAATCTGGAGGTTGACTTCTTTGGCGGCGAGCCGCTTATGAATTGGAATGTCGTAAAGGAGCTTGTAAAGTACGGAAGATCACTTGAGAAAGAGCACAACAAGCTGTTCCGTTTTACACTGACTACCAATGGCGTTTTATTAAACGATGAGGTAATGGAATTCTGCAATAAGGAGATGGGCAACGTCGTTCTCAGTCTCGATGGAAGAAAGGAAGTAAATGATAAAATGCGTCCGTTCCGCAATGGAAAGGGAAGCTATGATTTGATCGTTCCAAAGTTCCAGAAGCTTGCAGAGAGCCGTCATCAGACCAATTACTATGTAAGAGGAACCTTTACCAGAAACAACCTTGACTTCGCAAAGGACGTGCTTCACTATGCTGATCTTGGCTTTAAGCAGATGTCCATGGAGCCGGTTGTTGCAGCACCAGAAGAGGATTATGCAATCCGCGAGGAGGATCTGCCGCGCATCCTTGAGGAGTACGACAAGCTTGCTGATGCCTACTTAGAGTACCGCAAGGCTGGAAAGGGATTCAATTTCTTCCATTTTAATATTGATCTGACACAGAGCCCATGTGTGGCAAAGCGTCTGTCAGGATGTGGTTCGGGTACCGAGTATCTGGCTGTTACCCCGTGGGGTGATTTCTATCCGTGCCACCAGTTCGTTGGACAGGAAGAGTTCTTACTTGGAAATGTCTACGACGGTATTGTAAAGCCAGATGTGTGCGATGAGTTCAAGCAGTGCAATGTCTATGCAAAGCCAGCCTGTCAGAACTGCTTCGCAAAGTATTACTGCAGCGGCGGCTGTAACGCAAATGCATACAATTTTACTGGATCCATCACCGGTTCCTATGAGATTGGCTGTAAGATGCAGCAGAAGCGTATCGAGTGTGCGATCATGATCAAGGCCGCACTTGCCGATATGGAAGAAGAAACAGGAGCATCTACTGATGTTTCCGGCGAAATCTCCCACGTATGCTAATGCATAGCAGACTGAATACCGCAGTCTGCAAATGAATTCGCAGACCGTGGTATCTCTGACACGAATGAGTACAGATAAATGATCTGTATGAAAAAAGGAGGTCTTTTTAATCCAATCGACCTCTGGATAGAGAAGGAGATAGAAGGATGAGCAAGAAAAGAGGGATTTTCCGCCTGGTTATGTTGCTGGCAATCATTGCATTTGTCACATACACAGCCGTCTGCGGCCTTGGAAGCGACCGTTCAGGAAGTCTGAACGACATCAGCCTTGGCCTTGACCTTAGAGGCGGTGTCAGCATCACCTATGAAGCAGTAGGCGATGTCGACAGCCAGGACATGTCCGACACGAAAGCAAAACTTGAGCAGCGTGTTCAGGACTACTCAACTGAGGCACAGGTTTACTTTGAGGGAACCGATCGTATTACCGTTGACATTCCGGGAGCAACCGACGCAAATGAGGTTCTTCAGGAACTTGGAAAGCCGGGTACCTTGATCTTCTGCACAGATTCAAGTGATCCGGAAGGCACCAAGGTCATGGACGGAAACCAGATTAAGGACGCACAGGCTGGTGCAACAACCAACTCTACGACCAATGCAAGACAGTATGTTGTAAACCTGACACTGACATCCGATGGTGTTGAGGCATTCTCCAAGGCAACCGAGGAGTTAGCGACGTCAAAGGGCAGAATTTACATCATGTACAACGATGAGGTATTAAGCGCACCGACCGTAAACGAGCATATCGCATCCGATACCTGCTCCATTACCGGTATGTCGGATCTGGAGTCTGCACAGACACTCGCATCCAACATCCGTATCGGAGCACTTCCGGTTGAGTTACAGGAGATGCGTTCACAGGTAGTCGGCGCAAAGCTTGGACAGGATGCCGTAAGAACCAGCCTTTTAGCAGGTGTAATCGGTCTGATCTTAGTCTTTGCATTTATGATTATCTACTACCGCATTCCGGGTTTGGCAGCTTCCATCGCGCTTATTATGTACACGGCACTTGTAATTGTACTGCTTAGCGCATTTAATGAGGAGATCACGCTGACACTTCCGGGTATCGCTGGTATCATCCTAGGCATTGGTATGGCCGTAGATGCAAACTGTATTATTTTCGCCCGTATCCGTGAGGAGATCGGCGCAGGAAAGAGTGTCCGCACTGCAATTGATGCCGGATTCTCCAAGGCGTTCTCCGCCATCATCGACGGAAATGTGACCACTTTGATCGCCGCTGGTGTTCTGTATTTCATCGGTTCCGGTACCGTAAAGGGCTTTGCGCAGACCTTAGCACTTGGTATCGTCGTATCCATGTTTACCGCACTGGTTATCACAAAGAACATCTTAAAGAGCTTCTATGCAATCGGCTTACAGGATGAAAAACTCTATGGTAAGACCGTTTACAAGAAGACCGTTGACTTCATCGGAAGAAGAAAGATCTGCTACTCGGCATCTAGTATTGTCATTGCAGTTGGTATCATCGCAATGGTAGTCAGCGGCGTAAAGGGACATATCTTCAACTACAGCCTTGACTTTATCGGTGGTGCTTCCACTAGTGTAACCTTCAACGAGAATTATACCGTTGAGCAGCTTGAGAGCGATGTACAGCCGGTAGTCAGCGAGGTAACAGGAGACAATGATATCCAGATGACTCCGGTAACAGGAAGCAATGAGGTTATCATCAAGACAAGAACCCTTACCGTAGATGAGAGAGAATCTCTTTACAGCAAGCTGTCTGAGACCTTTGGTGTCGATGAGAGCACGCTCCAGACCGAGAACATCAGTGCTGCTGTCAGCACAGAGATGAAGCGTTCTGCAATCTTATCTGTTATCATTTCTGCAATCTTTATGCTGATTTATGTATGGATTCGTTTCAAGGAGTTCAGTTTTGGCGCAAGTTCTGTTATTCCGCTGACTCACGATGTATTTGTTCTGTTGGCATTCTATGCGGTACTTCGCTGGACGGTAGGTAATACATTTATTGCTTGTATGCTGACACTTGTCGGATATTCCATAAATGCAACTATCGTTGTATTCGATCGTATCCGTGAGAATTTGCATAGCAGCAAAGATTTGAAGGAAGTTGTGAACGTTTCTATTACACAGACACTTTCTCGAAGCATCAACACTTCTTTGACGACGTTGATCATGGTCGTTGTTCTTTACATCCTCGGCGTAACCTCCATCAAGGAGTTTGCACTGCCGTTAATTGTAGGTGTTATCTGTGGATGCTATTCTTCTGTATGTATCGCTGGATGCCTGTGGTATGATTTAAAGAATGCTCTTGATAAGCGCAAGGCAAAGAAGGCTTCCAAGTAAGTACTGTAAGTACTGGAATTGAAAAAAATGATGTTAGGGTGCGGCAGCTGCAAAAAAGCTGTCGTCTGCCCAATGCAATAAGGTAGAGTAAGAATGGAATATGAGATTTTAAAAACAGAGGGGCGCGCCAAGAGAGCGCGTGTCTCTACCGTTCACGGAGAGATTCAGACCCCTGTATTTATGAATGTTGGTACCGTTGCCGCCATTAAGGGCGCAGTATCAACAATGGATCTCAAGGAGATTCATACGCAGGTTGAACTGTCGAACACGTACCATCTGCACGTAAGGACAGGCGATAAGCTGATCAAGCAGTTTGGCGGCCTGCACAAGTTTATGAATTGGGATCGTCCGATCTTAACCGATTCCGGTGGCTTTCAGGTATTTTCCCTTGCCGGAATGAGAAAGATTAAGGAAGAGGGCGTATACTTCCAGTCCCATATCGACGGACATCGTATCTTTATGGGTCCGGAGGAGAGTATGCAGATTCAGTCAAACCTTGGTTCCACGATCGCGATGGCATTTGATGAGTGTCCGTCCTCTGTGGCAGACCGCAGCTACATCCAAAACAGCGTTGACCGCACCACAAGATGGCTGGCACGCTGCAAGACGGAGATGGCACGTCTGAATTCCCTTGAGGATACCGTCAATCCGCATCAGCTGCTGTTTGGTATTAACCAGGGTGGTATCTATGAGGATATCCGTATTGGTCATGCAAAGCGCATTAGCGAGATGGATCTGGACGGCTATGCAGTCGGTGGACTGGCAGTTGGAGAGAGCCATGAGGAAATGTATCGCATCTTAGACGAAGTGGTACCATATCTGCCAAAGAATAAGCCGACCTATCTGATGGGTGTCGGTACTCCGGCAAACATTCTTGAAGGTGTAGATCGCGGAATCGACTTCTTTGACTGTGTATACCCGAGCCGAAATGGACGCCATGGCCACGTTTATACCAAGCATGGCAAGCTCAATCTGTTCAATGCGCGCTATGAGCTTGACGCCAGACCGATCGAGGAAGGCTGCCAGTGTCCGGCGTGCCGCGCCTATAGCAGAGCGTATATTCGTCATCTGTTAAAGGCAAAGGAGATGCTTGGTATGCGTCTGTGCGTTCTCCACAACCTGTATTTTTATAATAATTTAATGACTGAAATTCGTGAAAGCATTGACAATGGATGCTTTGCGGAGTATAAAAAGAATATGCTCGAATCTATGGCTGCTGGTCCGCAGGACTAAAGAGGTGTACCTTCACCTCGGGGCATTGCCTTAGAATTGCTTTAGATTCGAATACGAAATTACAAGCTGCACACGCAGCGGAAAAGAGAGGAAACTATGAAGAAGAAGTTAGCAGCTGCTGCAGCAGTGATGACCGCACTGTTTTCTATGACAGGATGTGCGACAACCGCAGATGGTACAACTGGTACAGGTGGAACTGCCAGCCTGATTATGATCGTTGGTTATATGGTAATCATCATCGGTGTTATGTACTTTGTTGCAATCCGTCCTCAGAAGAAGGAGCAGAAGAAACAATCCCAGATGCTTGCAGCACTTGAGGTTGGTGATATCGTTCTGACTACCTCTGGTTTTTACGGAACTGTTATCGACATCACAGACGATACTGTAATCGTAGAGTTCGGAAACAACAAGAACTGCCGTATCCCAATGCAGAAGAGCGCAATCGTTGAGTCTGAGAAGCCAGACGCTGAGTAAAACGTATAAAAGCACATAAAAGTGTATAAGAAGAGCCGCAAGTCTATTGAATGTAATAGATTTGCGGCTTTGATTTTTACGTGTGCTTTTTATTTACACTTATTATTTGCGCTTTCTTTCTTCCTTCTTTTCTCGTTCGGCAGCCTTTGCGGACTCAGCAGCGGCATCCTGGCGGCGCTTCATCTCGTCAATGATGCCTGTTACAACCTGCTTTTTCATGTAGATATCGTAGATCGTCATGCACAGGAATGTAAACAGCTGCAAGTAGGAATCCTTTTCGTCATCACCACACTCAAAGGTTTCTTTTGAGCGCTCAAACTTGTGACGAAGATCGTCCATGAGAGGCTCAATTCCACTGTCTGCATAGGAGAAAATCTTGCTGTAGATATCAGCAAAGCTTGGGTTGCTGTTTTCGTCCCAGAAATGCTCGGTCAATGGCTTTAACATTGTTTCGATATCGCTGATGGATAAGAAACTTTTCATATAGTAAATCAGAATCAGCTGAAGCATATGGTTTTCGGTATACTTCTTACGAATCGGAGATGGAAGAAGGTTGTTCTTGGCATAGTTGTTAATCATCGTTTTGGTCAGAACCTTGTCCTCCTCATAGCGTCTGGTGGCACCCAGATGGGTATCCATAAAGGTGGTCACCTGATCCATGTACAGGTCAATGTTTGGAATCTGGTCAGCGTGTATATAGTCAAAAGAGCTGATCTTGTCAAGTAACTGTGAAAAGAGCTCATCGTTTGTCATGGAAATAATCCTCCTAAATAATGTATCATGATATGATAACTACAGTATATCGTTTTCAAAACCATATGGCAAGAGAAAATTTCAAAATCCTAGTGACAAAAACAGAGCAATACGATATAATGAGCATAACAAATGTAGATTTTTTTCTTATGAAGGAGGATATCACCATGGGAGTAATTCAGAGATTCAAGGACATCATGTCTGCAAATATCAATGCACTGCTTGACAAGGCAGAGGACCCGGAAAAGATGATCGACCAGTACATGAGAAATCTTGAGGACGATCTGGGCAAGGTAAAGGCAGAGACTGCATCGGTTATGGCAGAAGAGGCACGTGCAAAGAGAGCTTACGATGAGGCAGTTGCTGAGGTTGCAAAGTATCAGAAGTACGCAGAGAAGGCCGTTGCAGCCGGAAACGACGGCGATGCGAGAGTATTCTTACAGACAAAGAAGACCGCTCAGGTAAAGGCAGATGGCTTAAAGACTGCATATGATACCGCAGCAGCAAATGCACAGAAGATGCGCCAGATGCATGATAAGCTGGTAAACGATATTGCAGAGTTAAAGGCACGCAAGGAAACCATTAAGGCAAAAGTAGCTGTTGCCAAGGCCCAGGAGCGTGTAAATCAGGTTGGATCTTCTTTGAAGGGGGTATCCAACAATCTGTCCGCATTTGACCGCATGGAGGAGAAGGCAAACAAGATGCTGGATACCGCAAATGCAATGGCACAGTTAAATGAGTCTCCGATCAATGATGTGGATGATCTGGCTCGCAAGTACGACTTAGAGGACGCAGCAGGTACATCTGATATTGACGATGAGTTAGCCGCATTAAAGGCAAAGCTCCAGTAAAACAGGAAAGGTTGAAAAACTATGGGATTATTTGGTGGACAGCTGTCCAGCGTTGTAGAGTGGAAGGAATACTCTGATGATGTCATTTTCTGGAAATTTCACAGCAGTGAGATCAAAAAGGGAAGTCGTCTGATCATCCGTCCGGGACAGGACGCGATTTTCATGTACAATGGAAGAATTGAGGGTGTTTTCCGCGATGAGGGAAATTTTGACATTTCTTCGGATATCATTCCATTTTTAACAACACTGAAGAGTTTTACATTTGGATTTAACACACCGCTGCGTGCAGAGGTGCTGTTTGTTAATACAAAAGAATTCACGGTAAAGTGGGGTACAAAAAATGCAATCAATCTGCCGGTAGCAGGACTGCCGGGTGGTATGCCGATTCGTGCATTCGGTACATTTAGCTTTAAGGTAGCCGATGATCAGACATTGATCGACAAGATTGCGGGTATCAAGCCAGAATTTACTGTAGAGGATGTAAAAGAGCGAGTAACATCCATGCTGGATATGCTGATGATGAAGTGGGTTTCAAGAGAAGGAAAGGATATGTTCAACCTTCAGGCGAATGCTTACGACATCGGCAAGGGTATTGCATCCGATCTGGATATGGAAATGGTGAAAATCGGAATCACAATCACTAGCTTCACGATTCAGAGCGTTTCCTATCCGGAGGAGGTTGCTAA
This sequence comes from Acetatifactor sp., assembly GCA_963626545.1. Taxonomy (GTDB): domain Bacteria; phylum Bacillota; class Clostridia; order Lachnospirales; family Lachnospiraceae; genus Anthropogastromicrobium. The sequence continues at coordinate 8,488 of CAVFYJ010000052.1, read as the reverse complement.
GATGCAGCAGAAGGCGGCCGCTCAGTCTATGGTAGGAAATGTAAATACCTACACACAGATGCAGATGGCAGATGCACTGACACAGCAAAACACCGCAGCAGGAAGTATGGCAGGTAATATGGCTGGTATGCAGATGGGCATGGCAGCAGCGCGGATGATGGGTCAGATGATGAACGGCATGCAAAATGGTATGCAGCAGAATCAAAATCAGGCTTCACCGGCTGGAAATGGCGTACCGCCGAAGTTCTGTCCGAACTGCGGAACACCGACAAACGGTGCAAAATTCTGCTCGAACTGCGGAACAAAGCTGATTTAAAAAACGTTTATTCACAAAAGATTTTGATAACGGAGGAGGACTGTGAAAGCAGTCTTTCTTCCGTTTTTTATGGAGGAAAAATAGTGTCTGATATTTTACAATCATTAAATCCGGTTCAGAGAGAGGCAGCTAGCTGCACCGAGGGACCACTTTTGATTCTTGCGGGAGCAGGCTCTGGCAAGACGCGTGTGCTGACGCATCGAATTGCGTATCTGATCGAGGAAAAGCAGGTAAATCCATGGAACATCATGGCAATCACCTTTACCAATAAGGCAGCGCAGGAGATGCGTGAGCGTGTCGATCGTCTCGTTGAATTTGGCGCGGAGAGCATCTGGGTAGCGACCTTTCACAGCTCCTGTGTGCGCATTTTAAGACGATTTATTGATCGCCTCGGCTACGAGAAAAACTTTACGATTTATGATACCGATGACCAGAAAAGCGTAATCCGAAAGGCCGTCAAGGAGCTTGATCTTGACCCGAAGCAGTACCGTGAGGGACCACTTCTTGGTATGATTTCATCCGCAAAGAATGAGCTGATCGAGCCGCAGGACTTTGAGGATCAGGCTGGCAGCGATTTTCGTTTATGCCAGGAGGCGAAAATCTACAAGGCTTACCAGAAAACATTGATCGACAACAATGCGGTTGATTTTGATGATTTATTGTTGTTGACGGTGCGTCTTTTGCGTGAAAACAAAGAAATTCTTGAGATGTATCAGGAGCGCCTTCGCTATATTATGGTTGACGAGTATCAGGATACAAACTCCGTTCAGTTTGAACTGATTCGTCTGCTTTCTGGAAAATACCGCAATCTGTGTGTAGTTGGTGATGATGACCAGTCAATCTATAAATTTAGAGGCGCAGACATCACAAATATTTTAAGCTTTGAGGAGGCATTCCCAGGCGCAAAGGTTGTAAAACTTGAGCAAAATTATCGTTCCACAAACCGTATTCTCGAGGCGGCAAATGCTGTCATTGCAAACAATGCGCACCGCAAGGAAAAGCACCTTTGGAGTGAAAATGGCGAAGGCAAGGAAGTTTCCTTTGTTCAATACGAGACGGCATATGGCGAGGCAGAGAGTGTCATTGATGAGATTCAGACCGCTGTGCGCACCGGAAAGCATCAGTATCAGGATTGCGCGATTTTGTATCGCACGAATGCGCAGTCTCGTGCATTTGAAGAAAAGTGCATCGCAAAGAGCGTGCCATATCGTCTCGTAGGCGGCGTAAATTTCTATCAGAGACAGGAAATCAAGGATATCTTAGCCTATTTAAAGACAATCGACAGCGGACGCGATGATCTGTCTGTTACTCGTATCGTCAATGTGCCAAAGCGCGGAATTGGTCAGGTGACATTGAACAAGCTGTCTGCCTATGCGGCGGACCATGGACTGCGTTTGTTTCAGGCGATGGAGCAGGTAAAGGATATTCCGGGAATGGGTAAGACTGCCGACAAGATTACGAGTTTTGTGAATCAGATTATGGTATTTCGCGCCTTTGCAAAGGAACTAGATGCAGACGAATTGATCAACCGTATTTTAGAGGAGACCGGTTATCTGGAGGAGCTTGAAAAGCTCGAGGAAGAAAAGGCCGCAACCAAGCAGGAAAATATCGAAGAACTTCAGAATAAGGCGGCGGATTACTATGCAAATCACGATGAGGCAACACTGACTGATTTTCTGGAGGAGGTTGCACTTGTTGCAGACATTGATAATATGGACAGTGAAGCGGACAGCCTGACATTGATGACACTTCACAGTGCGAAGGGTCTTGAGTTTCCAGTCGTGTACATTACCGGCATGGAAGAAGGAATGTTCCCGAGCTACATGTCGATGAACAGTGGCGATCCGGGTGACATTGAGGAGGAGCGAAGACTTTGCTATGTGGGCATTACAAGAGCCATGCAGGAGCTTACGCTTACCGCGGCAAAGCAGCGTATGGTTCACGGAAATATCCAGTACAATGAGATTTCTCGTTTTGTAAGAGAAATTCCGGCCGAGACACTCGATTGGCGTGAGGAAAGCTTCGGGGGACTCTTCCAAAAGGGGCCGTCTTCCTTTAACAAAGCGTCATCTAGTAGCACATTTGGAAAATCATTCGGTAGCTCGTCTCAGTCCTCTTTTGGAGCAGGTTCGAGTTCCTTTGGCAGTCGAAAGCAGGGCTTTGATGATATCTTTGAACTGAAAAATCCATATGCAGAGTCTTCGGGTGGCAGTTCCTTTGGAAGAAGCTTTGGCAACCGTGGAGCATCGGCTGCAAGAAATGCAGCTTCCGCACCAGCAACCTACGCCAAGGCATTTTCAAGCCCGAAGCCGGACAGCCTTGAGTACGGCGAGGGCGATCGCGTGTCTCATATCAAATTTGGAAAGGGAACCGTGCTTGCGATCGAGGACATGAAGAAGGATTATCAGGTTACGGTCGAATTTGATACTGCGGGTGTCAAGAAGTTGTTCGCGGGATTTGCAAAGCTGAAGAAGATCTGAGTTATAAGAAAAATCTCCCCTTAAGCAGACTTCATTTACAATGTCTACTTAAGGGGAGTATACTATTCAGAATAGATACAGAATTATTGCCTTACAAATAACGCTACAGTTTCAATTCCACCGGTAGCCGGGAACATGTCGACTGCTCTCGCCTTTACCATGCGATAGCCAGATGCCTCAAGTATTTCTCGATCACGTACCAAACTGGTCGGTTTACAAGAAACATAAACGATAGTCGGAACATGAAAAGCGATAATCTTCGGAAGTGCCTTCGGATGAATACCATCTCTTGGCGGATCAAGTACAATCAGATCCGGCTTTTCTGTCAACTCGTCGATTACCTTTAAAACATCTCCAGCAAGGAAACTGCAATTATCGAGTCCATTTAAGTCCGCATTAACGCGAGCAGCTTCAACGGCCTCCTCGACAATCTCAACGCCAGTTACATGCTTTGCAACTGGAGCAAGAATCTGTGCAATCGTACCAGTTCCACTGTAAAGATCAAAAATAACCTTCTGATTTGTTTCTCCAATATAATCTCGTACCGTCTGATAAAGAAGCTCGGCACCTCTTGAGTTTGTCTGGAAGAAGGAGAACAGTGTGACGCGGAAGGAGAGTCCCAGTAATTTTTCAGTAATCCAATCTTTTCCATAAAGAATTTCTGTATGATCGCTCTGTACCACATCTGCAAGGGAATCATTGGTAATGTGAAGAACACCTGCAAGGGTGCCTGTCCATGGCAGTTCCTTTAATTTCTCAGTCAGTGTAGCAAGCTGCATCGCAGACGCATCACCTTGAGAAGATGTAACAATAGCAACTAATAATTCGCCGGTTGCGGCACTTGAACGAAGTAATAAATGACGCAGCACTCCTTCATGGCGCATTCTGTGATAGAATGGAATATTCAGTTCAGAAAAATGAGCTAGTACAGTAGTAGCTGCCATGCGCATATCTGGTGTCATAATTTGGCAAGTTTCAATACCAGCGATATCGTAAAAACTGCCTCTTTGATGCATACCAAGTGCAAGTGGACCACTCATATAAGAATCGCCAAAGGTCAACTCGACTTTATTGCGGTATCCACTTACAACAGGACTGGAAACAATACCCTCAAAGTCATAATCAGTACCACCCTTATCTAACATGCCTTTAATCTGCGTACGTTTGACATCGAGCTGTTTCTCATATGGAAGTGTCTGGTATAAGCAGCCACCACATCTTCCCGCCCATTCACAGGTACAGACAGTTTCATCTGGTGACTTTTCCAATACCTCAAGTAATAATCCTTCAATTTTGTCTTTTCTCTTTTTCTTTACGCGAAAACGAATTCTCTGTCCTGGGATACCGTATTTTACCAGTGCAGTTTCACCTTCGTCTGTTACAACAACGGCCTTGTCTGGAAAAAGGACCTCCTGTACACGGCCCTCATAAATCTCGCCTTTTTTCATAAATCCTCCTTGGCAGTAAAATCCCCGCCGGGGTGCGGCGGGGATATCATTTTTGTGTTAACTTATAAGATGATGTGTGGATTACTCCTCGGTCTCTTCAGCTTCATCCTCGGATTCTTCATCCTCGGATTCTTCATCCTTGGACTCCTCAGCTTCCTCAGACTCGTCTTCCTTCTCAGCCTCGTCCTCGGATTCCTCTTCTTCGTCATCATCGTCATCGAAGAAATCATCGTCGAAATCATCATCAAAGTCATCATCCAGATCATCTAAATAATCTGGCTTCAGATAACGATACAGCGCATATGCAGCACCTGCAACTGCTGCGATTACAGCGATTGCTGCAATTACGTAGCAAACCTTGCTTTTCTTTTCGCTCTTTTCTTTGGACTTAAGAACCTCGTGAACCTTTACTGCCTGAAGCAGATCTTCAAACTTTGCCATAATACCCATCCTTTCTTTTTCATAAAGATCAGTTTCAAATAGTATAACATATGCTTTGCAAAATTGCTAGCTTTATCTTTGCCGTTTTAGATAAATTTTATGAATTGCATAAGCTGAAAGAATTTCGCTATTGTTTCATTGATCTCTCGATTAATTCATGATATAGTTCCATTAAAGATCATTCTTGCAACCAATTGGAATTTGCAGCAGACAAAAGTTAATGAGGATCGAATGGCAGCATTAGAGGCTGGAATGAATGGCCATCTGCCAAAGCCGATTGATCCGCAGCAGATGATGTTACAGTTCACGCGTCCTGTAACCAGATGATTGGTATCCTTGGAAAAATTCTGGGGTGAAGCTTGTTTTCCAATAAGGAAAATGCTATAATAACAAATAGCGGATAACAGCTGCCATTGTTTGTGTCAAAGAGACAAAACAAATGAAGACGAGGAGATAAGAAATGAATAAGGAATTTCATAAGGGAAATCGTGAGCGTCTTTACAAGATGATGAAGCCACACTCACTGATGGTATTATTTTCAGGAAAAGAAAAGACAAAGACAAACGATGAGTATTATCCATTTTATGCGAATCGTTCCTTTGTTTATCTGACTGGACTAGAGAGCAAGGAATTTGTTCTGGTGGCAAGGAAAGAAGATGAGAGTGTTACCGAGATGGTATTTGTGCTTCCATCTGATCCAATGGCAGAGCGTTGGACTGGACGTCGTCTGACAAAGGAAGAGGTAGCTGAGAAATCGGGCATCGAGCAGATTTATCCAAACAGCATGTTTGAGACGATGTTCCATCGCATGGCAGTGAGTGGAAATTATGAAAATCTGTATCTGGATTTGTACAGAGCGGCAGCAGATGGCGAGGAGACACCGGCATTTGCATTTGCAAAAGAGGCGGCAAAGACGTATGCCTATCTGAGAGTGCAAAATGCAAATGATCTGATTAGTGTGCTGCGTACCATCAAGCAGCCGTGCGAAATCGAGGCGATGCGAAAGGCAGAGGAGATCACAAAGGCTGGAATCACTGCAATGATGAAGGCGTCCAAGCCTGGCATGTATGAGTATCAGTACAAGGCAGAGTTTGATCATGCACTTGGCCAGTTTGGACCGCAGGGACCAGCGTTCCCGTCGATTATTTCTGCAGGACAGAACAATTTCTGCATCCATTATTACAGCTATACCGGACAAGCCAAGGATGGCGATATGATTCTGAATGATGTTGGCGGCTACTATGATAATGTGATGACAGATGTCTCCAGAGGCTGGCCGTGCAATGGAAAGTACAGCGATAAGCAGCGCCTTCTGTACGAGTGTGCATATGCGACATCAAATCATATGTTTGAGATTATCAAGCCTGGTATGAAGATGGTGGATGTGGACGGTACCATTCGCCGTTACAATGCAGAGCGTTTAAAGGATGCAGGTGTACTCTCTGATGTCAGCCAGATTGGTACTTATATGTGGCATGGCGGTGCACATCATGTCGGCTACGATGTGCATGATGTGGTAAAGACACCAGAAACCATTGCACCTGGTATGGTATTCTGTATCGATGTCGGTATCTATCATGAGGAATGGGGCATTGGCTTCCGCTTAGAGGATAATTGCCTTGTGACAGAGGATGGCTGTGAGAACCTTTCCAGAGGCATTCCGAGAAGCATTGATGAGATCGAAGACCTGATGAAAAAGGTTTACTAACGCTGTTTTTTCTTGTACCGGTTCAAAGCAAAACAAAAGCGCTGATGTAATAAAATAAGAACAAATGAAAAGGAAATGAACGTATGGTAAATTATTCAGAAAAACCAGGATTGCAGTATCACATTCAGTTAGGAGAGGGCGATGTTGGACGTTATGTGATCCTTCCGGGCGATCCAAAGCGCTGTGAGAAGATTGCAGCACACTTCGACAATCCGGTAAAGATGGCAGACAGCCGTGAGTTTGTGACCTACACAGGTTATCTTGACGGTGAGAAGGTTAGCGTAACTTCAACTGGTATCGGCGGCGCGTCTGCATCCATCGCAATGGAAGAGTTAGTAAAGATCGGTGCAGATACCTTTGTACGTGTGGGTACCTGCGGCGGTATGCAGATTCCAGTAAAGAGCGGCGATTTAGTCATCGCAAGCGGTGCGATCCGTATGGAAGGAACCAGCAGAGAGTATGCGCCGATCGAGTATCCGGCAGTAGCGGATTTCCATATGGTGCAGGAGCTAGTGAAGGCGGCTGAGGAGAAGAACTACCCATATCACGTTGGTGTTGTTCAGTGTAAGGATGCATTTTATGGTCAGCACGAGCCAGAGACCAAGCCAGTTAGCTATGAGCTGTTGAATAAGTGGGAAGCATGGAAACGATTAGGCTGTCTTGCATCTGAGATGGAGTCCGCAGCTTTGTTTGTTGTTGGAAATTACCTGCATGTGCGTGTCGGTTCTATTTTCCTTGTTGTGGCAAATCAGGAGCGTGCAAAGGAAGAACTGGAGAATCCAGTTGTTCACGATACCGAGCGTGCCATTACCACAGCAGTAGAGGCACTTAGAAGCATGATCAAAAAAGACAAGGCAGCAAAGGAGAAGGCAGATGAATAACAATGTTCTGGTAATCGGAATTGCAGGAGGAACTGGCAGTGGAAAATCCACACTGACCAAGCAGTTGGTCAACCACTTTGGTGATCAGATCACCGTATTAAAACATGATGACTACTACAAGGCACACGATGACATGACTTATGAGGAGAGAACGCATTTAAACTATGATCATCCGAATGCGTTTGATACGGAGCTGATGTTAGAGCATCTTCGCCAGTTAAAGGCAGGCAATCCGATCAACTGCCCGATCTATGATTATACCATTCACAACAGAAGCCGCAATTTTCAGGTCATCTACCCGACGAATGTTATTATAGTAGAAGGAATCCTGATTTTTGAAAACAAGGAACTCTGCAAGGAAATGGATATCAAGATTTTCGTCGATACTGATGCAGACATTCGTATCATCCGCAGAATTCAGCGCGATGTAATTGAGCGTGCACGTTCTCTTGAGTCCGTAATTCAGCAGTACATGAATACCGTAAAGCCGATGCATGAGGAGTTTGTAGAGCCAAGCAAAAAGAACGCGGACATTATCGTGCTTGAGGGCGGAATGAATATGGTAGCGAAGGAAATGATTCAAAACCGAATTCGTCAGCATCTTTCCAATCAGAAAGGTGAAAATAAGTAAAATATAAGCAAGATTTTTCAAAAAAATCCGTAAGGTGCCTGTTGACGGCATAAAAGCAACGTGTTACAATGAACAAGAATCGGAGCGTTATTAAAAAACGCAGCATCTTAATAAGGAGGAGTCGACGATGAGAAAGAAACAACTTTTTGCCGTTCTGATGGCAGGCTCTATGGCAGCATCTCTTACTGCTTGTAGTAGTAATAAGTCTGATACAAAGAAGACGACAGAAACAACAAAGACTGAGGCAGCTACTGAGAAGAAAACAGAGGTAGCAACAGCTGAGGCTAAGACTGAGAAGGCTACTAGCGAGGCAGTTACCGAGAAGGAAACCGAGGCAGCTACAGAGGCTGCAACTGAGGCAGCATCTTCTGAGGAGGAGTCCACAGAGGCAAAGAGTGAAGAGGCATCTTCTGAAGAGGCAAGCAGCGAGGACGTTTCCGCACAGGTTGAGACTGAGGAAGAGTCCAGCGAAGAAGCTTCTACAGAAACTGAGACTGAAGAAGCATCTAGCGAGGAAGCAAGCAGCGAAGAAGCTACCGAGGAAGCAGCTAGCGAAGAGGCATCTTCAGAGGAAGAGTCCAGC
>CAVFYJ010000051.1:0-23554 GCA_963626545.1 Acetatifactor sp. | reverse complement strand
CGCTTTCATCTCGGTCATTGAATGGCCGAGGATTCCCGCGCCAGATTCCTAAAAAATAAGGATATTTTTTAATTTCTCTAATTTTTTCTAATTCTTTCTAATTTTTTCTATTTTTCTTGCTATTTTCTCCTGCGTATACTATGATAGGGATTAGTATACACAGGAGGATTTTGTTATGACAGCAGAATTTCTTGACATTATTCTTGAGGGTGTCATCTCGTATCTCGTCCCGATCTTAGAGCTGATCGGCGTATTCATCGTTGCCTACGGAACGATTAAATCTTTCATCAAATTTATCCGTTCCGGTCTCAATTCAGATGATACAAGAGTAAAGATCGACCTGGCAGAAACGCTGGCACTGTCTCTTGAATTTAAGATGGCCGGAGAGATCCTGAAAACCGTTGTCTCCCACACGATTGAGGAATTAAGCATCCTCGGAGCCGTTATTGTGCTTCGTGCGCTTTTGACATTCCTGATTCACTGGGAGCTGAAAATGGAGCGCCAGACAGAGCACGCTGAGCGCGAACATGCAGCACTTCAGGAAAAAGCAAAGGAAAAGTAACGGCAAACACAGTAGCAAAAGCATAACAGCCCGCTTCCGAAACGAAGCGGGCTGTTATGCTTTCTGGCTTAATTTAACTTGTTTGAACTCTCTTCACTTCTGTACTCCCAGTTAGTCCCAATTTTCATCTGGGTACTTCATTCCCCATTCTTTACGAAGCTTTGTCATAATATTCATAACATCTTTTGTGTAAGTTAGCTGCATTGCGGACACATCTTTCGTCTTTACTGCCGCTTCCATATCCATCATCTCATAGTACAGCGCGTCTGCTGTGCTGCCACACGCAATCTCGGTCTTTTTTCCAGTCTCGGCATCCGTGATCGTTGCTTTCTGTGCGCGCGGATATTCCATAATCTCGATATAGCCATTTTCACAGCTGATCATCGCACGCTTTGGCTGCTTGGAATGCATCGAAAGTGCTACCGTTGCCATCTGTCCCTGCGAATTTTTCAGAAGAATCGTTGCCTGTTCGTCTGATCCAGTAGGCGATGGTCTCCACTGGCTCAAAATCTCGTCTGGCTTCTCATCCATAAAGCTTCGCACAATCGAAAGCGCATACACACCGATATCAAGAAGTGCTCCGCCCGCCAGATTCATGTTAAAGAAGCGATTGTTCATATCATATTCCTTGAAGCTTCCAAAGTTCATTGTAATCATTTGAACCTTTCCCAATTCATTTGATCGGATAAGCTCCCAGAGCTTTTTATAAATTGGCATATGCCAGATGGTCATTGCCTCTGCCAGAATCAAGTGCTTCTCCTGTGCCAGATCAATCATCTCATTTAATTCTTTGCTATTTAACGTGATTGACTTCTCGACAAACAAATGCTTGCCATGCTCCAATGCCTTTTTCATAAACGCGTAGTGCGTATTATGCGGGCTGGTGATATAAATAATATCGGTATTCTCATCCTCAAACATATCGTCAATCGAGTCGTACACCTTTGAAATCCCATATTTTGAAGCAAACTCTACTGCCTTCTGATGCGTTCTGTTTCCTACCGCATACAATGATTTTCCCATCTTCTGAAGTGCCTGTGCCATCTCGTTTGCGATTACACCCGTTCCGAGAACTGCCCAGTTTAAATCCTTGACGTTCATATTTTCTTTGTTCTCCATCTTCCGCGCCTCCTAATTGTTTTTATGCGTTTGATTGTTTTTGTATTTATTATAATCATCATAGCATTGAGATGAGGAGGGTGCAAGATTTCTCTCATCAGAAAGCTCCATTTTCTCACCACTTCTCTTGAAAACTGCCAGATTTTTCAGTAGACTTAAAAACAATAACTCAACAATAAATCAAATGGCAAAATAAAAAGCACTAACGAAAGGCACCCCACCACGATGATACGAATCGCAATCTGTGATAATGATACCACCGCTGCTGATATGCTCGCAGCTTCCATAAAAGCCTTGGCAGCAGCCCACAAGACAAACTGTGAAATTCACTATTTCTCAAAAGGAACATCTCTGCTGTATGAGATCGAGGATACTATCCCGTTCGATCTATTTTTTCTGGAAACGCAGCTTCCTGATATGGATGGGCTTTTGCTTGCTCAACAGATAAAAGAGCTACAGCCTGACGGTCTTTTTCTTTTTGTATCCAATCAGACAAGTGCAGTTTTCGATGCATTTCAGCTTCCTGCGTTTCGTTTTCTGCCAAAGAAGCAGCTTCAAGAACGGCTGGAAGAAGCACTCTTGTCTGCCATTTCACAACTCGAAACACTACATTCACAATATTATATCCTACAATCTGGTGCTACGCTACAACGTATCCCGCTTCATCGTATCGTATACATTGTTCGTGAAGGAAATTATTGCATATTTCAGGATGAAACTGGTAAGCAATACCATGTCCGCAGCTCCTTAAAGAGTGTATATGAACATCTTCCTGCCGATCAATTCATCTATATCAACCAAATCATTTGCAGTGTCTCTCATATTGATAAAATTGAAGGGGATACCGTTTTTCTATCAGATGGCTCACGCATCAATGCCGCAAAGGGGTCCGTAAGAAAAATTAAGAATACACTGCTTCGCTTCTGGGCCAATACCAACCTTGTGCTATTTGGTCTTTTATTTGCACAGCAGTTCTACAAGTTCTATAAACTGTTTAAAATGATTTCTATTTTTAATAATACAAGTAGCTCAAACGCAACATTAAAGGCAGGCTTACCATCCTCTGCCTGCCTTGATCTAATTTTATTAATTTGCTTTTTTGTATGCTTTCTGGTCAGTTTGTTTGTGCGTATTCATCTTCACACGATTCAATCTCACCATACAAAACAGTAATATTGGGTGCCAAAATCAAATCATACTGTTCTTCACTGATTTGATAGGTCTCAAACCCGATTTGAACCAGATAACCATCATCTCTCTGTCCAACCGCACTCTTTGGATATGCTCCCTTTATCTGAATCGGGCATATCCAATTGACAAGAAAAAGTGATGAACCATATGTCGTCTCATAGCTAGCCGCGTCCACCTTTTGACCGTTATGTACCACTTCTTTCACTGCATCTCTTAGCTGATTTATCGCCTCCTTATCCCGAACCGCCACAAGCTTTCCACCAGACTGATACCGCACAGATAACCAAACTTGTCCCTGCTGCCCTGATACAAACAATGTACTTGCTACCATCATCATACACACAAGCACTGCTACGATTGACACCATTACCTTTTTCATCCTCATGATTTCTCTTCCTCCAGTTAATAGAAATTTTGCCTTCCTGTCTCCATCATAGCAGACTCAACTATAAATTCACAAAACTGGGGAAAACATGGAATAAAATGACCACAAACCATTAATAATTCCATGGAATTTCCAAATTGAACATGATACTATAAAACAAAATAAAATTAGACACCAAAAGAAAAGAGGAGGAAATACAACAAAATGAGCGCTCAAAAAGTTTTCGAAACACTTCATGTCAGTGAAAATGGACGCTATCTCATGGAAGGGAATACACCATTTTTCTGGTTGGGTGACACAGCATGGCTGATGCTTTTAAAATTAAATGAGGATGAGATTTACACCTATCTTAGAAATCGAAAGGAAAAAGGCTACAATGTAATTCAGACTGTGCTAATTCATTCCCCTTCGCAAGTCGATCTTACATCCTCTCTTGCCCCTGGCAAAAAAGATGTGACACAGCCCGCATATTGGGATTTTGTAGATCACATTCTGGATCTTGCTGAGCAAATGGGACTGTATATTGGACTTTTACCGGCATGGGGTTCTCTGGTAAAGGAAAACATCTTAAATATGGATACAATGCGCACTTATGCCGATTTTCTTGGAAAGCGCTATCAAAACCGCACAAACTTGATTTGGATTCTAGGTGGTGATGTGCGAGGTGACGATGGATACGATGTATTCTGTCTGGCAGGCCGTATTTTAAAAACCTACAATCCAGACCGGCTCATCACCTACCACCCATTTGGACGCACTTCCTCTTCATTGTGGTTTCATAATGAGTCCTGGCTGGACATGAACCTGTTTCAATCTGGACATAGGCGCTACGATCAGGCTTCTCTTGGCGAATGGGATGACAACACGGTTCGCGAAACCTTTTTTGGCGAAGACAACTGGAAATATGTTGACCGCGATCTTTCCTATGACACAGCAAAACCGACTCTCGATGCAGAGCCTTCCTATGAGGGAATTCCGCAAGGACTTCACAATCCAAGAAATCCATACTGGGAGGAATGGGATGTGCGCCGCTATGCCTACTGGTTCGTATTTGCCGGAGCTGCCGGACACACCTATGGAAGCAATGCCATTATGCAATTTTATGATGATTTAACGCAAAGCGGCGCTTATGGTGTACGTGAGGTCTGGCAGGATGCCATGCATCACCCTGGATGCGCTCAATTAACATACTTAAAGGATTTGATGGAAAGTGTTGATTTCACAAGTGGAAAATCCGATGACAGTCTGCTGCTATTTGGTCAGAAAGAACGCTATCACCGCATCGCTGTATTTGCTGGTGCAGATTTTATTTTCTGCTACGACTACATGGGCGATGAGTTTAAGCTTGACCTGCGCCGCTATCAGGATATCGCACTGGATGCTTACTGGATGGATCCACGAAACGGTAGCCTTAGCTATATCACAACCTTAAAGGGCAAAGAAAAATGGCTTGCCAGCCCTGTTGCAAGAAAAGAAACAGCAAATGACTGGGTACTGGTTCTCAAAAAATCCCACTGAGAGCCACTCGGGACACGAATTAAGCCATCCGAGACACGTTAAAATACATACCTGTCTCGGATGGCAATCCTTCATTTACTATTGTTTTGATAGCTTATTTAATCTTTCCGATAAACTCCCTCACGCGGGCATTTTCGGAAGAAAACAACTCATCTGGTGTTCCCTCTTCTACGATCACACCTTGCTCCATGAAGATAATGTGATCGGACACTTCTTTTGCAAATTGCATCTCATGCGTAACAATAATCATTGTCATATGCTGTGCCGCAAGTTGGCGAATAACCTTTAATACCTCTGCTGTCAGTTCCGGATCAAGTGCCGAAGTCGGTTCGTCAAAGAAAAGAATCTTTGGCTGCAATGCAAGTGCTCTTGCAATCGAAACACGTTGTTGCTGGCCACCAGAAAGCTGACACGGATAGGCATTTGCCTTATCGGAAAGACCAAGCTGTGCAAGCAGCTTTTGTGCGCGCTCCTTTGCTTCTTTTTTGCTCACGTGATTCACACATACCGGTGCGTCAATGATATTTTTCATGACCGAATAATGAGGAAAAAGATTAAAGTTCTGAAAGACCAGACCGAAATAAGAACGAATCTGCTTCAACTTATCCTTCGGTGCGTAGACGCAACGCTTTTGTCCTTTTTTGTCCTCCTGCTCCCACGCAGCCTTCTCGCCAAGGTAGATCAGCTCACCTGCATCCATCTTTTCGAGAAGCGTTGCACAGCGAAGCAAGGTAGACTTTCCAGAGCCGGACGGACCGATGATGGAGACTACCTGGCCTTCTTTCACCTTTAAGGAAATACCCTTTAAAACACCACTTCCGTCAAAGCTCTTTTTTACATGATTCATTTCCAGAAGGACATTTCCCTCTACTTTGTTCGTTTGAACTGCCATACTCTGACCTGCCTTATTTGCCTATAATAATGCCTTATCTGTAATGCTGTTTTATCGTTCGTAATGTTTTACCGATAATACGAAAGTCGCTTTTCGATGTATTCCATCACCGTTGCCACAATCAGGTTAAATACATAATAGAAAATACCGGCTGCCAACAGCGGCATTACGCTTGTCTGCGCTGCACCAATCTGCTTGGCAACCGTGAACATCTCCGCGATAGAGATCGTGAATGCAAGCGACGTGTCCTTAACCAATGTAATCGTCTCATTTGTGATGGATGGAAGCACGCGCTTAATTACCTGCGGCAGAATAATGCGCACAAAGGTCTGCGACTTGCTGTAGCCAAGCACCTCTGCCGCCTCATACTGTCCCTTTGGCATGGATTCAATACCAGAACGGTAAATCTCTGCAAAATATGCCGCATAATTGATTACAAACGCGATGATGACGGCTGGGAAACGATAGCCCGTTCCCAGCTTCATACGAAACATATAATATGGTGCAAAATATACCACGATGATTTGCAGCATCAGAGGCGTTCCTCTCATGACGGAGATGTAGAGCTTTGCAAGCAGTTTGATAAGTTTGCATCGAGACATGCGCCCAAATGCCACCAGCATGCCAAGCGGCAAGGAGAACAAAAGCGTCAATGCAAAAATCTCAACCGTCACAAGAAAGCCATCTGCAAGCTGAGCTGCCATTGCCATTATATCCATAGTCGTTGCCTTTCCAGCTTATGTATTACTTTCCGAGGCAAACGCTGTCGGTAAGTCCCCACTTCTCTGCAATCTTTGCAAAGGTTCCATCCTTGACCATCTCGTCAAGTGTGTCCTGAACGGTATCGCGAAGTTCGTCATTTCCCTTTTTGAAGCCGATTGCATACTGCTCGGATGCTAACTTATTGTCATCACCTTCAAGCATCACATAAGCGCCCTCTTCTCTCTTATCGATCTGGTACTGTGCAACACCGATATCAATCGCAACGGCCTCCACAGCACCCTGCTCAAGATCCATAAATGCGGTATTATAATCAGCGTACTCAATTAACTGTGAGAAGGAATCTCTTAACGCAATATTGTCCTCATTTTCCTCGTCATTCAGTGCGGCCAGTGCGGAAGAATCCTTCTGAACGGCTACGACCTTTCCCGCTAAATCGGATTTATTTTCAATTCCAGAATCTGCTGCAACAACAAACACCTGGCTGTTGTCAATGTACGGATCCGACCATGTATAGGCATCCTCGCGGCCATTCATCGTAAATCCATTCCAGATACAATCAATCGCACCAGAGGACAACTCCATATCCTTGGAATCCCAGTCGATTGGCTGCTTTACCAGCTCCCATCCCTGTCTGTCACAAACCTCTGCTGCCAAATCAAGATCAAAACCAACATACTCGCCACTCTCATCACGGTATCCATACGGCGGAAACTCTGCATCAAAGCCTACCGTGAAGGTCTTCTTATCCTCTGTGGATTCACTCTCTGTTTCCTCTGATTTTGACTCTGCTGTATCTGCTTCGTCTGCCTTAGAAGATGCTTCCTTCGTCTTTTCTTCTGTAGATGCCGCCTCGGTATCCTTCTTTGTTGCTTTTTCTGTCTCTTTCTCCGTCTGTTTTTCGGTTGCTTTTTCCGTTTCCTTTGCTGACTCAGTTGTTGTCTTTGTCGTCTCCTTAGACTCACTCTTCTGACTGGAACATCCGGTTACTGTCATTGCTGCCATTCCTACAGCAAGTGCTGCTGCCACGATTTTTCTCATAATAATACTCTCCTTTTCTTGGCCGCAGAACGCTGCAGCTGCTTTATCATGCTAACGTATTAGCACTGTGTTATAGTAGCATATCACAGTTATTTTGTCAATCAAATGTTGCCTATCATTTCCTGATGCAAGATTTGCGAATTATTATTCTTGAAATTATTATAATTTGGATTATAATAATACAAAACAGTATTTTACAGTTCTTTACAATTCTCTAATGTAAAAACTGTCTCTCATTCAGAAAGGAAACCCATTCATTATGACCAATTTCATTGATCGCCAAAAAGAACGTGCCACTCTCGAAAAAGAATACGCACGCACTGGAAGCTCCCTTGTCATTTTGTATGGACGAAGGCGAGTCGGAAAAACAACGCTTATCTCTGAATTTATTAAGGACAAAAAAGCGCTGTTTTATCTAGCAAGTGAGGAATCAGAAGCTCAAAATCGAATTGCTTTTCAAGAAAAAGTTGCTGATTTTTTAAACAATGATCTTCTTCGAGCTGCCGATATCAAGAGCTGGGATCTTCTCTTTAAACAGATTATTGACGCGAAGCTCCCCACAAAACCAGTTATTGTAATTGACGAATTTCAGTATATTGGAAAATCAAATGCTGCTTTCCCTTCCGTTTTCCAACGCATATGGGAAGAAATTTTAAAAGATCAGTCTGTGATGGTCATTCTCTGCGGATCCTTGATTTCCATGATGGAATCGCAGACATTGTCTTATAGCAGCCCTTTGTATGGACGACGCACCGCTCAAATACGCCTCACGCAGATTCCATTTCGATATTACCGCGAATTCTTCCCCGACAAGAATCGCCGTAATTTAATCGAAATGTATGCTGTAACTGGCGGCGTTCCGAAATACATTGAATCATTTTCAAGCTGCACTGACATTTATCAGGCAATCGAGGACAATGTCTTAAACCAGAATAGCTATCTCTATGATGAGCCAAATTTTCTTCTTCAGCAAGAAGTTTCCGAAATTGGCAGCTATTTCTCTATCATCCGTTCGATTGCCGCTGGAAATCATAAGGTTTCTGCGATTGCAAGTATGCTTGAAGTAAAGGTCACGAGTCTTTCCAAATATCTTCAAACACTGATCAATCTGGATATTCTGGAACGTGAAGTTCCGATAACAGAGGAAAATCCAGAAAAGAGCAAAAAAGGACTTTATAAAATCAAGGACAATTATTTGCGTTTCTGGTTTGCCTTCATTTATCCAAACCGCGGCTTTATTGAAAGTGGCAATGAATCTTTTGTTCTCGATAAAATTCAAAAAGGCTTTATAAGCGGTCAGGCTGCCTTTGTTTACGAAGATGTATGCCGAGAAAAAATGTGGGAGCTTAATGCAAGTAATGCATGGCCATTTTGTTTTTCCAAGGTAGGCCGTTGGTGGAATTCCGAAGAAGAAATTGATATTGCAGCGATTGATCCTGACGGTAATAATCTGATTTTAGGTGAATGTAAATTTTGGCAGGAACCTGTCGGCGTCAGCGTTCTTCGCAATCTCGAAGAAAAAGCATACAGTGTCGAATGGAGAAAACAGAAGCGTAAAATCTGGTTTATTCTTTTCAGCATTTCAGGGTACACCGATGAACTACAAAAGATTGCAGCTACAAGAGAGGACCTGATCTTGGCCGAATAAAAAACTTATTAAAGCCACCGGGGGCAGTAAAAGAGCCATTGTATCTGGTTCTGGGGGCTTCCGGTGGGGCTTACGGGTGACAAAATGCTGAAACCATTTCTTTAAATATCGCTGATTTTTACCTGATATTGATGATACATGCATTAAAATTTCGTCTGTTATCTGATATGGTGGAATATAATTTTTCATTGAACCGCCTCCATCTTGCTTACTATCTTACTTACTATCTTGCGTGTTATCTTACTTATTATCTTACCATCCTTTTATTTTGATATCAAACGCAACTCCATATACCACTAGAGATACAAATTAAGCCACCTAGAAAAGATCCACGGTACCTGGCCTTTGGTGACGGGGAACACTCAGTACCTGTCCTAATGTCAAACCTTTAGATGCAAAATGCCGCATACAGAGGAACAATTTTTTTATTGTCTTCAAATGCAAAGTTTTTTGCAGAAAGTTTAATCGCATATGCTGGCTTAAACGTGTCCATATAAACCTTCAAGCTTTTTGCTCGTGTATTATCAGCCGCTTTCACTTCAATCGGAATAAGCTGACCGTCTCTTTGAATAATAAAATCGATTTCTGCACCGCGCTCCGATTCCCAATAATACGTGTTATATCCATTGATAGAAAGCTGAACGTTCACATAATTTTCTGTCATACCGCCTTTAAAATCATTCAAGTCTTCAACCATATATAAAATATCATTGGCAGCTAAATCTTTCTTTGCACATAAAAGTCCAAGGTCTGATACATAAATCTTAAATGCATCAATATCCCGATAATTTTCCAATGGTTTTTTTATTTGTTCCACTTTATATACTTGTGACACAATTCCAGATAAGCATAACCACTCAATTGCATTTTCGAACTCAGAAGCTCGTCCACCTTTTTTTATCAACTTATATTGAAAACGTGTATTCTTTTTAGAAAGTTGAACTGTAATATTGTCATAGGCCAATCGAGTTTTCTTAATTTCATTCAAATTATTGTATTTACTCATATCATTGAGATAACTCGTCAAAATCGTATCCTGCATGTGACGCACAAGAATATAATCTTTTGTCTGTGCAAACTGCATTACGCACTCTGGCATACCACCTACAACAAGATATTGGCGATAAAGCTGCATAGCAACATCGTGAAGAGCTGCTGGCATTGGTACATCTTTTTCAAAACAGTTTTTTATCTGATCAACAAGAGTATCTTCTCCCATAGCTAACATAAATTCTTCCATATCCATAGGATATAGCGTCTTAATATCTACCTTTCCAACTGGGAATGAAAATTTGGCTCTGTTTACCGCTACACCAAGTAAACTTCCCGCCACTATAACATGATACTCAGGTGCATCTTCACAAAAATATTTTAATGAAGTCAAAGCTCTTTCGCAAAGCTGAATCTCGTCGAATATAATCAGTGTCTTTTCTCTTACGATCGTCTGACCTGCAATGTGTGATAAAATCGGTATCAAATAATCAGGACTAATATTTTCTTCAAAAGTTTCATTTAATTTGGGATTGGTTTCAAAATTAAAATACGCTACATTGTCATAATAGTTCCTTCCAAATTCCAATATAGAATACGTTTTCCCCACCTGTCGCGCCCCTTGCAAAATCAACGGCTTACGATATCTGCTTTTCTTCCATTGCTCTAAGTAATCTGTAATCTTTCTATACATAATTTTGCGCTCCTTTCAAATCACTAATTATAGTATAGCAAGTATTCATGTCATATTCAACGTTTTTTTATATTTTTTCATGTTATATTGCGTCATTATTTTTATATTTTTAACATTATTTTACATATGCTTTAAAAGTAAACGATTCTAACGACACTAACTGAGCCACCAGCCCCAATAGAAAAGCCATTGTACCTGTCCCAGAGTGGCAACACGTCGGCCTATGTGTCAAAAGGCGTCCACCCCAAATCAGAGAGAACGCCTTTCTTGCATTTCACTATATGAAATTGCATTTCTTGAATCAGTTACTTTAAATGGAACTTATCCTTTATCTCATCTACGGTATATGTCTGCTCGCCAATATCAACTGTATTTTCATGAACATGAACTGGAAGACTTTTGTCTTTTAATCGTGAAGTAATTTCACGTTCCATTCTTTGACGTTCCTCAAGCTTTATACGTTCACGCTCCTGTTCTGCCTGCTGACGACGTGCTCTTTTTTCCAAATTGTCGTATGCTGCATTATCTACTCTACGACCAGCTTCCTGGTACTCTCTTTTGGTAGCCTTCTCCTGTTCTGTATCGGCAATAATAAAGTGAGACATCCAACCGAAAAACGGAATAATAGAAACAAATTTAAAACTAATATTCCAGAATCCTCGAGCAATACGTCCAAGCGGATTTTTTTGTTTAGCCAGTATTCTTATAAGAACAACTACAACCAAACATACAACCAATGCCACTACAAAATTAGCATCCATAATCGACACCCCTTTTCTAATAATATACTATAAATTTAAACAAAAGTTTTCATACCTTTATCCCTTTTCATATCCGCTGACACGAATACTTTATCGTTCGAACCGTATTAGGATATTTGTATTATAGCCTTCTTCTATTCATATGTCAAGATGGATTTCAGATTTATAATCGGTTTTGTTTTTCTCGTTTTTCCATACGATAACAAAAAGGAACCACCGTTAGCGGTTTTTCCATCAACATATAAAGAAGGAGGTCTGTATGGAAATAGACTATAAGGAAATTGGCAAACGAATTGCCCATAGGCGAAAAGAACTAAAACTAACACAGTTTGAAGTTGAAGAACGAGCTGATTTAGGTCAAAAATATTTATCAAACATTGAGCGAAGCATCTCAATTCCCTCTATAGAAGTAATTATGCGCCTTGCTGCTGCACTAGATACTACACCAGACGAATTTCTGGTTGGAACACTACATGAAGATACAAAAGATGAGTGGGAAAATATTAGTGAATTACTGCGAAACATGTCGCCAACACAGCTTTCGATGGCCAAAAGCTTTCTAACCTGGCTTTCTGAGCAAGACCTATAAAGTAATACTCTCTCGTAACGTAAATGGGTGCTGAGACGATGTGCTTTACGAGGTGGGACGTTGTAGCGGGACTTTCAAAGTAACGTATGATAATAAGTAACGTAACAGGTGCTCGCGGAGTTGGGCCCACCGACAAAGTCACTCATCGAAGCGCCCTTCGTTGCCTTCGCGGACTACACCCAGCACCCCAGCGCCCCTCACTAACTTCGTGGGCTACACACAAAACACTTCCGGCTTCCACAATCTTCCGGGAGGCCACTCCAACAAACAAAAACACCCCGGTAGCCAAACACTACCGGGGTGCCATTATCAGGAGATTCTCTCCTTGATAACCTTCAATCTCGTGAACTCCTCACGCTCTTTCTCCTCAAGCGCATTCGTAATACTCTTTACAAGTGCCTCGTAGGTCGGAATCGTGATATTCTTCAGCGCATTTGCACGCTTCTGGGTCTTTTTGATGTTCGTTGCCAGACGGATCGCAGACGTCTCAATCGTGGACAACTTAATGGTAAGCTCCTTCACACGATTAAAGGCCATCTGTGCCTCATCCAAGCTGACTCTGGTGCTGTAGAATGCGTAATTCGGCGTTCCTTCGCTGGCCTCTTTATCGTACTCCACAAGCGGAATCTCAGTACCCATGATGCTTCGCGTCTTGATCTTTACGGTGTTCTCCACCGGAACGGTCTTCGCAATATCCTGCACCATATGGATACCCATCTCGATATTGGCCTGCTGCAGCGCTTCATAGGCTGCTCGGAAGGTCGTATCGATTTCCGTCTGGATGGTGGATGCCTGATCAACTAACTCCATCATCTCTCGCACCAGGATGTTTCTCTTTTTGTCCATCAGGTCATAACCCTGTCTGGCAAGCGCTAACGAGTTCTTGGCTGCGATCAAATTTCCCTTTGTCGGGAACATATTAATATTCATAGCGCCTTCCTCTCCAAAGCTTACGCCTGCTTCTTGTCATAATAAACATCAAGGATCTTGGTATCAATACGGTCAAGCTCTTCTCTCGGCAGCATACGAAGCAGATCCCAGCCGATCTCAAGCGTCTCAATGATGCTTCGATTCTCATGCTCACCCTGTCCGACAAAATGATTCTCAAATGCCTTACCAAATGCAAGGTACTTCTTATCCAGATCAGAAAGCTCATCCTCACCGATAACGCTCGCCAAGTTTCTGGCATCTCCTACCTTTGCGTAGCAGGAGAACAGCTGATTTGCAACGGCCTGATGATCGGCTCTGGTGTAACCCTCACCGATACCATCCTTCATCAGACGAGACAGAGACGGCAGCACGCTGATTGGCGGGTAAATGTTATTTCCGTAAAGGCTTCTGTCCAGAACGATCTGACCCTCGGTGATGTATCCGGTAAGGTCAGGAATCGGGTGGGTGATATCATCGTTTGGCATGGTCAGAATTGGGATCTGAGTAACAGAACCGTTGATGCCACGCACGATTCCAGCACGCTCATAGATCGTAGCCAGCTCAGAATACAGATAGCCCGGATAACCCTTACGGGAAGGAATCTCGCCCTTAGAGGAAGAAACCTCACGAAGTGCCTCTGCAAAGGAGGTCATATCGGTCAGGATAACCAGGATGTGCATATGCTGCTCAAATGCCAGATACTCGGCTGCGGTCAGCGCCATACGAGGCGTGATCAGACGCTCGACTACCGGGTCATTTGCCAGGTTTACAAACATGGTAACGTGCTCACTTACACCGCTCTCCTCGAAGGTCTTGCGGAAGAACTCAGCAACATCGTACTTAACACCCATAGCGGCAAATACGATTGCAAACTTCTCATCGGAGTTGTCACCTAAAGATGCCTGCTTTACGATCTGTGCAGCTAACTGGTCATGCGGCATACCATTTCCAGAGAAGATCGGCAGCTTCTGTCCACGAATCAGTGTAGTCAGTCCGTCGATTGCGGAGATACCGGTACGGATATAGTTACGCGGATACTCTCTTGTTACCGGGTTTAACGGCAGTCCGTTTACATCACGCTTAATCTCAGCGTTTACCGGGCCCAGTCCGTCAATCGGGCGGCCGATACCATCAAAGGTACGTCCTAAGATATCCGGGGAAAGTGCCAGCTCCATCGGATGACCGGTCAGACGGGTATGAGTGTTTGTCAGAGACATGTTCTCAGAACCCTCAAATACCTGAATCATGGCCTTATCCTCGTAGCAGGCAATGATACGGCCAAGCTTTTTCTGCTTTCCGTCTACTACAATTTCAACAACTTCATCATATGCGGCATCCTTCATGCCCTCAATGGCAATCAGAGAACCGTTGATCTGACTTAAACCTAAATATTCAATAGCCATAACGGCTCCTCCTTACGCATTTTTCTCAATGACTTCATCGTAGAATGTGTCAATGTCCTTCATATACTGATCGAGCATGTCCAGACGATCATTCGGCACATCATACTTGATGTTGATGACACGGTCAAAGATGTTGCTCTGCTTTAAGACGCTCATCGGATGACCCATCATGACGAGTGATTTTGCTCGGTCATTTAAGTACAGGATGACGCGCATCTGCTTTGCCTGCTTCTCGATCGGAACACAAGTATCGTCCTTATGGAATGCGTTCTGCTGTAAGTAGCCCAGACGAATAACTCTTGCAATCTCAAGTGTCAGCTTCTGATCATCTGGAAGAACGTCAGAACCGATCAGCTTTACGATCTCCATCAGGGCGCTCTCCTGGTTCAGGATGGCCATCAGACGGTTTCTATTGGCAACGAAATCCTTTCCGGCATTTGCATTGTACCACGGAGTCAGATCCTGCATATACTCACTGTAGGAGGTCAGCCAGTGGATTGCCGGGAAGTGTCTTGCATAGGCAAGGGATTTATCCAATCCCCAGAAACAACGAACGAAACGCTTGGTGTTCTGTGTAACAGGCTCGGAGAAATCACTTCCCTGCGGGGATACGGCACCGATGATGGAAACGCTTCCGACGGTTCCGTTTAAGTTGTGCATCATACCCGCGCGCTCATAGAACGCGGACAGCTTGGATGCCAGATAAGCCGGGAAACCTTCCTCGGCTGGCATCTCCTCCAGACGACCAGACAGCTCTCGAAGAGCCTCTGCCCAACGGGATGTGGAGTCTGCCATGATGGCTACGTGATAGCCCATATCTCTGTAATACTCAGCCAGTGTCAGTCCGGTGTAGATACTTGCCTCACGCGCGGCAACTGGCATGTTGGATGTATTTGCAATCAAAACGGTTCGATCCATCAAAGGATTTCCGCTCTTCGGGTCGATCAGCTCGGAGAACTCCTCAAGAACCTGAGTCATCTCGTTTCCACGCTCACCGCATCCGATGTAGACGATGATATCGGCATCAGACCACTTTGCAATCTGGTGCTGGGTCATGGTCTTTCCTGTTCCGAATCCACCAGGGATCGCTGCGGTACCGCCCTTTGCAATCGGGAACAAAGTATCAAGGATACGCTGTCCGGTGATTAACGGCTCAGAAGCGGAGTAACGCTTGTTGGTCGGTCTCGGCACACGAATTGGCCACTTCTGGGTCATGGACAGCTCTTTTTTCGTGCCATCGTTCTGAATGATTGTAACAATCGTATCATCAATGGTGTACTCACCATCCTTGGCAATGCTCTCTACCGTACCCTCTGTGTCCGGCGGAAGCATACACTTGTGAACGATCATCGGGGTCTCCTGAACCTCTGCGATGATGGTTCCGCCAAATACGTGCTGACCCGGCTCTACGGTGATGTGTGCCTGCCACTTCTTCTGGCGATCCAGCGCATCTACGCTCAAACCTCTTGTGATGTACATGCCGCCTGCCTTTGCGATCTCGCTAAGCGGACGCTCGATACCATCAAAGATGTTGTGAAGGATACCAGGTGCCAGTGTTACGGAGATGGCTGCTCCTGTTGAATAAACCTCATCGCCCGGCTTTAATCCGGTTGTCTCCTCGTAGACCTGAATGGTGGTTCTGGAGCTGTCAAGACGAATGACCTCTCCTACCAGCTTCTGCGGTCCGACGTAAACCATCTCACCCATACGGAAAGCGGTCTGTCCCTTAATGTAGATAACCGGACCGTTAATACCATAGATGATTCCTCTAATATCAGCGGCCATCGTATTCACCTCCGTCAAACTGGAACTCGTTACGAACCTCGGCAATCTTAGAATCCATAGAATTGTCGATCAGAATATTTCTTGCCGGGATAACGGCTCTCATGCCGCCGCCGAAGGAATACTCACTCATCGTCAAAAAGCACTTTGTCTCTTCCTCAAGGTCGTGCTTCTTGGATGCATCTGCCGGGTCCAGATAAATAATAATGTCATCATTCTTTGCAAATGCCTTTGCATCAATGATCTGTTTCTTGATCACCTCGATGTACTCAGGTGTCTTTTTATATTCTTCAACCAGCTCAGCAACCTCTTTAAACAGCTTCTCTTTGAGTTCTGTATCTTTTCTGCTTAAAGCGCGCTTGTTTACAAGATGCTCGTGTGCCAGCTTTTGATTTCCTTTTCTCTTTACGGCTTCCACTTCAACCGCCAGATCCTTTTCTTCCTGAGAAAGGATCATTGCTTTTCGCTCCTCAAACTGTGCGTCAAGCGCAGCCTGATATTCTTTGAGCGAGGCATCCATTTCCACTGTAGCTTCCTGAACGGATATATCCATAAAATGGTTTAATTTCTCTTCCAGTGTCAACTAAATCACCTTCCATTCTTCTGTTTAGGCCGGTTCAAAAGATCAAAAGCAATTTGTGCAAGCACAATCGCTTTTAATCTTTTTCCCCTGTATGATTATAACTTTAATCCTATTGCTTCATTTACATAAGAAGTAATGAAGTCAGGCTTGCGGCCTGTTCCGTGGCGGTCAGGAACCTCAATGATCAGAGGCAGCTTATGATCCAGCTTCACCTTATTGATCAGCTCCGGATACTCTCTTCCGAACTTTTCTGTCAGCAGCAGAATACCGATTTCCTTGTCTTCCAGCGCACGGTCTATTGCTTCCTTTAATTCACCCTGTTCGTGAACAACGCAGCCTTCAATTCCTGCCAGACGCATGCCCACGAGGGTATCTACATTGTCACTGACCAAATATATTTTCATATTGAACTATGCCCCGCGAACAATATACATTTCTTTACAGCTGACCAAGAATCATGAAGGAAATGATCAGACCATACAGGCAGACACCCTCTGCCAGACCTACGAAGATTAAGGACTTACCAAGAATGGAAGAGTCCTCACTGATTGCACCTAATGCTGCGCTTGCTGCACTTGCTACGGCGATACCACCACCGATACAGGAAAGACCAGTTACAAGAGCGGCTGCCAGATAACCCATACCTGTGGAAAGGCTTCCTGCTGCGTTTGCGGTCTCTGCTGCTGCCTCAGCTGCCTGTGCGTTTCCGCTGAACATGAAGCCGCAAGCGACTAACATGATACCGAAGAATGCTGCTGCATTTGTGCCAATTGTGAGCTTATAACGTGCTTTATTCTTTGTTCCACTTAAGAAATATGCGAATGGAACGACGATACTTAATACCAGTGCTGCAAATAATGTGATTTTAACTAACATAATGAAAATCCTCCTCTTATCTTTGCTTTGTAAATGTGTGTTTTCCCGACTTAACTTAGGAGCAATCCCCTATAATTCCATTGATGAAGTTCTAATACCTGCGTACATCTCAAGGACTTTGGCGGATATATCTGTTCCAGAGCAACAGAATTCGCGAACAAGCAGTCCAACGACCACATTTGCGTTCGCGTTCTCTGGGAAAAATCGGTTGTTACCTCGATTCACCCAGATGGATACTAAGTCGAATACCCATTTTGTATACCAGCTACATGATATAAATTTTTACTGCTTTGTGTTGTACGGCTCGAACTCTCTTCCGTCGCCCTTGTAGAAACGGGAGAACATCTCGTAGTACTCCAGACGAAGTACCTGGATACCAACAATCAATCCTTCCATACCGCAGACGAAAAGGTTTCCGAGAATGACAACTAAGATATTCGGTGTGCCGCTCTCTGCTCCTGCAAGCATCATAACGACCTGCATCATAGCTGCATGGCTGACAGCGAATGCACCGATACGCACGAACGAGATCGTATTGGAGAAGTAGCTAAGAAGTACCTCAATCAACTCGAACAGTGCCTGTACAACGATCATAACTGCACCAGTCTTCTCGGCCGGCTTTTTCTTCTCGCAAAGATCGGTCAGCTGCTCCTTAAATGCAATACAGATCAGCGGCACGATAAACAGTACGGCAAGCAGTACACCACCCGGAAGGCTGTGACCTGTCATCAGCATTACGATGGCAAATACAAGCAGTCCGTAGAATACCAGACCAGCAATTCCGTTTGTGTCAAAGCACAAATCACCAAGACTATGATTTTTTGCTGCATTGATAATGTGGATTACCATGGTTAAAAGAATCAAACCCATACCAAATGCTACGGCTACGATAAATACCGTATTCAGTCGGCCGATCATTGGAAGATTGGTCATCGCGTCCATTGGACGTAACCAAATCGGTTCTAGGACATCCTCAAAACCAAAGACACTTCCGAACATGAATCCGAAGAAGGTGGAGAACACACCTGCCATACTAATGATGGCTGCAAGATTCATCTTCTTGAAGTGATACAGCAAAAATCCGCCGATAACGAGTACCAGACCCTGTCCGACATCACCGAACATCCATCCGAAGATGAAGGAGTAGGTCAGTGCAACGAAGATGGTCGGGTCAAACTCATTATAGTTTGGCAGACCATACATACGAATATACATCTCATACGGCTTGAATAACTTCGGATTACGAAGCTTTACAGGCGGCTGTGAGACACGGTTCTTGTTGTCATCGTGTACGATGCAGATCACATTTGGATCATGATCAAGCTCTGCCTGAAGCTTCTTTGCATCGCGCTCGGTCATCCAGAAGCAGATGATATAGAAGTTTTTCTTGTCTGCACCGGTAACGGCTGCCAGTCTTCTGATATCAAAGTTCTTGGAGAACTTCTTAAGCTTTGCCACTGCAGCAAGGATCTTATCCTTCTTTGAGGAAAGGACATGATCGATCTCGCCCTGCTTTTCCTTAATCTGCGCATCTAACCCTGCAATATCCTTTGTCAGACGGGCCAGTGCTTCCTCCGGAGTACCCTCATACTCATCTGGGAGACGGAAGCGCTCAAAGTGAAGTGCCTTATAAACGGCATCAATCTTGGCGATCTCATTCTTTGGGCTAAAATAAACGCCCCATACATAATCCTGATCCTTATTGCATTCGTAAAAGATCGTATTGACATTGTCGTACGTGTACTTCATGAGCTTGTCCACGTAGTCGACCGGAATTCTTCCGAAGCGGTACTTTACGGACTTGAATGCGAGCAGCTTGTGGACGTCATATCCGAGGTTGTTAAACGGAGTGATCTGATCCACTAACTCCTGAAGAGCTGCCTTATCCTTGTTCAATGTCTCAAGCGTCTTCTCTGCTTCCTTGATCTGTGCATCTGCACTGTTGATCAATGAAACAGCCTCTTTTACGTCCATGGAATCATCCGCCTTTGTCTCCTCAGCACCCATTGCGGACATCAGCGCGGTTGCTTTGTTTAAGGTCTCTCGGTACGGATTGATTTCAATGAACGGCTTAAGTCCGGCCGTCTCGGAAAGCTCGGTCATTGTGCTTTCCAGCTGAAACTCATACTTGGATAAATGCTGTTCGATTGCTCTGTCAATATCATCTTTGGGTCCCGTAATGCTTAAGAATTGCATTTTTTCTATCATGGTTACCCCTCGACTTTCCTAAATAAACTAACTGACTTTTCTGCACCTGCTTGCAAACTCGATTTTACTTTTACAAACTTGTTTGCAATCACGCACTCACTCATTCCATCATTTTTTCTTCATTTTCTTTTATTCCATCACTGCATATTTCATCAGTCTGGACGCCGGGATTCCATAGCGGATTCCCTCGATAATGGAT
This sequence comes from Acetatifactor sp., assembly GCA_963626545.1. Classification (GTDB taxonomy): domain Bacteria; phylum Bacillota; class Clostridia; order Lachnospirales; family Lachnospiraceae; genus Anthropogastromicrobium. Next base: position 3,463 of record CAVFYJ010000051.1, on the reverse strand, counting down.
GTGATACGTGTAATTTCATGCTCTTTGCGGTACAGCAGCGCATTGAGCGGTGCAACTGAATATGGATTTTTTCTGCCAGCGAGTTCAAAAATATGCTCAACCAGCTCGGTGTACATCTTTTCCACAGAACGAATCTCAGCAAAATCGTCTGCGTATTTCTGACCGTAGTAGCCGTTTACAATCAATGCTCTTGCCTCCTCATAGGTAGGCGCCTCTACGATGGCCTTGATGTCATCCGGTTTCAAATGATAGTAGCTCGGAACTACCATCGCATACAGCTCAGGCGCTGTCATTCGATAGTTTTTCTTTGCACGCATTAGCCACTGGATATTCAGCAGATCGATACGTCTTCCATAGCTGTCCGCAATGATCTGTCTTTCTTTTCCTTTAAGAAGCTTATCCTTCTGCTTCCAGACATAGCTAAAATAAAACACGTCAAGACTGCCCTCATAGTCAAACAGACTCGGCGATTCGGTGTGGCGTATTGCATCGAGCGGATAGAAGAACGGTGTTTCCTTTAAAGCTTCGATCAATTCATCTACCGATGTGCTATTCTCAATCACATCCGTTTTCAGATGTGAATGACGCTCAAAAAACGCCCTGCGGTATGCCTGATCCTCTGGGATACTCTGACCGGAAATGACCTTTCGAAGACAACCCTTTAAGTAAGCTGCCTCATAGTGCAGAAAGTAAAAATCCAAAAACGCTCTCTGCTCGCCTCTGGCAAAGCTGTACAGACGATTGTAATCGTTGTAAAGCGATCCCATGAGTGTTGCCTCGATCATTCCTCTGTGGCTGTCATGCTCGTCAAAGTCCCTCAGCAGCGGCTCGTATTCGGAAAACTGCCTCAAATAGGCTACTGCCTCACCGACACTGGCACAGGACACTAACTGTTCGTAATGCTCCTTCTTTAGAAGCTTTCCTCCCATGGCCCGGGCTTTCGCACTGATACCGCTGTAAGATAAGATACCAGAAATAGTAATCACCCCATTTCATAAGATTTTTTCGGCACGGTAAATTATACTATAAAATTTACTGTGCTGCAATCTTTGCCAGCAGCTGCTTGGCGATTGCCGAATGGCTTTCCTCATAAATACGGTCCATATGGGCGAGCTGCTTTTCAAGCTCCTCCTTGTGAGCCTTGAGTTCTTCCTCGATCTTTGCCTCAAGCACTGCCTGCTGCTCGCTGATCTTCTTCTCAGTTTCCTCATGAACCTGCTTTTCAAAGGCTGCAATTCTGGCATCCTGGTCTTTGGCCATCTGCTTCTTCTTTGCCCCCGCCTCTTCTATAATCGAAGATGCAGCAGTTTCTACTTCACTTAATCTTTGAATAATCTGATTCATCTGCATGCCTCCTTTTTGCACATCCATTATAGTATGACGTGCTAAAATTGTCATTGGCGAATTGTTTTAAAAAAACAGAATGCACATTGTCATTTTTTTGTCAAATTTCCTTGTGTTTTCTTGTATTTTTGTCTGTTTTTATCTAGGTTTCCTTTTTCATATATTTGTTTATTTTTGTTTACTTTTGATTGTTCTTGTTTGTTTCTGATCGTTTTTGGTGCGTTGACATTTTGGAAACTATCATATATACTTTCTCTATACTAATAGAAAGAGGGGTTGGAAGTTATGAAACATTTTGCTATTACAATTACCCGAACCTGCGGTGCCGGCGGTACTTCGATCGCCAAGATTCTCTCCGCTCATTACGGAATTGAATACTATGACCGTATGCTGCTTCGTCTGGCTGCCGGAAATAGTGGTATCAATGAAGCCGTTTTCGCCGCTGCTGATGAGGATACGAAAAAGAGTCCTCTGTTCAATGCCTTTAAGAAGGTATACAACGGAGAGCATATCCTGCCAGAGAAGAGCGAGTACGCGACTAGCGATGACTTATTTGCTTATCAGGCAAAGGTTATGAAAGAGCTGATCAAGGATAACTCTTTTATTGTAATCGGAAGAGGCGGAGATTATGTATTAAAGGATTATCCGTATCTGGTTCGCGTCTTTGTTCATTCCCAGTATAAAGACTGTCTGGCTCACGAGATGGAGATCATGCAGTGCAGCGAGAAGGATGCCGCAGAGCGTATCACAAAGACAAATAAGTACAGAAGCGACTACTACAAGCATTTCACCGGAAAAGAGTGGATGGATGCGAGAAACTATGATCTTGTTCTGGATACCAGCCGCTACACCTATCAGCAGTGCGCAGAGATGATCGAGGCAATCGTTGCAGAGCGCATGAAGGACTGAGAGGGCTGCCATGAGATTACGTAATGTCAGGGGTGCCCGCGAAGAAATGTTAGTAAATCCGTTCGTGATTCAGGAACCGCAGCAGTATAAGGGACATGTTGCCGCTGAAGTTTTTGGCAATGACCACCCGATCTTTATTGAGGTCGGCATGGGAAAGGGTCAGTTTATCACCTCTCTTGCCGCACTTCATCCTGAAATCAACTACATCGGAATTGAGAAGTACTCTTCTGTCTTAATCCGTGCCATCGAAAAGCAGGAGGAACTTCAGCTTCCAAACTTAAAGTTTCTTCGCTTTGACGCAGAGTATCTTCCAGATATCTTCGCGCCGGGTGAGATCGCCCATATCTACTTAAACTTCTCCGACCCGTGGCCAAAAGACCGCCATGCAAAACGCCGCCTTACGAGCAGCCGCTTTTTGGCGCTGTATGACCAGATCCTTGTTGACGGCGGTGTCGTTGAATTTAAGACAGACAATCAGCCATTATTTGATTTTAGCCTTGAATCCGTTCAGGAATCGGGCTGGACACTTCTTATGCAGACACGCGATCTGCATCACAGCGAATTTACCGAGGGCAATATCATGACGGAGTACGAGGCAAAGTTTTCCGCCATGGGAAATCCAATCTATAAATTAGAAGCGGTGCATGAGAAGAAGGAAAGCTAATTTCGTCTATTATCGGGGTCAGACCTATACATCTGACCCCGTTTACGTTACATCTGATCCTTTTTTCATTCTCTGGCTCTATTTGTAGCTTTTTTTGTGCTCCTGCATATTTTATGCTAGGAGTATTTTTATCTGGAGGCTTTATGCACTGCCATCCATTTCGTAAATTTATTATTCGCCACACTTGCTGTCCTTTCTTTGACTGTACGCTCCTGCATCTCTATCGTTGCTTTCAGACTGCCGCCAAGGCCTGTGCAGACTGTCCTTTCGCCTGCTGCGGTGGAAGGAAGGGATGTGGTGGCAAAGGGTGCAACGAGAAAGGCCCCAAAGGAAAAAGCGGCGGAAAGAAAAGTGGTTAATCTGTAGCCCCAAACTGTCGCAAATGCATGTTTAAAATATTTTTTTAATTTTTTTCAAAAAACTGTTGACAAATCCATTGTGCTATGATATTATACTGAATGTCGCGTGAGTGACAAACAAATAAGCGCTTCTAGCTCAGTTGGTAGAGCACCTGACTCTTAATCAGGGTGTCCAGGGTTCGAGCCC
>CAVFYJ010000050.1:0-23653 GCA_963626545.1 Acetatifactor sp. | reverse complement strand
TGGTGCTGTCAATATCCGAAACCGTGCAAGCGATAAAGAGATCCTGGAGTTATGCGGGGAACAGGCAATCGCTTTTTTTCTTATTCGCGTATTTTCGTTAAAACAATGCCATATTTGATCCATTTCTTCATTTCTGCTTCATCATACGGGTCAATGTAGAATGTTTCACCATAGCCATTGATGGGCTCAAGGATGCGTGGAATCTGCTGAACGAAGCGTCGCAGATAAGCACAGCCGTTTTCCTTATTTAAAAAGATAGCAGTGTCGCCATCGCGCGGAGGTCGGCGTGAGATCAGTAAAATATCACCCATATAGTAAACTGGATTTAAATGATTGGAGGTAATTTCGACACCGATGTGAACCTGCGAGCCATAACGCTTGCGGTACGGGGCGATGTTTATTTTCCGAATGTTGGCAGAGTCCCAGATCATGCCATCTTCACAATTTCCGGTCGGGATAATCACGGTTAGAGAATCATCAGGGGAGTCGTCCGGATGCTCAGCGGCAAATTCTAGTTCAAAATCAATGATTCCCTCGACAAAGTTTCGCTGAGAGACGGACAGACGCGAAAGCTTCGCAATCACGTCAAGCTCTGGTGAAGAAGAATCGAAAAATTGAAAGAGCAGCTTACCAGTCAGCTCATACAAACGTTGGGCCAGAAACAAGTTTGGACGGCGGTATTGACCTGCGATCAGTTTCTTATAGTTGGAGGTGGACATTTCCAATTTTTCTGCCATCTGCGCCTGTGTCAAATGGAACCGAACACGCTCCTTTTCCAGATTTTCAATAAAATGAGATAAAAGTTCCTGCTGTGTCATAAAATTGTATAGTCGCTTTCGTATAGTTTTCGGTACTTTTGGACATATGTAGAATAACTAATAATGTAATTTTTAGCTATCATAGTACAAATTACATATGATACGATATCCTCATTCCAAGAAGTTGTAGTTGTTAGTCTTTATGATAATAGGATACTTCAATCCGGAAAAAATGACAAGAGTAAAGTGGGAGGAAATGTACAATGATTGACAAACAGCTAAAGGCAATGATGGACAAAAAAGGGTTGACACTGGAGATGCTGTCTGAGCTGTCCAATGTCCCGTTGGAAACAATTCGCAATATTATCTACAGAAGAGCAAAAAATCCAAGAGTCGACACGGTTCTTGCACTCAGCCGCACGCTGAATGTGTCGATGGAAAGTTTAATGGGAGAAAGCCCGCGCGAAGAGGAGGAGCAGCTTCTCTTTGCCTATCGTGAGAGCGGGGAACATGGAAAGAAATTTATTCGTGCAATCGCAGAGATCGAGGCACAGTGGCAGGCCGGAATGACGAAAGAGGATGGACGTGAGATCCCATGTCTGATTCCAGCAGTTGAGACTGCGGATGGAGCTGCCTTCTCAAGCTTTGATGTGGAGCATGTGAAAACGTCATGTGAAAACGTATATATGGCGGTGCGTCTGCCAAATGATCATTTTTCACCGAGATATTGTAAAAATGATGTGTTACTGCTGTCGGATAAATTTCCGTCTGAAGGAGAGAATGCGTTGTTCTTATACAATCATCGCTTATATTTTCGTCAGTTTCATGCATCGGAAAAGGGATATGCATTAAATGCAATCAACGGAAGAGGGGTTCCACTGCGTTTTCGAAGAATGGACAGCTGCCGCTTGATCGGAACCTGTATGGCGGTACAGTAAAGTGTCCATCCGTTATTTTGTGTTTCGTACCGCTTCGGCAAAGGCTCGTATCCGCTTCGGGTCCTTGCCGGAGCGGTTTTTGTCGGCATATTCCACGCCGGAAGAGACGTCCACACCGTCCAGGTGCAAGATGTGTACTGCATCGGATACATTTTCTGGCGTCAGCCCGCCTGCCAGCATGAAAAGCTTTTCGTTTCGGGGAAAGGACTGCAAAAGTGTCCAGTCAAATACCTTGCCGCTTCCGGGCTCTGCTGCGTCAAACACAAAGCCGGAGACGTTTGGACAGGTATTCCAAAGTGCATAGTCTTCAATATCAGATACATTAAATGCTTTTAAGATAGGAAGAGAGATAGAGCTTGCAAATGTATCTACTGCCTCAGCTGTTTTTTCTGAGAGTTCAGCAGGAGATTTATGAATCTGAATCAAGTCAAATCCAGCCTCCTTTATTTGCATAATCTGATCAAGTGTCGGTGCGACTGTCACCGCCACCGTCTTAATTTCAGGCAGCAGTCGCTGCTTTATTTTTTTTGTTTCCTCTAAGGAAACGTTTCGTTTGCTCTTTGGGAAAAATACAACCATTCCTGCGAAATCTGCATGAATCTCGTTTAAATAGGCTGCTTCCTCAGGCATTGTCAGCCCACAGATCTTGATTTTGACGCGCTCTTGTTGTTCCATGTTTCATTTTCCTTCCTTAAAGTTATTCCTTATTCCTTCCTTAAAGTTATTCCTTATTCCTTCTTTATTCCTTCTTTCTGGCTTTCTTCCCTCCTGTTTATAGGCAGAGTTTCGCTGCAAACAGTGGCGTACTTGTGAAGGATATCATTTTGTATATCATAGTGGAAAAAGAAACTCACAGCAAGTCTTTTTGGTATAGTTTATATCAATATCAACCCATTGGGAAAATCTTCTTTTCATTCAAGAAAATCCATGTTATACTTATCCTAAATATGCCCTAAGGGGCAAAACCAGTCTGCTTTACAGGGCGGACGAGAAAGCTAAATGAATGAACAGAAAGAGGAATGAAAAATAATGAAAGTAAATGAGATATTAACAAATGGAAAGATCACCCTGTCTTTTGAAGTATTCCCGCCAAAGACTGATGCTCAGTTTGAGTCCGTGCGTCAGGCAACTGTCGATGTGGCTGCATTAAAGCCAAGCTATATGAGCGTTACCTACGGAGCGGGCGGCAACACCAGAAAGAATACCGTTGCGATCGCAAAGAACATTCAGGATACCGCTGGTGTGACCACCATTGCCCATCTGACCTGTGTTGGTGCGACAAAGGAAAACATTCACAGCACACTTGACGAGATGAAGGCAGCTGGAATTGAGAATGTACTTGCTCTGCGCGGTGATCGTCCGAAGGATTTTGATGGCGATCCATTTAAGGATTTCCATTACGCATCCGAACTGGTAGAGGAGATCAAGTCCTATGGTGATTTCTGTGTCGGTGGTGCTTGCTACCCAGAGGGTCATGTGGAGGCAGTGAACAAATATGAGGATATCGTAAATCTGAAGAAGAAGGTTGACGCCGGATGTGAATTTTTGACCACTCAGATGTTCTTCGACAACAACATTTTCTTTAATTTCCTGTATCGTGTCAGAGAGCAGGGCATCATGGTTCCGGTAATTCCGGGTATCATGCCGATCACTCGCGCAAAGCAGGTAGAGACAGCGCGTGATCTTTCCGGATGCAGCATGCCGCAGCGATTCTTAAATCTGGTTGATCGTTTTGGTTCCAATCCGAAGGCAATGGAGCAGGCTGGTATCGCCTATGCAACTGATCAGATCATCGACCTGATTGCAAACGGAATCAACCACATTCACGTATATTCCATGAATAAGCCGCAGATCGCAGCAGGCATCCAGAAAAATCTGTCGGAGATCTTAAAATGATCGAAATTGAGCAGATGCGGGAGCGCGAGATTATTCGATATCTCGGCTATAAAAAAATTCAGCCGGATGAGCAGGTGATGACGCTGATTCATCAGTGTATGGAGGAGGTAGCGCGCATTGCCCAGCCGCGTCATGTGTATCAGCGGTTTGGGCTGATGCATCTTGCCCTAGGTCATATGCAGGCGGGCGGCGTCGAGCTTGTCAGCAACAGCTTAGAGCGAAATTTGAAAGATTGCGATGAGGTCATTTTGTTTGCGGCAACGCTTGGTCACGAGGTCGACCGTTTGATGGAGCGCTATCTTAGACTGAATATCACGAAAGCTGCTGTTCTTCAGTCCACAGCGGCAGAGGCCATTGAGTGCTACTGCGATGCCTGCCAAAAAACGATCGAGGCAGAGGTAGCAAAAGAAGGTCTTTTTGTGCGTCCGCGATTTAGTCCGGGCTACGGAGACTTGTCGTTGTCGGTACAGCCTGCATTTTTACGGGCACTGAACGCACAGAAAACAATCGGTCTCTTTCTCTCTGAGGGCGGCGTCATGCAGCCGGAAAAATCAGTCACGGCGCTGATGGGATTAAGTTCGGTGCGCATCGGATGCGTCATCGAAGGATGCGAGGCCTGTGGCAAAACGGATTGCAATTTCCGGCGCGCGTAAAGAGTAGTTGAAAGGACAGGAATCCATTTATGAAGAAAAATATATTAAACGAACTGGGAAAGCGAGTCGTCTTTTTTGACGGCGGTATGGGTACGCTGTTGCAGGCACGCGGTCTTGAAGCAGGTGAGCTGCCGGAGAACTGGAATTTGGAGCATCCCGATATTATAAGAGAGCTGCACCGCGATTATTTAAATGCGGGAGCAGATATCATTCTGGCAAATACCTTTGGCGCAAACTCACTGAAGTTTCCAGACAATCTGGAAGAGATTGTAACAACAGGTGTACAGAATGCGAAAAAGGCAGTCGAGGAGACCGGAGGAAACGGCTACGTTGCACTTGACGTCGGCCCGACCGGAAAGCTGTTAAAGCCACTTGGCACACTCGATTTTGAGGACGCTGTGTCAGTCTTTGCCAGAACCATCAAGGCAGGAGTCGCAGCGGGAGCAGATTTGATTCTCATCGAGACAATGAGCGATACCTATGAGTTAAAGGCAGCGATACTTGCCGCAAAGGAAAACAGCGATCTTCCGATTATGGCAACCGTTATCTTTGGTGAGAACGGAAAGATGCTGACAGGAGCTACACCGGAAGCGGTAACAGCACTGCTTGAGGGTCTTGGTGTGGATGCGTTTGGTATGAACTGTGGCCTTGGACCAAAGCAGATGAAGCCATTCTTTGAGCGTCTTGCGGCAACGGCATCCATCCCGTTAATCGTCAATCCGAACGCCGGACTTCCGAGAAGTGAGAATGGAAAGACCGTATTTGATGTCGATCCGGCTGAGTTTGCAGAGGATATGAAAGCATTTGCCACAGGCGGCGCATGGCTGCTCGGAGGCTGCTGCGGTACGACACCGGCGCACATCAAGGCACTGGTTGAAGCATGTAAGGATATCGTACCAAAGCCGCTTGTGGACAAGGATCTGACACTTGTTTCTTCTTATTCCCATGCAGTTGAGTTGGGAAAGATGCCAATGTTAATCGGTGAGCGTATTAACCCGACTGGAAAATCCAAATTTAAGCAGGCACTTCGCGATCGAAACATGGAGTACATCCTCGAGATGGGTGTAAAGCAGACCGATGCAGGCGCACAGATTCTTGATGTCAATGTCGGACTGCCGGAGATTGACGAGCCTGCCCTGATGAAGGAGACCGTTTACCAGTTACAGAGCATCCTCGATGCACCGCTTCAGATTGATACAACCAACATGGAGGCGATGGAGCAGGCACTTCGTATCTACAACGGAAAGCCGATGATCAACTCCGTAAACGGAAAGCAGGAGATCATGAAGCAGGTCTTCCCGTTAGCCAAAAAGTATGGCGGTGTCGTAGTTGGACTGGCACTCGATGAGGATGGCATTCCGGACACCGTAGAGGGCCGTCTGGCAATTGCAGAAAAGATTTATCAGACGGGCGAGAGCTACGGAATTGCGAGAAAAGATATCGTGATTGATGCATTAACCATGACGATGAGTACCGACAGCAATTCTGCAAATGTCACACTTGAGACGGTGCGCCGTATCAAGGCACAGGGCGGACGTACCGTGCTTGGCGTATCCAACATTTCCTTTGGTCTGCCGCAGCGCGAAATCATCACCTCTGCATTTTTTACCATGGCAATGCAGGCAGGTCTTTCCGCCGGAATCGTAAATCCGAATTCACAGGCGATGATGCAGGCATACGATACCTTCCGCGTACTCGGCGGATACGATGAGCAGTGTATGTCCTACGTTGAGAAGTATTCGGCGATGAAGGTGGTATCGACAACTGTAAAGGCAGGCGCAGCAACCGATAAGTCTATAGCACCAGCAGCGGGAAGCGCATCAGGCGGTATGGATTTAAAGACTTGTATCATCAAGGGTCTTAAGGATCCGGCTTACAAGGTGACAAAGAAGATGCTTGAAGAAAAGGAGCCGCTTGAGATCATCAGTACCGAGCTTGTTCCGGCACTTGACACCGTAGGAAAGGGCTTCGAGAAGGGCACGATGTTCTTGCCGCAGCTTTTGATGAGTGCAGAGGCTGCAAAGGCTGGTTTTGCTGCCGTAAAGGAATTTATGGAGGCAAAGGGCAGTAATCAGGAGAAGAAGGGCACGATCGTAATCGCAACCGTTAAAGGCGATATCCACGATATCGGTAAGAATATCGTGCGTGTCCTGCTGGAAAACTACGGATATGACGTCATCGACCTTGGAAAGGATGTGCCGCCGGAGACCGTAGTCGAGAAGGTTGTCGAGACACATGCACCGCTTTTGGGCTTAAGCGCACTGATGACGACCACCGTTGTCAATATGGAGGAGACCATCCGTCAGGTACGGGCGGCTGCGCCTTGGTGCAAGATTGTTGTCGGCGGTGCCGTGCTCACGAAGGAGTATGCGGATATGATCGGCGCGGACTACTATGGGAAGGACGCGATGCAGACTGTGTACTATGCGGAGAGCTTGTTCAACAAAAATTAAATTATAGATAGAAAGAACTAGGGAATTTTATGAGTATTTTAAATGTAGAACACTTGTCTCACGGATTTGGAGACAGAGCGATTTTTACAGATGTGTCCTTTCGCTTATTAAAGGGAGAGCACATCGGTCTGGTTGGTGCCAATGGAGAGGGAAAATCTACCTTCATGAGCATCATCACAAATAAGCTCATGCCAGATGAGGGAAAGATTGAATGGGCAAAGAATGTGCGCGTTGGTTATCTGGATCAGCATACGGTGCTGGAGCCAGGTCAGACCATCCGAGACGTGCTCAAGAATGCATTTAGCTTTCTGTTTGACATGGAAGCGCGCATGAATCAGATTTGTGAGGAGATGGCAGATGCATCTGAGGACGATTTAGTTGTCAATATGGAGGAGATGGGCACCATTCAGGACCTTCTGACAATGCATGATTTTTATATGATCGACGCAAAGGTAGAAGAAGTTGCCAGAGCATTTGAACTGGATGCACTCGGATTAGAACGCGATGTTACCGAGCTTTCCGGAGGTCAGAGAACGAGAGTGCTTTTAGCAAAGCTTCTTCTGGAAAAGCCGGATATTCTTCTTTTGGACGAGCCGACCAACTACTTGGATGAGAAGCATATTGACTGGCTGCGCCGCTATCTGCAGGAATATGAGAATGCGTTTATCCTGATCTCCCACGATATTCCATTCTTAAACAGCGTTGTCAATCTGATCTACAACATGGAGAATCAGAAGCTTGACCGCTATGTGGGCGATTATGATCACTTTAAGGAGGTTTATGCAGTACAGAAGGCACAGATCGAGGCTGCTTACAATCGTCAGCAGCAGGAGATTGCGCAGTTAAAGGACTTTGTTGCCAGAAATAAGGCAAGAGTTGCCACAAGAAATATGGCAATGTCCCGCCAGAAAAAGCTTGATCGCATGGAGGTCATCGAGTTAGCAGCAGAGAAGCCAAAGCCAGAGTTTCGCTTTTTATATGGTCGTGCGCCGGGACGCTTCTTATTTACGACCGAGCAGCTTGAAATCGGTTATGACAGACCGCTCACAAAGCCGCTTGACCTTGTTATGGAGCGTGGAAATCGCATTGTTATGGTCGGTGCAAACGGTATTGGAAAGACCACTTTGTTAAAGAGCCTTTTGGGATTGATCAAGCCATACAGCGGAACTGTTCATCAGGGCGATTATCTGGAAATCGGTTATTTTGAGCAGGAGACAAGCGGAGACAATGGCCGTACCTGTCTGGAAGAGATCTGGCAGGAGTTCCCGTCATGGAACCAGTATGAGGTTCGTTCTGCACTTGCAAAGTGTGGTCTTACCACAAAACATATCGAGAGTCAGGTCCGTGTTCTTTCCGGTGGTGAGCAGGCGAAGGTACGTCTGTGCAAGCTGATGAACCGCCAGAGCAATGTGCTGATCCTCGATGAGCCGACCAACCATCTCGATGCCGATGCGAAGGATTCCTTATTAACTGCACTGAAGGAGTATAAAGGAAGTATCCTTATGGTCTGCCATGAGCGTGAATTTTATGAAGCACTTGGCGCACAGATTTGGGACTGTAGTAGTTTTTGTAGATAAAAGCTTAACGTTTCCTTAAGGCGAAGAGCAGCCGGAATCATCCGGTTGCTTTTTTGTTTTAACTATGGTAAAATGAGTCCATTATTAGTACAACTGATACTGGGTCAAAATGTGCAAAAATGCATAATGATCTACACTTTGCATCGCTTAAAAAGCAGTGCGGCAAAATTGTATCAGTACAGCAAAGAAAAAGAAAGGCACGGTAATAGCATGAAGGTTGTAATACTGGCAGGAGGATTCGGTACCAGAATCAGCGAAGAGAGCGTAAATCGTCCAAAGCCAATGGTCGAGATTGGTGACCAGCCGATTTTGTGGCACATTATGAAGGAGTATTCGCAGTACGGATTCAACGATTTTATTATCTGCCTTGGTTATAAACAGTATGTGATCAAGGAATATTTTGCAAACTATTTTCTTCATACATCCGACATTACGATTGATCTCGCACATAACTCCATGGAGCTGCACGACAATTACTCAGAGCCATGGAAGGTAACACTTGTCGACACTGGACTCAATACGATGACTGGCGGCCGCGTAAAGCGCATCCGCAAATATGTCGGAGATGAGCCGTTTTTACTGACTTATGGAGACGGTGTTTCGGATATCAATATCAAGGAGCTATGTGAGTTCCATCGATCTCATGGAAAGCTTGCTACGCTCTCTATGACAAATGTAGGACAACGTTTTGGCGTAATCGACTACGATGAGAAGGGCCAGATTGCGGCATTCCGTGAGAAATCCGACAAGGATGGCAGCATGATCAACATCGGCTACATGGTGATGGAGCCGGGTGTATTCGACTATATTGACGGAGACGATCAGCCGCTTGAACGCGAGCCATTTGAGCGTTTGGCAGCAGATGGACAGATGATGGGCTACATTCATGAAGGTTTCTGGTCATGTATGGATACGCTTCGTGATAAGAATCGTTTAGAAGCATTGTGGGAGAGCGGAAAAGCACCGTGGAAGACATGGGAGGATTAAAAAATGCAGAAAACAGAGATGTCATTTTTTCGCGATAAGAGAATACTGATAACAGGCCATACCGGTTTTAAAGGAGCATGGCTTTCAAAAATTTTAATTGATGCGGGGGCAAAGGTGACAGGCTTTTCACTAGAGCCTCCGACCAGTCCGAGCATTTTTAGTATCTGCCGTCTGGAAAATCAGATGGACAGCGTGATCGGCGATGTGAGAGATTTTGAACTGTTAAAGGAAATATTTGCTCGTGTGCAACCTGAGATAGTGATTCATCTGGCAGCGCAGCCGATCGTGCGTGAGTCCTATAAGAATCCGCGAGAGACATACGAAACGAATGTGATGGGCACGGTCAATGTATTGGAGTGTGCGCGTCAGTTTTCGTGCGTCCGTTCCTTCTTGAACGTTACAACCGATAAAGTATACGAGAATAAAGAGTGGGAGTGGGGCTACCGTGAGGAGGATGTGCTGGACGGATTTGATCCGTATTCCAACAGCAAATCCTGTTCGGAGCTGGTGACACACAGCTACATCCGCTCTTTTTTTGCGGACAGTGACACGTCAGTCTCCACCGCAAGAGCAGGAAATGTCATTGGTGGCGGTGACTTTGCAGCAGACCGTATTATTCCAGATTGCTACCGAAGCGCAGTAATCAAGCAGCCGGTAACGGTGCGAAATCCGTATTCCATTCGCCCATATCAGCATGTGTTAGAACCACTGTTTTTATATCTGACAATCGTAAAGAAACAGTGGGAGGATCCATCTCTTCGCGGCTACTACAACGTGGGACCGGACGATTGCGACTGTGTGGACACAGGAACACTGACCACGCTATTTTGCAAGAGCTGGGGCAGAGGCATGCAGTGGGAGAATAAGAGCGACGGCGGCCCTCACGAGGCAGGATTTTTAAAACTGGATTGCTCGAGAGTAAAGCGCGTCTTTGGCTGGAAACCGACCTGGCACATCGCGACAGCAGTGGCAAAAAGCGTAGAGTGGTATCAGCTGTATAGTCTGCTAATTACCCATCAGGCAGAGCCAAAGGAGTTAGCCAACAAGATGAATGCCTGCATGAGAGAGCAGATCAGAAGCTTTCTGGCAGACGGAGAGGAGCAGTAAACATGTTTGAAAATATGAATGAGCAGCAGGCGAGAGAAGAGATTCTCAAGCAGGTTGCTGCCTATTGCGATAAATATCATAATACAAAGAAGGACTTCAAGGAGGGTGACCGCATTCCATATGCATCCCGCGTCTATGACAGTGAGGAGATGATCAATCTGGTGGACAGTTCACTGGAGTTTTGGCTGACCGCAGGTCGCTATACCGATGAGTTTGAGAAAGAGTTTTCCAAGTATTTGGGCGTTCGTTTTTGCTCCCTCGTCAACTCTGGTTCTTCCGCAAATCTGATTGCGTTTATGGCGCTGACCTCCCCGCTGCTTGGCGATCGTCAGGTAAAAAGAGGCGATGAGGTTATCACCGTTGCAGCAGGCTTCCCGACCACAGTAACACCGGTGATTCAGTATGGCGCCGTTCCGGTATTTGTGGATGTGACGATTCCACAGTACAATATTGATGTGACAAAATTAGAGGGAGCACTGTCCGAGAAGACAAAGGCAGTCATGATTGCGCATACATTAGGTAATCCATTTGATCTGACCGCAGTAAAGGCATTTTGTGATCGTCATAATTTGTGGCTGGTTGAGGACAACTGTGATGCTCTCGGCTCTGTCTATGAGATTGACGGCAAGGAAAAGCTGACGGGAACCATCGGCGATATCGGAACTTCCAGCTTTTATCCGCCACACCACATGACAATGGGCGAGGGCGGTGCTGTCTACACCGACAATCCGCTGCTGCACCGCATTGTGCGTTCCTTCCGTGACTGGGGACGCGACTGCATCTGTCCTCCGGGACGTGACAATTTCTGCGGCCATCGTTTTGATAAGCAGTATGGACAGCTTCCGGTGGGCTATGATCACAAATATGTGTACTCCCATTTCGGTTATAATTTAAAGGCAACCGATATGCAGGCCGCAGTCGGATGTGCACAGTTAAAGAAATTCCCGTCCTTTGTGGAGAAGAGACGTCACAATTTCGCTTATTTAAAAGAGCTTCTTTCGGACTGCACCGATAAATTAATTCTGCCTGAGGCAGCAGCCCATTCCAATCCGAGCTGGTTTGGTTTCCTTATGACCTGCAAGGACGGTGTTGATCGTACCAAAGTTGTCAACTACATCGAGGCACACGGCGTTCAGACACGTATGCTGTTCTCTGGAAATCTGATCAAGCATCCGTGCTTTGATGCAATCCGCGGAACCGATGCGTACCGTGTAGTTGGAGGACTCACGCAGACCGACCGCATCATGATATCTACCTTCTGGGTAGGCGTTTATCCGGGCATGACGGATGAAAAGATTGCATATATGGCCAAGGTTATTCACGAAGCATTGGAGGCATAATCTATGAGAATGAAGGTATCCAATTATATTGCGAAACTGTTGGTTCAAAACGGAATTACCGATGTGTTTATGATCACCGGAGGCGGTGCGATGCACCTTGACGATGGACTTGGTCATGAGCCGGGACTTCACTGTGTATACAATCATCACGAGCAGGCATGTGCTATCGCAGCGGAGAGCTACGCACGAATTCATAACCGCATCGCAGCCGTCTGTGTCACAACGGGACCGGGCGGAACAAATGCAATCACCGGAGTTGTCGGTGGTTGGCTTGATTCCATCCCGATGCTGATTATTTCCGGTCAGGTGCGCTACGATGTGACCGCCAGAAGCACCGGCCTTGGCATTCGTGCATTCGGTGATCAGGAATATGATATCTGTAAGAGTGTAGCGCCGATGACAAAGTACTGCGAGATGGTAACCGACCCGAAGCGCATTCGCTACGTGGTGGAGAAGGCACTTTATCTGGCACAGACTGGAAGACCTGGCCCGTGTTGGCTGGACATTCCGTTAAATGTGCAAGGTGCAACGGTTGAGACTGATGAATTAGAGGGTTACGATCCGGCAAAAGAAAACCTGACAGTGATTCCGTCTGTCACCGATGAGCAGGTAAACGCCATCATCGAGAAGGTTCGATGTGCAAAGCGTCCGGTATTCAATGCTGGAAATGGAATCCGTATTGCCGGTGCATTTGATGTGTTCCGCCGTGTAGTTGATAAGCTTGGCATCCCGGTTGTGACCGGATGGAACAGCATTGATCTGATGGAGGACGAGCATCCACTGTACACAGGACGAGCTGGAAACATGGGCGACCGTGCCGGAAACTTTGCCGTACAAAACAGCGATCTGTTACTGTCCATCGGAAGCCGCTTAAGCATTCGTCAGGTCAATTATGATTGGCCCGCATGGGCAAAACATGCCTTTGTCATTATGAATGACATTGATGCGGAGGAGTTAAAAAAGCCGTCTCTTCATGTGGAAATGCCCGTATGGGCGGACGCAAAGGAGCTGCTTGAAAAGCTCGACAAGCGATTAAACGAGCTGCTTGCAGACGGTGAAACGCTTTTTAAGGGCGATGAGTGGAGAATGGTTTGCCAAGATTGGAAGAAAGATTATCCAGTTGTACAGCCAAAGCATTACGAGCAGAAGGCTCCAGCGAATGTCTATGCCTTTATTAAGGAAGAGAGTCGTCGCTTAAACGAGGGCCAGATTACGGTTGTTGGAAATGGCTCCGCGTGTGTTGTTGGCGGTCACGGCTATGTCATCAAGAAGGGACAGCGTTTTATCACAAACTCTGCAATCGCCTCCATGGGCTATGATCTTCCAGCAGCGATCGGTGCGTGTGTGGCAAACGAGCGCTATTGCAAGGAGACAGGCGAGGCCGAGCAGGATATCATCTGCGTCACCGGAGACGGCAGCATTCAGATGAATCTTCAGGAGTTGCAGACAATCATTCATCATCAGTATCCGATCAAAATTTTTTTGATCAACAATGGTGGTTATCATTCCATCCGTCAGACACAGAACAATTACTTTGGCAAGCCGCTCATCGGTATCGGAACCGACAGTGGTGACCTTAGTTTTCCAGATATGGCAAAGTTGGCACCAGCCTATGGATTCCCGTTCATCCGTATCGAGAGCAACGATGCGCTCGGCGAGGGAATTGAAAAGACACTTGCCATCAAGGGACCGGCGATCTGTGAGGTCATGGTAGATATGGAGCAGAAGTTTGAGCCAAAGGCTGCATCAAAGCCGATGCCAGATGGCAGCATGGTTTCTGCACCGCTCGAGGATTTGGCGCCATTCCTTCCAGAAGAAGAACTGAAAAAGAATATGCGCTGGTCTTCCGAAGAGTAATTTTACGACTTCTCGACAGACATCTACTACTTTCCTTTTACGACTTCTCGACAGACAATCTACAATGCAAGCCTGACCGCTTCGCTTTACGGCATTGCATTTGTAGATGTCTGCTCTCGAAGTCTGCCGGAAAGAAACAGCTAGGAGCAATATATGCGTGTAATAGTAACAGGAGCGACAAGCTTCATCGGAAGTCATGCGGTACAGGCGCTTGTCGCCCAGGGCTTTGAAGTTTGTGCGCTGATTCGTCCACACTCGGCAGGCCGCAAAAATTTAGAGCAGATGATCCCACAAAAAGAGCAGCTTGACATTATTGAATGTGAGTTAAGCAACCTCAAAGAATTTACAACGAATATTCAGTTAGCTGAACAAATTGGGCAGAAATGGTCCCATGATTTGGGTCGAGCCGATTACTGGCTGCACCTTGGCTGGGATGGCTCCGGAAGTGATAACCGAAAGCTGGTTGATATACAGTCGATGAACGCCGTCTATGCGCTTGATGCACTTGAGGCGGCAGCAGCTGCCCACTGTAAACGCTTCCTTTTTTGTGGTTCACAGGCAGAGTACGGTGTGCGAAACACAACAATGCGCGAGACCGATGAGCTGCATCCACTTTCTGAGTATGGAAAGGCCAAAGCCAAAGTAGGGCAACTCGCATTTGCGCGCGCAAAAGAGCTTGGCATTTTGTATATTCATACGCGTGTCTTTTCTGTGTATGGACCGGGCGATCATCCGTGGTCACTCGTTGCAAGCGCAATTCGTACCTTCCAAGAGGGTAGCGTGATGGAGCTTGGCGCATGTACGCAGCTGTGGAATTATCTCTACATCACCGATGCGATTCGTGCACTCATTCTGCTTTTGACAGGTGATGCGCCAGCAGGTGTGTATAACGTAGCAGGAGAGGATACGAGACCACTTCGCGAGTACATCGAGACGATTCATGCGCTGTGCGGTGGACAAGGAAGCTGCCAGTATGGCAAACGACCGCCAAACGCAGAGGGGGTAACTTCACTTGATCCAGACATCACGAAATTAAAAGAAGCAACGGGATTTCATCAAGAGATTTCCTTCGAGCAGGGAATTCAAATGATGCTCGATTTGTAACGATTCAGAGTGAAGAGGAATCGAGGTGCGGCTCTGAATCGTTTCCTCGATTTGTAGAAAGGGCATGTTAACTATGGGAAATTGTATTTCGTGCAAGGCATCTCTGGAAGGAACCGAGATCATTGCATTTGACAATATGCCGGCAGCAGCACAGCACATGCCGGATAAAGAACAGGTAAAAAATGACAGAGGAATTCATTTGCCATTGTGCCAGTGTAAAAAATGTGGTTTGATTCAGTTTGACTGCGAGCCGGTAGCGTATTATCGCGATGTTATCCGTGCGGGTGGCTATTCCACTACAATGGTAAAGCTGCGCCGCCGTCAGTATCAAGAGTTTATTGGTCGCTATCATCTTGAAGGAAAGAAGATTATCGAGGCTGGCTGCGGCAGAGGTGAATTTCTTCGCGTGTTACAGGAGTTTCCGGTGAAAGGATATGGCATTGAGCACGATCCCAAGCTGGCCCAGATCGCAAGAGAGGGTGGCCTTGCTGTTACTGATGGTTTTACAGAAGCTCCAGATCAGCAGCTTGCAAATGGTCCGTTTGATGCATTTTTGTCCTTTAATTTTTTGGAACATCAGCCATCTCCAGATGTTATGCTGACCTGTCTGTATAACAACTTAACAGAGGACGGTGTGGGTCTGATCACTGTGCCAAGTTTTGAATATATCACGGACCACAACACCTATTATGAGCTGATTCATGATCATTTAGCGTACTATACGTTTGATTCATTGACTTATCTGCTCAATCAGAATGGTTTTGTTGTCGAGAGCAAAGAAATGATCAATCGCGATACGCTCTCCGTGATGGTGCGAAAGACTAAGACGCCGATTTCACAGATATCCTCATGGAAGGATTTTACACCAGAAATCACAGCGCTTGGCGATAGCTTACGCAGCATTCGTGCACAGATGGAGATTCTTTCTAAGGAGTTAAAAGGAAAGTCTTTAGCTATGTGGGGGGCAAGCCATCAGGGCTTTACACTTGCGGCAACGACTTGTCTGGGCGAAAAAACAGAATACATCATTGATTCGGCACCATTTAAGCATGGAAAATACGCTCCGGCATCGCATCTTGTGATTGTATCGCCAGATCAAGCACTGAAGAATCCGCCGGATGCGATTTTAATCGCAGCGCCGGGTTACACTGATGAGATTGCAAATGTGATTCGTGTTCGTTTCCCAGAGACGGTGCGTATCTTTGCAATTCGCAGCAACAAAATAGAAGAACTATTCAAATAAACAAGTATGGGAAGAAAGGCATGGTTATTGATCTATGAAGGCATTTGTATTAAAAGAGCCGGGCGTTGTCGGCTATGAGCAGGTTCCAGAGCCAGTGCTGACTCCATATGGAGCCATCTTAAAGCCGGTCGCTGTCGCACCGTGTTCATCGGATGTCCACACCGTTTTCGGCGGTGGCTCAAGAAAAGCACCGAATCTGGTACTTGGTCACGAGTGTGTGGCACGCGTACTGGAAGTTGGCGAGTATGTGACCGATTTTGTTCCGGGCGAATTGGTCGCAGTACCGGCGATCACACCGGATTGGCGAGCAAAGAGCATTCAGGAGCATAATTTTAAGCATGCCTCTGCACCATTTTCCGGCCATCAGCTTGGACGCAGCCAACCGGGTGTCTTTGCCGAGCGTTTCTTAATTCCAGATGCGGACACGACACTCGCGAAGATTCCAGAAGGGATCAGCTTAGAGCAGGCACTGATGTGTGTTGACGTTGTGACAACAGGCTTTACCGGAGCGCAAAACGCAAACATCAAATTCGGTGATACCATCGTTGTTATGGGAATCGGACCGATCGGTCTGATGGCAGTAGCAGGAGCCGCACACCTAGGCGCAGCAAGAATTCTTGCTGTCGGCAGCAGACCGCTCTGTGTAAAAACAGCTTACGAGTTTGGCGCAACCGAGGTATTAAGCTATAAAGATGGCGATATCGTCAAGCAGGTGATGGAGCGCACAAACGGCGTTGGTGTCGACAGCGTAATCATTTGCGGTGGAAACGATGAGGTATTCGCACAGGCAATCGACATGGTGCGCTACGGCATCGGAACCGTCTCTAACGTTAATTATTTTGGCGGAACTGGAAATCTACCATTTCCAAAATTCTCCGGTGGACGCGGCATGGCAGGAAAAACTATCCGTACCGAACTGGCAGAGGGCGGACGCGCCCGCATTGAGCGTATGCTCGCCATGGTGCAGTACGGCAGAATCCATCCAGAGAAGCTCGTCACCCATCATCTTCATGGACTCGACCAGATCGAGGAGGCGCTGTATCTGATGCGCGACAAGCCGGCCGACCTGATCAAAGTGATGGTTACGATGGAATAAAAATTGTTCACGGGGCACGAAAATTTAGGAAAGTCACTTCGCCGAGTGGGCGTTTCGTGAAAATAGATTCCCGTGAACAGCAAAAACAAAAAAAGAAAGTTAAAAACAAAAAAGAAAGTTAAAAGCGAAAAGAAAGTTAGAAAGTTAGAAGGCACATTCATGAAAACAATCAGTATTGTAGTGCCCTGTTACAACGAAGAGGAGAATGTTCAGGCGATGGCTGATGCGCTTCGCGAAACATTCAAAAAGGAGCTTCCGGCCTACCGCTACGAAATCCTTTTTATCGACAACGATTCAAAAGACAGGACAAGAGACATTATCCGAAAGCTCTGCGAAGAGGATAAGGGAATCAAGGGAATTTTTAATGCGAAAAATTTCGGACAGTTCAACTCACCGTACTACGCTATGCTCCAGACAACAGGAGATGCCACGGTATTGATGGCTGCCGATTTTCAGGACCCGGTCGAGATGATCCCAAAGTATGTAAAAGAGTGGGAGAACGGGTACAAAATTGTAATTGGAATCAAAAAGTCCAGCCAGGAAAATAAGATCATGTACTGGCTTCGCGGCTGTTACTATAAATTGATCAAAAAGCTCTCCGATGTAGAGCAGATCGAGCAGTTTACCGGTTTTGGTCTCTATGATAAGAAGTTTATAAATGTCATGAGAGAACTTGACGATCCGACCCCATTTTTACGAGGCATCGTAGCGGAGCTTGGCTTTAAGCGAAAGGAAATTCCTTACGAGCAGCCAAAGAGACGTGCGGGAAAGACAAGCAACAACTTCTATCGCCTGTACGATGCCGCAATGTTAAGTATCACTTCTTATACGAAGGTAGGACTTCGACTGGCAACCTTTATCGGTATGACCGTCGGCTGCATCAGCTTGATCGTTGCCGTGATTTATCTGATTTTAAAGCTTCTGTTCTGGGACAACTTCCCGGCAGGTATGGCACCACTTTTGATTGTCACCTGTCTGCTCGGCTCCATGCAGTTATTCTTTATCGGTATGATTGGCGAGTATATTATGAGCATCAACGACCGCGTAAAGAAGCGTCCGCTTGTTGTAGAGGACGAGCGCCTGAATTTTGCAGAACCGTCTGAAAATACAGATAACACAGAACATGCAAATAAAACAGAGCATGTAAATAAGATAGAGTCTGCAGAGGATGCAGATAAGGCAGGGAATGCAAATAAGACAGAGACAGCCGAATGAGAGGAAGAAAAGTGGAATTTGACAAGACAACACAGGATGCGTTAAAACTCATTCACGAGGGAAATCATATCATCTTTCGTGAGGTGGGGCGCGTCTGTGAGAAGTATCATTTGAATTATTTTTTAGACAGCGGAAATCTGATCGGTGCAGTGCGCGAAAAATCCGATATCCCGTGGGATGACGATGCGGACATTGCAATGACAAGAAAGGATTTTGAGGTATTTCGCAAGGTTGCGCGCACCGAGCTGAAAGATGGCTTTGTGTATGTGGAGCCGGACGAATTAAATGGCGCATTCTATGATTTTGTGCCGCGCGTTGTCATGCTGGACTCAACGATGCGTGAGAACAATGCGGAGCAGAAATATTATGGAAATGGCATTCATAATCACATGCGCACCGATATCTTTATCGTCGATGATGTTTCTGACAACATGCTCAAGCATAAATTCTGTCATGCATTGTTGATTCTAATGTATGGCATGTGCATGGGACGCCGCTATAAGCTGGATTTATCCGAGTATAAAGGTGCATCCAAAATTGTGGTTGCAATTCTTTCTGTGATTGGACGGCTTTTCCCAGTGAAGACGCTCGTTCATTGCTACGATGCAATTAGCAAGATGGAGCGTGGTCAGAATAAAAAGCACAAGCGCTGCTATTACAGCAACTGTTTGTTCCCAGATCTGGGAAAGATTTATAAGGCCGAGTGGTTTGACCATGCCGTTGACTTAGAGGTGGACGGGGAAAAATTCCCAGGTCCGTGCGGCTACCATGAGGCACTCACGATGCTGTATGGCGATTACATGACACCGACACCGGCAGGAGAGCGAGAACTGATGCATTGCGATCCAAAGTTTGTCACCTTATCCTATAAAGAAGATACAAAAAAAGGAAACAACAAAGAGAATAAGGGAAAGAAAACAAACGCAAAAGATGCTGGCACAAAGGGAGAGAAGAAACAATGACACAAAAGCAGTCAAAGGCAAAATCAGGCTTACGCCGGTTTGCGGGGGATATGATTTACAGTCTTGCCGGGCTGATGATCCTGAATATGACGCTTTCGTTTGGGGTATATCCGTTTTTGAGAAGCCGAATGGGGGCGGACGGAAGCGGAAAAATGCTGTTCTTTACGGCAATCATGGGACTGATGGCATCGGCTGTCGGTTCCGGTATCAACTATGGACGAATGAAGGCATCCACACGCCATGAGACAGCAAATGGCGATTACAACCGTTTTCTGGTATTCACCGCACTATTGTGTGCGATTGTCACCGTAGTGGCGATCTGCGTGAAAAAGGATACCGCGGGCGCATTTCCTGTTTCCATCGGTGTGTTGATTTTTGTGACAACGGTTCGCTACTATGCCGATGTGGAGTATCGTTTAAACTTAAATTACAAAGGATTCTTCTTCTACTATCTGATCGTTGCAGTCGGCTATGCACTTGGTATGGCACTGTATCCGATCAGCCATTCATGGGTCAGCATTTTTATTTTAGGAGAGGTGTTCGGACTACTGTTTGTCACGATCACGGGAACCATCTTTAAGCGACCATTTTTTGAGAAGAGCCGTTTCTTTAAGGAGGATGCAAAGACTTGTGTTTCCCTTTCTTCGGCGTATCTATTGTCTGATTTTGTCACATACACGGACCGCGTTGTGCTGCCGATGACGGCAGGTGATGCCGCTTCGTATTACTTTTTCATCGCAAGCACAGTCGGAAAGATGAGTTCACTGATTTCCACACCGCTGAATGGTGTAATCACAGGCCATCTGGCGCGTTATCAGGGCAAGATTACAAAGAAGATGTTAGCCGGTGTGTTTGGCGCATTGTCGGCACTCGCAGTCGTATTGATTGCGGGAACAACAGTTGGTTCTCATATTTATGTTTATCTCTTTTATCGGGAAGATTATGAGGTCGTCAAAAATCTATTTTTGCTAGCAAATGCCGGACAGGTCTTTTTCTTTATGAGTAATACGATGATGACTGTTGTGCTTCGCTTCGCACCGGAGCGTTATCAGCTGATCATGGGTGTCATCTATGCGGTATTGTTCTTTGCAGCAGTCGTTCCGGCAATGTATTTTTACAAGATCTGGGGCGCTGTATGGGGCCTTCTTGCTGTCAATGTCGTTAAATTTTTACTGATCACGATGCTTGGTTTTTTAGCACTGGCAAAGAATGAAAAAGCAAGTGATCCTGCAAACTAGTAGTAGAATTGTAGAAAGGGCGTGAAAAGAAAATGAGTCAAAAACATCAAAAAAGTTCAGCACATACGCTGTCGGTCAATTCGATTGCAGAAAAGCCGCTTCTGATCTGGGATTACGTGGCATTTGCCGCCATCGCGATTTTCTGTTTTCTGGTATTTCAACAGTCCGATCTGCTGCATACGGCAGGCTGCAGCTATGGCTATTTAAACGGACATTTCCGCGATTTCTATGATTACTGCGGTACGTTCGATATTCATCCGGCTTATATGCCGAGTTTCTATTTGCTCTTTGCAATCTGGAATATTCCGATGCGTCTGTTTGGTGTCGTGACATTCCCAACAGAGGATTTGCCGCTGCTTGCCGTCATGTGGGCAAAGCTCTTGCCGTGTCTGATCTACGTGGCAAGCGGCGTGCTGATTTATCACATTGCACTTCTTGCCGGAATGGGCAGCAAGAAATCAAAGATGTGTGCATATGCATGTCTTACGATGCCAGTTGCCTTTTATGCACAGTTTATCTTCGGTCAGTATGATATCATCATGACTTTCTGTGTGCTTCTTGGCGTTTACTATTATTTAAAGAAGAAAGACGTCTGGTTTATTTTCTGGTTTGCCATCGCAATGACCTTTAAATATTCCGCACTGTTAATCTTCGCGCCGCTTCTTCTGTATCGCGAAAAGAATGTATGGAAAATTCTTGTTTCCTGCGTACTGTTGATGATTCCATTTGTGTTAGAATTCTTCGTCTATCGAAACAGCCCAGTTTTTCAGGCATATGTGTTTGGTTTCGGCGGAAATGCCGTCAGCAGCCCGACCGGCTATATCATGAACGCAGGTTATTACACGGGATTTGAGCTGTCCACCTTCCACTATGAGGTCAGCTTTGCGGTTTTGGCATTTGGTGCACTGTGCGCGTGGTGCTACTTTAACAGGCCTTCCGACAGACAGAATTTCATCAACACTGTATTTTATATCTGCTGTTTGGCATTCTTTGTTTTATTTGGACTATCCAAATGGCATCCACAATGGCTGCTGTTTGCGGTACCATTCTGGGTCATCAGTGCATTTCTTCATAAAGATACGAAAATTTTTATGATTTTGGACTTGATTTTTATGGTGGTTTATACCATATTTAATGTGGAGATGATTCCAAACAATGTCGATCAGGCGATGTTTAATAACGGCATCCTCGGATCACTTGTAAATGGAAACATCGGTACCGAGCTAATGATGGAGGATCTGATTGGAAAGCTGGATCGAAGCCTTTGCTTATCCATTTTGACTATGATGATGCTCGTCTATGCGGTATTCAAGCATCCAAAGTATTGCGCTGAAAATCCGGCGCAGGAAGTAAACTGCATGGGCTGGATGCGTACCCGTTTTATCGGCGGTGTCGCAATCTTTGTCATTCCGGCGTTTGTGTGTCTGATGGCATACTTCAAAGCACCGTATGCTGGATATAAGGTAGAAGATGTACACAGTCAGGTGCAGCTTTGCGAGTTAGGCGATGAGGTTAGCCAGACCTTCTGTGCAACCGGCAATTCCATCGACAAGATTCGCTTTGTTGTCGGTGTCAATGATCGTGTCAACAACGGATACGTGAAGCTGACGGTAAAGGACAGCGATGGTACGATTCTGTATGAGGAAGATTGGCAGACATCCGGCTGGCTTGAGGATCGCATTGTCACCGCAAACTTAAATGGTGTGCCAACCACACCGGGCGAGTATTACACCGCGGTGTTTGAGGTTACGCAGGCAAATGGTGATTATGCGGTATCCATCTATCGCTCAGAGGACAATGTAACAGGTGACAAAAAAGAGATCGCAGAGGCTGACGGAAAGAAGCAGAAGTATCAGCTGGAGATGATCGTCTATCAATAAGAAGAAAGGCGTAGGTGTTTTTTATGACACAAATTGAATTCGTCACAGAGTTAGAGCAGGCGCTTCGTGGAAATGTGGACGAGCGCGTGATTCGGGAAAATGTAAGATACTATAATTCTTATATCAGCGAGCAGAAGGCCGCAGGAAAATCCGAGGAGGAAATCTTTGCTTCTCTTGGAAGTCCACGTTTGATTGCAAAAACCATTATTGATACCTCCGGTGAGGCAAACACACAGGGAAGTGGTCGTGCCGGAAGCTACAACTATAGTACAGGTAGTGCAGGTGATAGTTCAAACGGTGGCGAGGGCTGGAGCTTTAGTTGGATGAAAGAGACGGCATCCAAGAACTGGGTGACAAAGACCATCGCGATTCTGGCCGTGCTGGCGGTTGTATTTTTGATCTTAAGCATTGTGTTTAAGATTGTTGGAATCTTGTTCAAGCCAGCAGTTGTCGTACTGGCAATTGCAGCTGTGTATTATCTGGTGAAAAATTCGTCGAACAAATAAAAAATAAGAAGTAAGAAGCATGAAAGCATAAAATAGAAGTATCAAATGAGAATCGAAGAGTGGTTTTAAAAAGTAGCTTCAAAAGTGATCCTCAGAGTGATTCGTAAAAGTAATGCATAAACAAACCTTCTGGTGCCATACTAGATGTGAAGGCAAAAGCCTTTTTCAATCTAGTACACATCAGGAGGTTTTTTATTATGAGAAATTATAATGATTCCGAGAACTGTTACAACAAGAAGGCACAGAACAATGCGCAGAATAACGCACAGAACCAGGCTCAGAATTCCTACAGCAACAGAACCACGGATTCCTACAGCAATCGAACCACAGATTCCTATAATTCCTACGAGAACAGAACACAGAATTCTCAGAACTGCCGCAATACAAAGGAAGAGAATTATGTAACTGACTGCCACAGAGATAAGGACACATCCGGAAAGGATTCTGAGGATGAGTGGAAGAATGCCAGTAATTCCAGAAATGCCGCAAAATCCTATCAGGCACGAAATGCAGCCGATAACTGCAAGAGACAGTAAGCCAGAAGGGTATCGCGAAGTGCAGTTTTAGAGTGCAGTTCGGAAGGCTATCACAATATATAGTCTAAGAGTATGACCCGCGAGTTCAGCGAGGGGCGTAAGCATCCGCGAAAGCGGCTGCGGCGAAGTGTTTGTCGGCGCCCCTTGTTCCCGCGGCGCCTTCTACATACCTTTTTGTCTCAAATACTGCGTAAGCCCGCTCCCACACGGGCGGCTGCGTAGCAGACGTTAGCGCCTTCGTAAATCACATTCGCCTCAACCGCCCTAGCGAAGATTATGAAGGTGATTCTATTAGTTGCTTGACAGG
>CAVFYJ010000049.1:0-24016 GCA_963626545.1 Acetatifactor sp. | reverse complement strand
ACTCGCTTCCTGCTTCAGCACTGTAATCAGTGGACGTTATCTGTTGCATTCTGCTCTATTCAGTGACTGTCCAGATGACAGCCTTCACTTACAGATCCAGTGCTGTATGGTATCCTCTGTATACTGCATTTGTGATCGTTGATACCTTCTGTGCATCACCAATTACGGATACATATGGTGCGCAGTCGCGAAGTTCTTCTACAACATCGGTTCTGGAGCGCTGACCCAATGCACAGATTACGGTCTCGCCCGGAACGAATACCTCTTTCCCTTCTGCATCCACACAGCGAACGCCTTCCTTTGTAACCTCAATTCCACGAAGTCCAGTGTGTACAGTCACATATTTTTCGATTTCCTTCAGTAGCAGCGGACGATGTCTTACATTGGCGTCTGGTGCCAGCTGATCGCGCATCTCAACAAGCTCGACTTTCTTTCCTTCCATTCCCAGATGAATTGCACACTCACAGCCCGCCAGACCACCTCCGAAGACAACAACGGTATCCTTGCACTGCTCCTTCTTTTTGTAATACTCATTTACGACGATTACATTTTCTCCGTCAATTCCCTTGATCGGCGGAATGAGCGGACGAGAGCCTACTGCAATAATTAACGCATCTGGTGCTTCCTTCTCGGCATATTCCTTTGTCACCTCGGTATTTAACCGAATTTGCGCACCAGCCTCTCTTGCCATTCTTTCATACACCTCGGTCAGCTGGTACATCTCATATTTAAATGGAATTGCCTGCTCGCTGCGAAGAATACCGCCAAGCTGGGCTTCTTTTTCGCAAAGAATGACTTCGTGACCGCGCTTTGCTGCCGTGTATGCCGCGTACAGTCCACCCGGGCCGCCTCCTGCGATCAATACCTTTTTCTTTTCCGGTGCCGGGTAAATCACATCACCCTCCATCTCACGTCCGATCAGCGGATTTACCGTACATCTTCTTGTGGAAGTTGCCGCACGCTCTGCCATACAGGTAAAACAGCGCAAACAGCGGACGATCTGGTCGTCTTTATTTTCCATTATCTTCTGTGGAAGATACGGATCTGCCAAAAGTGCTCTTGCCATCTCGACCACATCGACCTTTCCCGATGCGATGATCTCCTCCATCTGTGCCGGGTCGTTTAAACCACCAATCGTTGCCACTGGGACACTGACATGCTTTTTGATTTCTGCCGCCAGATATACGTTGCAGCCGTGCTCCTTAAACATGGACGGATGCGTATCGCCAAAGGTTCTCTGATAGGTTCCTGCCGATACATGAAGCAAATCGACATAGGATTCAATCTGCTTTGCAATCGCAATTCCACCCTCAAGATCATAGCCCTCCT
Organism: Acetatifactor sp.; assembly: GCA_963626545.1. Lineage (GTDB taxonomy): Bacteria > Bacillota > Clostridia > Lachnospirales > Lachnospiraceae > Anthropogastromicrobium. Next base: position 22,687 of record CAVFYJ010000049.1, on the reverse strand, counting down.
CGACAAACTCGGAGCCGCTCATACGAAATTCAATCGGGAAGAATGGGCCAACTGCCTGACGAACAGACTGCAATACCTCAATCGCAAAGCGACAACGATTCTCAACAGAGTCGCCGTAGCGGTCGGTTCGATGATTAAACATTGGGGACAAAAACTGATTGATCAGCCAGCCATGGCCGCCGTGAATCATGATCATCTCAAAACCGGCGCGCTTTGCCATTGCCGCTGTTTTTCCATAGGATGCCACAATGTCGTCAATCATTTCCTGCGTCAGCTCACGCACCTGCACGCCGTCTGGTCTGGTACAGGCGGATGGTCCCCACTGGCACATTTCCTTTTGCTTTGTCTTATCGGTCATGTAGGTTCCCGCATACATACCCGAATGGGACAGCTCAATCGAAGGAACGCAGCCGTGACGGCTGATCGCATCTGCTGTGTAGGTTGCCGCAGCAAGAGAATTTAAGATAGATGGATCCAGATGATAGGCATGGCTTCCGTCTGTCTTTGGATGTACCATGCACTCCGATACGGTCACGGCTCCGGCACCGCCCTTTGCGCGCAGCTCATAAAATGCGGTCGATTTCGGTCCGATACAGCCATCGTTTGTGATATCGGTTCCACCCATCGGCGCAGAAAATATTCGATTTTTAAAGGTTACTCTGCCGAGTGTGATCGGTTTACAAAGATTTGGAAATTTTCGATTCATGCTGCTTCTCCTTCTTCTGTCATGGTGAATTTTAATTTCTGTCCCAGTAATCTGGCGATAAAGCCGACTAATAATGCGGCGATGATGGTTCCCTCTCGAACACCGTTAAGGGAGCCTGAAAAAACAAATGAGAGTGCTGCTGCGATAACAGCCATGGAGGTGTCAAAACAAATCTTTGTTGTTCCAAAGTTGGTGTTCCAGGTCTGAACGATTGCGCGGACAAAGGACTCGCCCGGAAGCATGACTACATCGGCTACGACCTCCAGATAAACACCAAAGCCAAGAACGGCACAGCCAACTAACAGTGCAAATACCTTTACAACGTAGTTTTCTGGATTGACCCAGAAGAACAGATACATGGTCAAGTCAATAAAATAGCCGAATGCGATTGACACTGGAATCTGTAAAATATTTTCAATTTTGAAATTTTTGCGCAGAATTAAAATCTGTAATACGATCAGAAAGATGCTGAAAAAGATCGTGAAGTTTCCCAATGTGAATGGGAAATTTAAGCTCATTACATATGGAATGGAGGAAATCGGTGATGTGCCAAGGCTTGCCTTTGTGATCAGGCTGACGCCCAGCGCGTTGACAAATAATCCTACGAAAAATAAAAGGTATCTCTTGATCTTGTTTTGACTCATTTTTGTGTTCTCCCTGCTTTTTTATTATTTTATCCTTGGCTTTCTCGCCATGTTTTTACTGGTAGTTTTATATTTTTCTTACAATAGCCCTTTTATTAAGACTTACGTTTCTTCTGTGTTCTGCTCTTGGCAGTCACCTTCACATTTATCCAGCAGATTTCGATAGATCTTCTGATAAACGGCCATAAATGCGGCAAACTCCTCATCGGAAATGCCGTTTAACGCCTGCTGTTCAATTCGTGAAAATGTTGCTTCGACCAGCTGTTGCTTTTCTCTGCCCTCTTCTGTCATGAAAACATGAGATGTTCGTCTGTTTCCATTTAACATGCGGCGTTCGATCAGGCCTTTTTCTTCCATCCGATTTAAGATCGAGGTTAGTGATCCCGCCTCTAAATGGCATCCCCGGGCGACCTCTTTCTGGCTGTCTCCATCGTGATCCTTCAGGTAGTCTAGCACCTTGGGCTGACCAATCGTAAGACCGACCGGTCGCAATCGTTCCAACAGTGCCTTTTGAATGAGCGCCTGATTTGCCATGATCAGATAATGCAATGATTCCTCCATGCGGCTTCCTCCATGAAATTATAGATAGTTAGAATTCAAACGGTTAGAATTATAACTATTTTCTTTTTCGTTGTCAAGTTTTTCTTTTCATTTTTTTCCCGGACGCAGCTCGACGATTGTTTTGTCGGCGTCACTTGTTCCCGCGGCACCTTCTACGCACCTTTTTGTCTCGGTTACTGCGTAAGTCCGCTCCCACACGTTCCCGGCTGCGCAGCAGACGATTGCCTCAGTAAAAGCAACTCGTCTCACCGCTGATTTTGGTTACCGCAGTTGTGAACAGCAGAAAGAGGATATGAGATGTTTTTTCTCATATCCTCTTAATCGAAATCGTTTTATTTAATTCAAACTTTGATTACTCAATAACGTGCGGTGCAATTTCCTTCGGAATCAGGCACTCATACTTCTCGCCATCAAGACGCTTCTCAAATTCATCCCACGCCTTTTTGATTTCCTCTGGATGCTCCAAAAGTGTCTTTGCACTCTCTGCCATAACTTTTGCAGCAAACAACATACCCTTGTGAGCGATCGCAGACTTACCCTGTGCGGTCCACTGCCAGCTGTGCGCGCCTGCACCGTAGCTAAAGCATGCGGTATTGACGGTAGCGGTTGGAATAACCCAGCTGACATCGCCAACATCGGTACTTCCCATCTCGCAATGATCGGTGTGGAAGATCTCTACCACATAATCACAGATCTCAGAATTTTTGATATTCTCACGAAGTTTCATCAGATCGGCAATACCAAATGGAATATCGCTTAACTGATCTTCTACCGGAAAGCTATCCTTAAACTGCTTTGCATATGCACGCTCCTCTGCGGTGTAGACAGGAGCTCCAACGGTCTGAAATGCCTTTGCGATAACATCCTCAAGTGCAAAGTTCGGAACGGTATTGCTTAAGCCCTCGTCAAACAACACTTCAAGCTTGGTATCGGTCATGAGTGCCGCGCCCTGTGCGATGCGAATGACACGCTCATACAGCTTCTTGCACTTTGGATTTGTCGCAGAACGAATCAGATAGCGCACCTCTGCCTCTGCCTGTACAACATTCGGAGACTTTCCTCCGGTGTTGGTGATCGCATAGTGAACGCGGTCGCTGTCCTCCATGTGCTCACGCATGTAGTTCACGCCGACATCCATCAGCTCAACGGCATCAAGCGCACTTCTTCCAAGATGTGGTGCTCCTGCCGCATGGGAGGATACACCGTGGAAGCGAAAGCACGCCTGAATACAACTCTGGCTGCTTCCGGTGCATACCATATGGAAATTAGCCGGATGCCAGGTCAATGCGATGTCACAGTCGTCAAACACGCCATCACGCGCCATATAAGCCTTACCAGAACCGCTCTCCTCGCCCGGGCAGCCAAAAATCTTTACGGTTCCGCTGCCGCCGTTTGCCTTTAAGACCTCGCGGTATGCCATTCCTGCTGCGATGGCACCCACGCCAAGCATGTGATGACCGCAGCCCTGTCCCATGCCGTCCGGGTCTTCCGGGTGGTATGATGGACAATCTGCCTTCTGGTTCATGCCATAGAGCGCATCAAACTCGCCCAAAAAGGCAATTACCGGATGTCCACTTCCCCAGCTTGCTTCATAACCAGTGCCAGTTTTTGCAACATCGGTCTTTACTTCAAAACCATGCTTCTTTAAAAATTCAACATGTGCTGCACTGCTCTTGTATTCGCGAAATCCCGGTTCCGGGGTCTCCCATACCGCGTCTGCAAGCGCACATAACTCCTCTTCATATGGAATCTGCATCTTTTTCCTCCTATCACACGCCGTATTCATCCGCCACTTTATGGCATGCCACCTTGCGTCCGTTAATCGCCTTCATCTTCGGCATCTCATTTGCACACTTCTCGGTCGCATACGGACAGCGGGTGCGGAACGGACAGCCACTCGGTGGATTGATCGGACTTGGCAGCTCACCCTCGAGCATGATACGCTTTCTGGATTTTCCGACAATCGGATCCGGAATCGGCACCGCACTTAAAAGTGCCTGCGTATACGGATGCATCGGGTTTGCATACAGCTCAGAGCTGTCGCCTTCCTCCACGAGATGACCCAGATACATAACGCCAATGCGGTCTGAGATATGCTTTACCATGCTTAAATCGTGCGCGATAAATAGATACGCTATGCCAAGCTCTTTCTGAATGTTCTTTAACAGGTTGATGATCTGCGCCTGAATGGAAACATCCAACGCAGAAATCGGCTCATCACAGACAATAAACTGTGGATTCAGTGCAAGCGTTCTCGCAATAGAAATACGCTGGCGCTGTCCGCCGGAAAACTCATGCGGGTAACGGCGCACATGGTCTGGCTTTAAGCCGACGATCTTTAACAGCTCCGTTACACGATCGTCCTGCTCTTTTCTTGTCTGGTAAATGTGATGAATCACCATTGGTTCACGGATGATCTCGCCGACCGTCATTCGCGGGTTTAAGGATGCATATGGATCCTGAAAAATCAGCTGAATGTCCTTACGGAATTTCTTCAGCTTCTGACCGGAAAGATGCGTGATGTCCTCTCCGTTTACCAGAATCTTTCCGTCTGTCGGCTGATTGATTTTTACGATTGTACGTCCAAGCGTGGACTTTCCGCAGCCAGACTCACCGACAAGGCCGTAGGTCTCACCCTTGTGAATCTGAAATGTCACATCGTCAACCGCCTTTACGACCTGCTTCTTACCCCATGTCTTTCCGGCATTAAAATACGTTTTCAGATGCTCTACGGAAACGATCACATCGCGCGCATCACTCGCACTGTTCATCTGTGTGCTATTTTGTGCTCCATTCTGTAATGGATTTTGTGTCTCATTTGCTTCCATGCGACGTCTCCTCTCTACATTTCTTCTCATTTAACCAGCAAGCGCTCTTATGTGTCTCACTAAATACCGTATCCTGCGGCATTCTTGTCTTGCAAAGCTTCATGGCCTCGCTGCAGCGATCCACAAACGGACATCCTGCCGGTGGCTTTAATAAATCTGGCGGGGAACCAGGAATTGGACTTAACTCTTTGTCATCGTCCTCCGGGTTATTGATACAATTTAACAGACCCTTTGTGTACGGATGATTCGGCTCGTAGAAAATCTCGCGGTCGGTTCCGGTCTCGGCAATGCGTCCGCCGTACATGATGTTGATGCGGTCACAAAGGCTTGCCACAACGCCGAGGTCATGGGTAATCATGATAACGGCAGCACCAGTCTGACGGCTCATCTCCTGAATCAGCTCCAGTACCTGTGCCTGAATCGTAACGTCCAGAGCGGTGGTTGGCTCATCGGCGATGATGAGTTTTGGCTTGTTTGCCAGTGCGATTGCAATGACAATACGCTGTCTCATACCACCGGAAAATTCAAACGGATACTGATGAATTCGCTTTTCCGGTGCCGGAATGCCAACCTGACGCATCAGCTCAATGGCACGCTCATTGGCCTCTTTCTTTGTCATCTTCGGGTTATGATTTAATAACGTCTCGCGAATCTGCTTTCCGATTGTCAGAACCGGATTTAAGAATGTCATCGGGTCCTGAAAAATCATTGCCATTGTGTTTCCTCGAATCTGGCGCATCTTTTTCTCGTAAGAGCGATTGTCCGGAAAATCCTTTCTTGCGATGGATTCACCGTCAAACACGATATCGCCGTCGCTGATGGAGCCGTTCTGTGCCAGAAGACCCATAACGGAATACATCGTAACGGATTTTCCTGATCCGGACTCACCGACGATACCAAGGATTTCGCCCTCTTTTACGGAAAAGCTGACATCACGAACCGCCTGCACGGTTCCCTGATCCGTGGCAAATTCTACTTTCAGATGTTTTACATCCAATATTGTTTTCTTCTCTTCCATGATGCCTCCTTACTTCTTCTTTGGGTCAAGCGCTTCACTCAAACCGTCGCCGATAAAATTCAGACTCAGCATCGTCAGACAGATGGCAAGCACCGGCCAGATGATCTGAATCGGCTGGCTCTGAATCAGGGAGCGGGCATCATTTGCCATGGTTCCCCAGCTGGCCTGCGGAATGCTGATTCCGATGCCGACGAATGCAAGGAAGGCCTCTGTAAAGATCGCGTTCGGAACCATCAGTGTCGTGTTGACAATGATGGGCCCCATGCAGTTTACGATCAAGTGCTTGAACATGATACGCTTCTTGCTTGCGCCAATGACGTAAGCGGCCAGCGCATACTCCTGCTCTTTTAAAGTCAAAATCTGACCCCTTACCAAACGCGCCATTCCGACCCAGCTGCTGATTCCAATTGCAAGCAGCATGGAGAAAATGTTCGAGCCAAAGATTAACATGATTAAGATTACGTACAGAAGTGTCGGCACGGAATAAATGATGTCGACAAGACGCATCAAAATCATATCGACCTTGCCGCCAAAGTAACCGCAAATCGCACCGTAAGTAACGCCGATCACTAAGTTTAAAAGCGCTGCGGCAAAACCAACGGACAGCGAGATACGTGCGCCGTACATGATACGGACAAAAATATCACGGCCAAACTTATCGGTTCCAAACCAGTGTGTCATACTTGGCATTGCGTTTCGACAAGTCAGATCCTGACCGTCGTAGGTGTACGGTGAAAACATGGGTGCAAAAATGGCAAATAAAATGACAACTGCCATAAAAACGAGGCTGACAAGCGCCAGCTTATTCTTCTTAAATCGACCCCAGGCATCCTGAAAATAGGTCTTGCTCTCCACCGCTACAAATTCGGAGTCTTTTTCACTGTCATCAAGACGCGTAAACTCGTCATCTGTGATATCCTGTGCGATATCCTGACAGAATGTTTTTTCCATAAGTAATTTCTTTCTCCTTTCTGTGCGCTTATTTCAGGCGGATTCTCGGGTCCATCATCGCCGTAATCAAATCGGTAATGATGTTACAGATGATGATAAATGCGCCGTAGAAAATCGTCAGTGCCATAATCATTGTGTAGTCACGGTTGCTTACGCTGGTGACAAACTCCGCGCCGATGCCCGGAACGGAAAACAGTGTCTCCACAACGAAGGAACCAGTCAACAGCGTTGCAAGAAGCGGTCCTGCATAGGTGACAACTGGAACGAGTGCATTTTTTAATGCGTGACGAATAATGACCATCACCTGTCCGGTTCCCTTGCTTCTTGCAAGCACCATATAGTCCTGCTTCATAACCTCCGTCAGACTTGTCTTTGTCAGACGGGAGATCATCGCGATTGGAGACAATGCAAGCGCGGTTGCCGGCATAATGTAATGCTTCCAGGTGCTTAAACCTACAATTGGCAGGCAGTGAAGTACGACGCCAAAGAGAATCATCATAAGAAGTGCCAACAAGAAGCTTGGCACACTGACGCCGATCGTTGCGATAAAAGCAACTGTGTTATTAACCCACTGATGCTTGGAAAATGCAGAGATCGTTCCCAATAAAATTCCGACTGCGAGTGCGATACAAAACGCAGCCAATCCAAGGCTTGCGGTATATGGAATACCCGCCATGATAATGTCGGATACTGCCTTTCCCTTACGGTTTAAGGAGGTTCCGAAATCGCCCTTTACTGCATTTTGCAGATAACGGGCATACTGCTCGGTGACAGGCTTGTCCAGACCATACTGCTCAACCAACTTTTCCTTTACATTCGCCGGAAGCTTGCTCGTCTCTCCTGCAAATGGAGAACCCGGAATTGCATGCATCAGGAAGAAGGTAATGGTTGCGAGGGCAAATAATGTGATAAAACCGATTACAAGTCGTTTGCCAAAATACTTTGCCATCCGTTTTTTTCCTTTCTGTTTTTTGCTTTCTATTTCTTACTTTCTAGTTCTTAACGTTCTGTTCTTTTTGTTTCTCAACTTTTTCTTAACGTTCTGTTTTTACTCTTATTTTTATTTTAAATACGTAATAAACCAATCCGTCATCTCTTTTAAGCGGCGCATTCTGTGAAGCGGCTTTCCGCGTCTGGACAAGCCGTGATTTTCACCCTCAAAGAGACACATTCTGGCTGGCACACCGTAAAACTTGACTGCAGTAAACATCTGAATGCCCTGATCAAGTGTACAGTTATAATCATTCATTGAATGGATGAATAAAATCGGGGTCTTCGCGTTGCAGGCATATTTTAACGGGGAGCAGTCCCACATGGCCTCCATATTTGTCCACGGTGTTGCCAAGATTTCGTTCTGATCAAAGGTAACGCCGATCTCGCTGCATCCAAAGTCCGATACCCAGTTGGAAACGGAGCGCTGCGATGCCAGTGCCGCAAAGCGGTCGGTATGACCCTCAATCCAGTTGCACATAAAGCCGCCGTAAGAACCACCTGCCGCGCCCACTTTTGCCTTGTCAATCTGTGGATATGCTTCCAATACGTGATCGGTAAACTCCATCAGATCCTGATAGTCGATTGTGCCATATTTTCCTCTTAAGTCGGCAAACTCCTCGCCATAGCCTTCGGAACCTCTCGGATTACAGAAGAAAACAAACCAGCCCTTGGACGCCCACGTCTGCATCTCATGGAAAAACACTTCGCCGTAGGTGCATCTTGGACCACCATGGATTTCCAATACGCCCGGATAGGTCTTTTCTGGATCATAATCCTTTGGCTCGAGTACCCAACCGTCAATCGTCACGCCATCGGTATTGACAAAGGACAACTGCTTTGCCTTTGATACAAAATGGGAAGACAAATATTCGTCGTTAAATGCAGTCTTCTTTGTGACGGTGCCATCTGCGTAATTATAAGTATGGATTTCGCAGCATCCGTTTGCCTCCATCGCGGCAAAGGAAAGCTTATCGCTTGCTGCTGCCAATTCACAGATAAGACCATTAAATGCATACGCTTCCTTTAACGCACCTGCAGATGTAGCTTCTTCGCTATTCTTATAGGAAACAATGTTGTCTTTATAGCCGTGCTGTGCAATCGCGTAAATCGTGTCGTTGTTCGAATTAGTTGGATTTTTTGCAACTACCAGACTGTCTCCTGCGCTGTAATGGCAGTCAGTCAAGATATCCACACCAAGCAGATATTCAACAGAAATCTTTTTTATCGGCTTTTTCTGAGTCTCATCGTACTCATAGATGTCGTGATACTGACCATCACCGTATGGTTTCATGTCCGTTGCAGTCAGAATAATCGTTCCATTTGCAAAAACGGCTCTTGAAATCATCAGATTTCCCTGCCCGATTAACGTAGTGAGTTCCTTTTCTTCTATATTATATAGGAGCAGCGAATCGGTCTCCTCGATCACATTCTTCCATTCTTTTCCGACGATGAGAATCTTTCCATTAGATATACAGACAGATGCCGTGTCAAAGTTCGGCGCAGTCAGCTTTTCAAGCTTGCCGGTTGCTTCCTCGTACAAATACAAACCGGTGCGCACACCTGAGATAAAGCCGCGGCCATTGCCCCACAGCGGAACCTCGTCGATTACGTGATAGTCTTTTTCTTCTTTTTTTAATTTCTCATCGGCATCTGCTGGCTGATCATTTCGATTTTCCTCGATGCCCATGCAGTAAACGCCGTCTGTTACCTTCTGAAAGAACGATACCAACTTGGAAACGGCGAATGCTTTTTTTGCCTCACCACCGTGAATGTTAATGCGGTAAAATACCGTTTCCACTTCATTGTTATCGTCTTTTTTCTCATCGCGGCCCGACTCGAATAAGATAGTATTGTCATCGTCCCAGACAAAACTGCCCTCTTTATCGGAAGAAGTCAGCTGCTTTGCCTCTTTATCTTCTTCCATGATCCAGAGGTTTCTTTTATAATTGTTGTTTTCCTTATCCGGCTGCACCAGCGTAAAGGCCAGCGTCTTTTCATCCGGGCTGTAACGCAAACCGGAAGGACTGCTGATTGCATTCAAATCTTCGATTAAAACCGGTTTTAATGAATTCATTTCATTGCCTTCTTTCTCTTTATTTTCACACGAATTTCATGCAAATTTTATATGAACTTTATACGAATTTTCATCTGAACTTTTATACAAACCTTCATATAAACTTTCATGCTAACAATTTTCGCATAAGAAGAGGGATGGCGCCCACGCGTTCATCCCCCTCCATTGGATCTATCTTATGAAACTGAATTATTCGTTGACTGTTGTGTAAGCAAAATACGGATAAGATGCGTTCATAGTCTCACCCTCTACATAGCTCTGAACAAGTGCCGGCTCGTTGTAGTTAAACAGCGGAATAACGTATACATTCTCCTCTACCAGATAATCCTCTGCCTCATGCAGTGCCTTCATATACTCGGAACGATCGGAAATCTCGCGCGCATCTGCGATCATCTGATCAAACTTCTCGTCATTAACGGCCGGAACAACCTGCATACCAGTGGTCCACATCTCAAGGAACTGAATCGGGCTGTCCTCTGCAGAGTAACCATAGCGACAGATTTCAAAGTCACCCTGATCGAGCTGATCGTAGTAAACACCAGACTCAACGCACTCGAAATCAACCTCAACACCTACTGCCTCCCACATCTGCTGCAGCATCGTTGCAACATCACCGTGGATACCATTATTGGAATACTTGTAGGTAATGTGAAGCGGATTGCTCTCATCGTAGCCTGCTCCTGCAAGAAGTTCCTTTGCCTGATCTGGATCATAGGTCAGTGTATAACCGTCTGCATCGCCCTCCGCACGGAAGGAATCGGTATCACCTGCAATACCCTCTGGAACGAAACCATTTAATACTGGGTAGAAGCTGTCACCACCAAGCACGTCAACTAAGGACTCCTTGTCAATTGCCAGTGCCAGTGCACGACGAACATCTACGTTCTTTGCCCAATCTGGACCAGTCTCTGCGGAGTTGATTGCCAGATAGTAGTTGGAAGACTTTGGTACCAGCCACAGCTCATCGGTTCCCTCATAATTTAATGCGGTATCGGTGGAAATACCAAGCGCAACATCAATCTCACCAGTCTGATAAGCAAGTGCCTGTGCATCCTTATCCGCCATGCAAAGGAAGGTGATCTCATCCATGGTCACATCATCTGCATGAATGTAGTTCTCATTCTTATCCAAAACAGCCTTCTCGGTCTCATTGCACTCAGTCAGCGTATACGCACCACTGGTCGGATAACCACCATCGAATGCCCATAAAGAATCATGCTGCGGTGCAAAATCCTCACGAACCGGAATCCATGCATTTGCGCACATCAGACCCGTCAAATATGCACATGGTGTCTTTAACTTCAATACCAATGTATTGTCATCGGTTGCCTCAATGCCAACAGAGCTGTGATCTGCTGTGGTACAGTCAAAGGACTCGCCCTCTTCCTGAGCAGCGGTGCTATACTCCTCTGCACCCTCAATGAAGTTTACGAAATCGTTGATTGCCCAAGCATTGTCAGCGCCGTAAGAAAGAGCTCTCAGATAAGAATAAACAAAATCGTTTGCGGTAAGTGGCTGTCCATCGCTCCACTTTGCATCTGGCAAAATGTGGAAGGTGTAGGTTAAGCCATCATCGGAAACCTCGTAGCTCTCGCACAGCTCGTTGTTTACGTTGCCGTCTGCATCCTTGCGGAACATACCTGCGTACATGTGGTTTAATACGTAGTTGTTTGCAGTCTCGGTGTTTAATGCCGGGTCAAATGTGGTGAACTGGGAACCTACTGCAACGGTTAAGCTGCTTTCTGCTGTCTCGTCTGCTGCTGCTGGAACTGCTGGCAAAATGGATGTTGCTGCCAAGGCTGCTGCCATTAACTTTGCATATGTTTTCTTCATAATCTTACCTCTTTCTTTGTCTTTGCTTTCCATTTACTGGTGGATACGCAGGATCCATGTTGGATTGATTCTCATATGTGTGTGTATTTGTGCATAATTCATTTACACATACATATCTCATGCATATATTCATCATTTATACAAAGAACTCAGTAGCTATTCTAGTTCGCTCCGTTTTTCTTGTCAAGATAAATCTTAAATTTTTTTGTCAATTTTTGCAAAAACCTTTTTTATTTCTGTTGCCCGACCGAAAGAATCGTGCTATACTTGCTGATAGCGCTCCAAAGCAACGCATTTTTTGCTTGTTTTTGGGCTTGAAAGACTTATGCCGCAAGAGCGGCGGAATGGAGATTTACATGAAGGAAAAAAAGAAGATTGGACTGATTTTAATGTATCTGTCCTTCGGCATTGTCATGGCCGGTCTTGGTGCCAACGATGCCCTGCGTGGTGTATTCTCACCGATCTTTGAGAGTCACTTTGAACTTACATCCGTGCAGATTTCAATGATTATTGTCATGAGCTATGCCGGAAATCTGATTTTCTTGTGGGCAGGTACCCGCCTTGCAGACCGCTTTGAGAAGAAAAAGGTTATGATTGGCATTCTGCTTGTATGGATGGCAGCACTGCTTGTCTACGTGACAACCGATAACTATTATGTATTGCTTGTCACAATGCTCTTTACCATGGGGGCTTCTACTTTAATGAATACCATGATTAACCTGTTTGTCCCGATGTACTTTGCAGCACCTGGACTAATCGTCAATACGCTGTTCTTTGTACAGGGTATCGGAACTACCGGAAGCCAAATGATTCTTGGTCAGGTAGCAACTGGATTTTCCTGGTGGCAGAAAACGAACCTGTTATTGTTCGGATTTGGTCTTGTCGGTTTGATTTTATTTTTATTTGCCGGAAAAAAGGCCGTTGTCTTAAAGAAAGAGCCTGAATCAGCCAACGCTTCTACCGATTCCAAGGCGGCATCTTCAAATGGTTCTGATAAAAAAGAGAAGGTTCAGATGAACAGCCCAATCCTGTGGCTCCTTGTTCTTGTATTTGGTTTCTATTTCATCGGCGAGCACGGTGTATTAAACTGGCTGCTTCTTTACTGTAAGGATCAGTTCAACATGGATTCCAGTCAGGCATCCATTTATCTGTCCATGTTCTCCGGTACGATGATGGTTGGTCGACTGGTCATGGCTCCTCTCGTTCAGAAGTGGGGGCCATCACGAAGCATTCAGATCTTCGGCGGAATCGGAACCGTTTTGTACGCAGTTGGTATCTTCTGCGGAAAGCCTACTCTTATGTTAGTTGGTATTTCCGGACTGTTTGTCTCCATTTTGTACCCGACCCTTTTATTGTTCGTTCAGCAGTATTATCCGTCCTCCATCGCTTCCACCGCGACTGGAACGGTTATCAGTATCGCTACGGTATTTGATATCGCATTCAACTTGTTATTCGGTAATATCATCGACCAGATCGGCTATCATATTGGATTCATGATTCTTCCGGTATCCATGATCATTTTCTATCTGATCGTAAACTTCTTAATCAAGAAGTACAAGCCACTTCGCAATTTGGGTGATGCATAACTAGTTGCAATGATTTTGCAGAAACTAATTTTATAGAATTATGATTTCTTGAAAATGTAATTTTACGAAAACAAAAAACTCTGGAGTGTATGTTGCTCCAGAGTTTTCTTGTTTTTATTCCATTAATTTATAGCTTTATTTTTTATTCTATTATTTATTTTCCTGCTCATCCATTGTCATCTGATCAAATACCGCATACGGCTTCGGGCTGGAATAATAGTAGCCCTGAATCAGATCACAATTCATCTTGCGTAAGAAGTCCGCCTGCTCCTTATGCTCAACGCCCTCTGCCACAACTTCCATATTTAAGCCATGTGCCAGCGCGATGACATGTTGGATAATCTGATCACCACTCTGATTTCCAATATAGTCAATCAAACTCTTATCCAATTTTAATACATCAAACGGCAGAACATTTAAGCTTGTCAATGACGAGAAGCCTGTACCAAAATCGTCCATATGAAGCTTAAAACCAGAATTTACCAGTGCGTCAACCAGTGCCTTAATCTGAATGCTATACATCGCAACTGATTCCGTCAGCTCGATCGGCACACACTCAATCGGAATACCGCTCTCCTTAACGACACGCGTATAATTCTCGACCAATCCCTCATGATGCAGACTTGCACGAGAAAGATTGATGGAGATCGGGAAAAATGGTTTTCCAGCCTCAAGTCGCTCTTTTTGCACCTGACACACCTTTTTAAACACATATTCATCCAGTCTGGTAATCAAGCCATCCCGCTCAAACAGTGGAATAAACTGCCCCGGTGATACCATGCTGCCATCTGCCTTACGCCAACGAATCAATGCCTCTGCACCTGCAATTTTCTCAGTCTTTACATTGTACTTTGGCTGGAACCACACCTCAAACTCTTCCTTGCGAAGCGCGTCCTCAAACTCATTCTCCATCATGACTTCCTGAATATGCTGCTGACCGAGCTTATCGTTGTAGTACGCAATGTTTTTCTCATAATTTAACTGGATACTCTTCATTGCCGTGATTGCACGGTCACAGATATCGGTAATCGGAAGATTCTTGTCAAAATCCTTATACACGCCATACTTTACGAGCAAATTAGAAATCGGTGCTTTTTCAGAAATATGCTTTGCCGCATTCTCCAATACTTTTTCTGTACCCGGTGTCTGCAAGGATGTCATAATCACAAACTGATCATCGCTGTAGCGTGCCGCCAAACCATCTGTCAACATTTCTCGGATGGTTTTTGCAAGATACTGTAAGATTTCATCTCCAACACGAGAACCGTAAATGCTGTTGATCAGCTTAAAATTCTTGACATTAGCCATAATTACAATGTAATCCTTTTCTGGCTGATAGCGAAGCAACAGACCTGCGTGATGGTAAAACGCTGGCTTTGTGTACAGTCCGGTCAAATCATCGTACTCAATCGCATTTAATGCTGCCGCAGACTCCTTTAGCTTGATTACACTGTTGATTCGCGCCTTTACAACACGCTGATTGTACGGCTTCGGAACAAAGTCTGCTGCACCAAGCTCTAAGCACTTTGCCTCGTCTTCCTGTCTGCCACTTCCAGTCATAACAATGATCGGAACAGATGCCAACAACGGATTTTTCTTTACCCGCTCTAAGAACTGGAAACCGTCGCACACCGGCATAAACATGTCAAGCAATACCACGGACAGCTCCGCATAATACTCCTCTAACATCTTTAAGCCAACTGCGCCATCTTCCGCGCAGAGCACATCAAACTGATCATGAAGCAGATCGATTAAAATTTCACGGTTGATCTCATCATCCTCAACAATCAATACACGGCGCTTTGCTGCCAGACCGCCCGGTGAAACCACTACCTGCAGTTGATTTCGTCTCACATCGGCATCCTCGTTTGCAAAAGCAAAAACAATCGTCTCAAAGGAATCTGCCTCGCCCACTCGCGCACATTTCAGATAGGTATAATGAACTTCTCCATCCTTTTTTCTTCTGCTGCGATAATGAACCATAAACTGCGGCACACGCTTTAAGTGTGCACACAACGAATCAAAATCCATTACAAATTCGAGCTTTGCCTGATCCTGCGGAAGAACATTTTCTTCCACATAAGCCGTAATTGCCGGTATGTACTCGGTATCGTTTAGCAGCGTCGTCGCGTCTGCATTTGCAGTATCCAGATAAGAATGCAATTCCTGAGTCTGACGATTTACAGAATAAATGCTGCTATAATCGTTTCCAAGCACATTGATGATACTTGCAAGTCTCATTCCTTCTTCATTATCCGGAAGCGGTGCATTCACGGGTGCTTCGTCCACCGCTGCACTTCCAAATATGATCGCATGGCCTATCGATCCGTCCTGCAATGGCATCTCAACCGCATTTACAGTCTCACTTGTGCCATGGACAGGGTCTATGTAAGTCTTTGGTCCCTCTACCTTATTATAAATCGGACACATCACACACGGCATCTCCTGTTTCATGAGACACCGATAACATTTCTCCCCCACTTTCAGCTGCGGATACATCTGTTTCGCAACCTGATTAAAGCTGACAATTGTATAATCACTATCAACTATATACATTCCTGATGCATTTTGTCCCATTCTTTTTCCTTCCAAACTTCAAAACTTTAACTTTCGAAATTCCATTCACAAAACATATTCAGTATAGGAAAAAAATTGATAAAATGCAACTATTTTTTTACCGATTTCTCCATAATTTTTTAGTTGTTCGGAATTTCAAAATCGTTACTTTAACACAGCGCACATCGGATAATGGTCTGAAAGGTACACGCCAGCCTCCTCATCGGTCCATTTGTACACGGTTTCACAGCTCCAATCACCTTTCATGAAGCTATTATAACCGTATTGCATGACAGTCATTGTCTATGACACACACTTCTTCTTTTATTATATTACCATCTTTATTTCCATAAAATGCAATTTTCTATCAAATTTGGCAGAGTACCGCGTATTTTTTATACCAGAATTATGCGGCCGGTTCTCGCATTAATTCTATGAGAAATGGAAATAACGGTACGGTTTTCAGAAACCTGCTCAAGTGCCTGTAACACCTGTTTTTCGGTCTCTGCATCGAGGTTTGCCGTGATCTCATCGAGTAACAGCATTCTCGGATTTGCAGCTGCGGCGCGGGCGATGGAAAGAAGCTGCCACTGACCCTGTGAGAACAAATCCTGTGTGCAGACGGTATCGTAGCCATGCTCAAAGCTTCGGATCGTCTCATCAAGTCCCGTCATAACTGCTGCCGCATGTACATCCTCATCCGAAATGTTTGAGTCAAACAAGGTAATCTGACCTTTTACGGTTCCCGGAACCATATGAAAGGACTGCTCGACATAGCCAAACAAGCGTCTTCTGGTGATCTCTGGTACATCTGCAGATGGAATTCCTCGGATTAGTACGCTGCCGCTCTGCGGCTCATACAGGCCAAGCAGCAGCTTTATAATGGTACTCTTTCCGGCACCAGTTCGTCCGGCAAGTGTGACACGCTCTCCTGTATTTACAGAGAAGTTTATATGATTCAAAACAACATGCTCATCGTAGCCAAAGGTGACATCATGAAACTCGACAAATGGTGTTTCCTTCCCGCCATTTGCACTTGCATTTGCAGTTATTTTTGTAGTTGGCTTTGCGTCTGTCTTTGTCACGGTCAAAAGTGTCTTCTGATGGGCATCATCGGCACTGTGATCCTTTTGGGGAAGCTCATCCTGACTTAAAAACTCATTGATTCGCTTCACACCTGCAAGCGCAGACTGAATGGTCTGAATCTCCATACCAAGGCTCTCAACCGGAGTAAAGATTTCGGAAATGTAGTTCATAACGGCTACTGCGGTACCGGCAGACATTCCAAATAAGGTCAACACCGCCGTATTTCCAGATGCAGAAAACAGCATGACAACGGCTACGACAATGGCATTTAAAATCAGAATCACTGGGGAGTAAATGGCATCGTAAAAGTTTGTCTTTTCCATTGCGCTGTATCCCTGTGTGATATACTCGTCGTATTTTTCTTCCATGTACTGCTCGACTCCGAGACAGTGAATGGTACGAATGTTATGAAGGGTTTCCGGGACATGACCGGAGGCACGGCCTACGGCACGCCGGTTATCAATCTGCGCTGTCAGCATGTTTTTCTGTACGTGTCTGGTAAACCAGAACAGAAATGGCAGCAGCACAAGAAGCACAATTGTCAATCCTCTGTTCTGAAACCAGATGACAGCTAAGATACTGAGAATCTTGCAGGAATCCGCAAACATACTGATGATACCGGAAGTAAACAGATTTTCCACGGTATCGACATCACCGACAAATCTTGAAACAAGAGCACCCGGCTCCTGATGATTTAACGAATCGGCTGTCAGGCGGGTAAATTTTCCCATCAGTGCGCTCCTGAGCGCATGGGTGATCTTCTGTCCAAACACGGTCAACAGTCCTTCACGAGCCGACTCGGTCAGTCCGGTCAGCACGATCAGTCCAAAATAGCCAAGTACCATAGAAAGCGGCACATTCTCGCCTACCGTCATCTTATCAATTGCCATTCCAAGAATCAGCGGTGGAAACAGGGCGGAAATGATCGCGGTACACACACTGACGGCAATTCCAAGTGACAGTGCTTTTTTCTCTTTTACGGTCTGGAAAATAATGCCTCCGACTTTTTTATTTTGCTTTACCGGATTTTGTTTTACCGAATTTTGTTTCATTGTTTCTCTGCTCCCTTCTGTTTCTCATTTGACTCACTGTTTCCTGTGGACTGCTCGTCAAACAACGTCGCGTATTCCGGCACGGTTTTCATAAGCGTTTCATGGTCAGCTGCCGTTATTTTTCCATCGTTCATCCAAATTATCTGATCCATCTGTGGGAACAGATACAATCTGTGCGAGATCAAAATCACGATGCTATCCGCTGCGAGTGTTCTTAAATGTTCAAACACCTGCTCCTCTGTTGTGCGGTCGAGCGCAGAGAATGGATCATCTAAGATCATCAACGGCTTCTTATGAGCAAGCGTTCTGGCAAGTGCCAGACGCTGTCCCTGTCCACCAGAGAGGCGCACACCGCCATTTCCAACCATCGTGTGAATGCCATCTTCCATCACAGCCACTTCATTTTCAAAGCATACCGCGCGCAAGAATGCATTTGCATCGATCTCATCGCCCATGCGAATATTGTTCTCAATCGTATCATTAAACAGCTCTGGATCGTGGCCAAGATAACCGATAATTCCAGTGCGGTCGATTGCCTCCATTTGGCTTAACTCCTTGCCGCCAAACTGAATGCTTCCTTCATATGGATACTCACACAGAAATGTCTTTCCAAGTGTGGACTTTCCGCAGGCAACCGGACCGGTTACACCGATGATCTGTCCCGGCTTTGCAGTAAAGCTTACGTCGTTTACAATCTCCTTTTTGCCCGGATACGCAAAGGAAAGATTCTTTGTCTCAAGTGTTTGGGACTTCTTCTCCGGCACCTTTTTGGGATTCTCCATCGGTGTCATAAGTGGCTTAATACGTTTCCATGACACCTGTGCCTTATGTACGGCATTAAACAGCTTTGCTGCTCTTGAGGATTTAACAGCTAACTTGCTATAGCAGGAAAGAAATGTCGTAAATGCGGCAACGCTCCACACAATCCAACCATTTCCAAGTACATTTTTGCTTCCAAAGTATAAGATAAACAATACACTCGCCATGGAAATCACGCGGTACAGAGGAGCCAGTGCGGTATTCCAGATATTTGCCTTGATCGCTGATTTTTCGTAAGCAAGAAGATTCTCCTCATATGCCTGCTCACGCTGTTTTTCACAGCCAAATACCCGGTAGGTAACCGCATTCGTTGCGCGGTCAAGTGTTGCACTGCTTAATCGTCCGGATTGTTCCTTGTAGGCAGCTCCTGTTTTCTGGACAACTACCTTTAATTTTTCTGCCAATATATAAGAGATCGGTGGAAAAATCATACAAAGAAGTGCCAAACGCCAGTCATAGTAAAGAAGCATTCCAGCATATGCTGCCAGTGCCACACCAGTATCAAAGATCTCCGTTGTAAACTTACGCATTCCCTCTGCACAGTCATCGACATCGAGGATGGCCTTTGTCATTACATTTCCGGCACCTTCCTCCTCAAGCTCGGACTTTGTCTTGTGAACAAGGTTATCATACAAAATCTGCTTCATTCTGCGGTTTACATTGTTTGCAAAACGGCGCACATAAAAACGCTTGATGTAACGACATGCCTGCACACCTGCGATAACAGCGACATAAAATGCCACCAGAATGAGCATATCAGAAAACGTCTTCTTTCCATTTAAAATGTCGATCAGACAGCCCGTCATGCGTCCCTCAAACCAAGGACTTGCCAAAAGTCCGATGTTATAAATCAGTCCTGAAACGGTGACAATCAAGAGCACCACCCATTCCAACTTAAAATAGGAAAGAATGCGATTCGGGCGAAACGTATCATTCTTCTTCATCGGTACTTGCCTCCTCATTTCGAACTCGCGGTGCCACATCCGGGAAACCCGCTCTGCTTTGCACCTTTGAACGCAGGTACAATTTGTCAAGTGTCTGGACAAACTGTGCCTTTTCTTCCTCTGACAACTCATCTAACAGCCACTCATAAAAGACGGCCTCAATATGTGCCTTTGAATTTTTTAAACTCTCTGCCTTTTCAGTCGCATACAGAAGCTGACTGCGTCCATCTGATGGATTTGGCTTTCGCACCAGATACCCTTTTTCCTCAAGATTCGCTGCACGTCTCGCCGCCGCTCCCTTGTCAATCTTTAACTGCTCGCGCACCTGTGCCTGCGTGATGCCAGGATTGTGACGCACTAAATGAATAAAATCAAATTCTGCGGTGCCGATTCCGTCCTCCTTCATCGTCTGAATGGTAAATTTGTTCAGCTCACGCGCAATCTTTGTGATTTTTCGTTCTGTAACATCCATAACACTCGTTCCTTTCTAAAAAAATCGTAGCAATTCAAAGCCGCTTATTGTAACCTTCCAGAGCCACACATCTAGTTCCAAATATTATCATTAAAAAAAATCATCCAAACTAGATGTATGTGCATCTAATTTGGATGATAGTACAACTATTTTCTGTTGTCAAGTAAAAACATATCGTAACCTGAATTCGCGGTGAGACGAATTGCTTTCTTAAATGGCTTCTTTTCCGCCAGTCTTCGCACGAATGACAAGAAGAATTCCAACCAGCATCACAACGCAAACTGGAAGCGCCAGAAGCGAAAGTGATGCCAATCCGACTGCCTGCAATACACCGATCAGGAAATACCCAACCATGCAGACTGCTGCCACGAGTCCCACATATGGAATCTGGGTTGCGACATGATTGACATGCTCACAATGTCCACCGGCAGACGCCATAATGGTAGTATCAGAGATTGGCGAACAATGATCACCACATACCGCACCTGCCAGACAGGATGCGATGGAGATTGCCATCATCTGACCGGATGGGAATACACCGATAACAATCGGGATCAAAATGCTGAACGTACCCCATGAAGTTCCAGTTGCAAAAGCAAGAAATGCTGCAACTAAGAAGATAATCATCGGCAAAAATCCCTGCATACCCTGCGCCGAATGCTCAACCAGATCAGCTACAAACACCTTTGCACCAAGGAGGTTTGTCATACCAGATAAAGTCCATGCAAGCGTCAAAATCATGATCGGAGCGATCATCGACTTAAAGCCTTCTGGAATACACTCGGTAAACTCGCGGAAGGAAAGTACGTCACGCATCATATAATAGACAAACGTAAATGCCAGTGTCACGGCACCGCCAAGCACCAGTCCAACGGATGCATCTGAATTTGCAAAGGCATCCACGAAGGATGCTCCTTCAAAAAAGCCACCCGTATAGATCATGGCGATGATACAGCTGGCAATCAATACGGCTACCGGAAGCACCAGATCCAACACATGAGAATTTTCCTTTATGATTTCCTCCTCATTGCCCTCATATGGTCTTCCCGGTGTGGTGAACAAATCACCTGCGATCGCATTCATCTCGTGGCGCTTCATCGGTCCAAAATCGACACGCAAAACGGTGATTGCAAGCAGCATAACCAGCGTAAGGATCGCATACAGATTGTACGGAATGGTCTGAATGAATACGGCAAAGCCATTGATTCCAGAATCTGCCGGAACGGATGAGGTGACTGCTGCTGCCCAAGAACTGATCGGCGCGATGATGCAGACCGGAGCTGCTGTCGCGTCAATGATGTAAGACAGCTTTGCTCTGGATACCTTGTGACGATCGGTCACTGGACGCATAACACTTCCTACGGTAAGACAGTTGAAATAGTCATCAACAAAGATCAATATTCCAAGAATCATAACGCTGATCTGTGCGCCGATCCTTGTCTTGATGTGCTTGGATGCCCACTTTCCAAATGCTGCGGAGCCTCCTGCCCTGTTTAATAATGACACTAATATACCCAGCATGACAAGAAATACCAAAATACCGACATTCCATGAATCAGCTAACTTATAGATCATACCGCCGTCCTCATTGAAGAACATCGTATTTAACATCGTCTCCAAATTGCCGTTGGCATACAAAAGTGCGCCGGTTAAAATTCCAGCAAGAAGTGATGTGTACACCTCTTTTGTAAAGAGCGCCAGTCCAATCGCAATCACTGGAGGAAGCAACGACAGTACCGTTGCATATGCTACGCTTGTATATTCGCCCTCTGCCGGTTTTCCTGTCACCATGGTAATCGCAAGCAATGCAACGAATATCGCAAGCAGTCCAAGCATAACCGCCTGTTTTCTTTTTACTTTCACTTATTATCCCCTTTCTCTGAAGTTTTTTAAGTTTTTTAAAATAGAATCTTCGTTATTATAACTTTTCCTCGCAGTCTTGTAAAGTTTTTTCATGCAAAAAATCAGATATGATAGAATGAAACCGATTTCTTAAAACGGATTTTCGTAGTGTTTCTTGATCAGATTCCAATCCATTAACAGCACGTAAAATACGCGCCCATAGCGTCCATTCTCGACAATTCTTCCACGATCAAGCACCTTATCTTCTACAATAATTTTTCCATCTTTGATCACAACCAGCGGTTCCTTATGATGCCATATTGCATGATAAACATCCTGATCCTGTAAAATCACCAGATCTGCATCTCCACCTTCTTGTAAAATATGGTTTTGAAGTCCGAGAACTTTCCCTGCATAAGTTGTCACCATACTATACAATTCTTCCATATCTTCAAATGTTGTCATCCAAAGTAAATGACTAGCCAGGAATGCAACCTGAAGCATATTGCATTCCCCATATGGATAATATGCATCTGCAATGTCATCCTGCCCAAGTGCAACTGGAATTCCTGCCTTAAGCAGATCTTTAACACGTAAATGTAATGGTCCGGTGTGTGGATCTGTCACAAAACCAATTCCTGCATCTTTTACAAGCTGAACTAACTTTGTCAATAACTCGGTCATAGAATGGCCGAGCATGCAAAGTTTTCCTTGAATGCCGG
>CAVFYJ010000048.1:0-24071 GCA_963626545.1 Acetatifactor sp. | reverse complement strand
GGCGACGTCTTAACCCCTTGACCAACAAGCCTTACAACGATATGTATATTAACACATCTCCACTCTTTTGTCAACACTTTTTTCAAGTTTTTTTTAGTTTTTTATTTTTTCCGTTCTTTTTCGACACTTTTCATAGAATATATTCTTGAGAACCTTTTATAAAAAGCTTCCATAAGAACCTACTTTTAAAGTTCACGGGACACCACCGCTTTTGCGGATTGGTGTCCCGTGAAGAAACGAATAAAATTCAATTGCAGTAATAATTCAGAGCTGCATTTTGATTTCACTTCGCATTGCTCCAGATCGTTACAAATTACAGTGTGATGATCTCATCGAGTCCGCAGCCATCCATCTGCTCGGCTCCGCCGACAACGCAGATGCCACTTTCCTTCATGACCTGCTCAATTGTTGCTGCCGTTTCCATCAGCTTTTCTGGTGTTGTCTCAAGAATCTGCTGCCAGCGTGCACAGCGCTCTTCCCAACTAATCTGTCTCCAGTAGAAGTTGTCCGCAGCCTCTCCCTTCATTCTTGGTGTCTGAAGCGGGGACTGATCAGAAATGGTTCCGATGATAAATCCAGTCAAATCTGGACTTTGTGCAGCAAATTCTTTTAAGAAGCCACTGCACTCGAGATACTTCTTAAGAGACTGCTTTGCGCTCGGATCGCGGTACGAATAACAGAAGAAACCACCATTTACACGAACAATCATACCGGTTCCATAAGCGCCGCCCTGAACACGAATCGCATTCCACAGATAACTTAATCCTACAATCTTCGCTGCAACCTGCCAGGAGCCATTATAGGCATCTGCCTTGCCGCCGCGCACTGCAAATGCGATATCGGCAGGGATAATAATTCCTTCTTTTTTGGTGCCCCATGGTTTGATAGACGATACGGTTTCGTCTGATACCTGCGTACCTTCTGGCAAAAGCTCTTTCAGGGTACGAACGACTGTCTCCATATAGGCATCGGTATTTCCAGTCAGGCTAACGGTCAGACTCTCCTTTGATACGGCACGCGCATACAGCCCAGTCAATTCGTTTTGCAGACTGTTCCAGTTCCAATTTTCTTCCTGTGACTTTAACCACTGGTAGAACGTGATTCCGCCTGTACACTCAGAAATCACACCACCTACGCTTGTCTGCGCGGATACACGGCCGAGCGCTGCGGCATGACCGCTCATAACAGCAGACTGGAAGCTGCCCATCTTGATCTGGCGTACCAGATCAAGAATCTCCTTCTCAGAGGTTGCCACATCAAATCTTGTCTGTGTCAAAATTTCTGCTGCCAGACGAACTGCCTGCTCTGCATTTGCCTCAAGTGTACTGAAGGATGCGCAAAGCTTTACGGTGCAGCGACTGTTATCATCTTTGATGCTAAAGGTACTCAAATAGAACTGCATATTGCCGCACAGAAGACGAACACGGTTGTTTAACTGCTCGATGCTTGACTGCGTAGTTTCCAGATTTCCAAGCAGTCTGCACAGAAGACCTACTGCCGGAAGCTCTGCCTCGGTATAGTGGTTTGCATCAAAATACAGCGTAATATAAGCGATTCCACTTGCATTGACGCAGTGTAACAATACCTTCTGGCCCTCAAATGTGATCTCCTCGATCGGCTGTTCCTGCGGTGTACGGCTTAAATCGGACAGTTCAAGATGTGGAAGCGTTGCTAACTGCTCTGGTGAGTCCTCGCTTTCCTGCCATGCAAGAAGACGTTCCTGATTAGCAACAAGTGCCTCTCTTGCCTCATCGCTCCACATTGCAGATTCCTCTTCCAGACGCTTTGCTTCCTTTGCGCGGCGTGCTTCGCCTGCGGTGCGGGACGGAACCATTACTACCTTACAGCTATGCGGATTTTCTAATAAGATCTCACGAATCAGCTGCTCAAAATAGCCGTCCTTCATCTTCTTACGCAGTTTTTCAAACAGATCACCAATCTGAAGATTTGCCTCCGGTGCGCCACCGTACAGCCAGCTGTCCAATACCTGCATTCCAAGAATCAGGCCCTGCGGATAGCTGCCATAGTCGCGCTCTCTCATCTGGAATTCCATATTTGCCATGGAAGCCTCCAGCTTTTCGTGGTCAAGACCACCGTCTGCTAATGCCTGTAACGTATCAAAAATACGAGCCTCAATGGTATCGCAATCCTCTTCCTTTACGTTTCGCGCCTCAATCTTCACCCACGGATTGGCAACGGAATCCATCGCAAAGAGAAATACCGACTCCGCCAGTCCTTCAGACAGTACCGCCTTGTTTAATGGTGCCTGATTGTTTCCACAAAGTACATCAGAAAGAATTCGGATCGCTGTCAGCTTCTCACGGTCTGCAAAGGTACCGATTACGCGGCCCCATGCCAGACGAATCTTTCCTTCTTCCTTCTCATCTGCACCGATCTCGTATTCCACACGCTGCTCACCTGCTGCAACCGGAGCCTGAAGTGCTGGCGGATCCATACGCTTTGTCTGCTCAAAGAAAGCTAAGTATTCATCGTTGATAATACCAAGAATCGCATCAATATTCATTGCACCATCCAGATAAACATATGCATTGGACGGAGAATAAAATTTCTTATGGCTGTCAACAAATTCTTCGTAGCTTAAATCCGGGATCTTTGCCGGATCTCCACCTGACACAAAACGATATGGTGTATCCGGGAACAGTGCACGGTTAATTGCAAGCTCCATCAGTTCATCTGCATCTGCCAAGGCACCCTTCATCTCATTGAACACGACGCCCTTATAGCTTACTTTGCCTTCATTGTCAAACTCATAATGCCAGCCCTCCTGACGGAAAATCTCCGGCTTTGTGCGGACTGCCGGATAGAATACCGCATCCAGATAAACACGCATCAGATTTACAAAATCCTTGTCGTTACGGCTTGCCACCGGATAAAAAGTCTTATCCGGGAATGTCATCGCATTTAGAAATGTGTTCATGGAGTTTTTCAGAAGCTCCACAAACGGCTCTTTAACCGGGTAATTCTTTGAACCACACAAAACAGAATGCTCCAAAATATGGAATACACCTGTGTCATTCCACGGCAATGTCTCAAAACTGATGCCAAAAACCTTGTTTTCTTCCTCTCTACTGAGCCATACTAACTCCAGCCCTGTCTTTTCATGCTTCATCTGGTACATCACTGCGTCCAGCTCTGGAAGCGCTACTTCTCTTTCGACTACAAATCCATGCACGGTATCATGTACTGTCACAAAAATCCTCCTTACTGTCCAATCGACGCATTGTGGTTATCATACGACATACGACCATTAGACGGTTCATTTACAGCAAATTAGAGCCGCATATTGCTGCGGCCCTGATTTACTGGTACTACTGATTAGTATTATACTTATTTCGATGGAAAAGAGCAAGAATTTTCTGACTTTCCTGACATTTATATGCAAGAACTGCCGACACGATACCCAAAAGAAGACCACCAAGGATATCGGTTGGATAATGTACATACAGATACATTCTTGAAAAGGCGATCAGGCAGGCAAGGACCAACGCTGGGATAAATAATTTTCGTTCCTTAGCCAGATACAACGCGGTCGCTGCCGCAAAGGATGCCGATGTATGTCCCGACGGGAATGAAAAATCACGCGGCTTTGTGATCAGTACCTGAACTGCGGTGTTCACATCGAATGGACGGATTCTGCGAAAAACATTTTTCAGAATGCCGCTGCAAAGCACCGCATCAATGATCAATGCTGCCGCAACAATGATTCCGCTTTTTCTCGTCTTTGGGATTGCAATCAACACAACTGCTAATACAATCCAAATCGCTCCTACATTTCCAAGACTGGTGATAAAACACATAAACGCATCGCCAATCGGCGTGTGGATGGTTTGGAGCCAGTCCAATATCTTAAGTTCCATTCCTGTCATACTACTCACTTCTTTCTTTTATTTTCTCTTGCTTTACTTCTTACTTTGCTTTTTTGCTTTGTTTTACTTTCTTTTGCTTTACTTCCTTTTACTTTGCTTTCTTTTGTTTTACTTCTTTTCCTTAATAAATTGCATTCCTGCAAGCAGTGCTGCTCCTACAACAACTGCAATTATATTTACATTTCCAAGGCTGAGTGCTTCCTTTGGTACCTTCAGTGTAGTCGGCCCCATGACAATCGCATACAGAGAACCAATCATCATACCAAGAATCAAATAGACCATCTGAGTACGATATTTTTCCAGTGCAACACGAATGATACCAACGACGCCAACTGCACCTGCTAAAACGCCACATCCAAAGAACATCAAACTTGGGATATAAGTAAGATGGAATCCCAAAACACCTTTTACTGCTGTGATCACCGGAATATACGCGCCAAAGATCAAAAGCAGGGTTGAGCCGGAAATTCCCGGAAGAAACATGGCGGAAATTGCTGCCATACCGATAAAGAAAAGTTTAATTGCCTGGCCCATTGAAAACTGACTCAGATCAGCTCCTGCATTTCCAGTCTTTGTATTTGCCCATGTGATACCTGCTACGATTGCGATTCCAATCAGACAAAATACAATTCCTTTTGCGACATGCTTTACACACTCTTTTTCTTCTTTGATAATTAGAGGAATGGCACCTGCCACAAATCCGATAAACAACGAGCTGATCAGATAAATCTGACTTTCAAAAAGGGTAGCTAATACAGTTACCGCCATCGCCATTCCGATCAGCCAGCCAATTCCAAGCTTTGCCAGATACAAAATCGCACTCTTTTTCTTTGCCTTGTTTCCAAAAGCCAAATCATTGACCGAACCGATAAATCGGTCATAAAATCCCATAATAAATGCAACGGTACCACCTGACACACCCGGCACACTGTCCGCAAGTGCCATACAAAATCCATTGACGCCTTCCTTTACCATTTCCAAAACCTCCTGTCTGTTTTTGCATTCTGCTCAAATTCAAAACTTGTTACATGCGTTTTGCTTTTTACATGCTTTTCTTACATGTCCTTTCGCATGTCGTTCTTTCTCTTTTCATTTTGCATTATAACAGTTTGCATTAAACAAACAGATGGGGAAAAGCTAAACAAATCCTAAACAAAATGCTATGCATTTAAGCGATAGCCCGCACCCCAGACAGTTTCTAAGATCTTTGGATTTTTGCTGTCATCTTCGATCTTTTCGCGAATGCGGTTGATATGCACCATGACGGTTGCACTGTCACCCACATAATCGTAGCCCCAGATTTTCTCAAACAATTCTTCCTTTGAAAAAACGATGTTTGGATTTTGCGCCAGAAATTTCAGCAATTCAAACTCGCGGTTTGGAAAGCGAATTTCCTTATCACCTTTGTATACCTTCCATGAATTTGGCAAGATCCGCAAATCCTGAATCTGGATTTCATCGGATGCTTGCCTTTGTGTTGGTCCTTTCTTTGTCGAGCAAAGCCGCTCATATTGGCGCAGATTCGCTCTTACGCGTGCCGTCAGCTCTGCCGGGTCAAATGGCTTTACAATGTAATCATCTGTACCTGACGAAAATCCATGCACCTTATCAACCGATTCTGACCGCGCTGTGACCATCAAAATCGGCACATCCGTCTTTTCCCGAATCTCCTGACAGATTTCATAGCCATTTTTCCCAGGAAGCATCAAATCAAGCAAAATCAGGTCAAATTTTTCTGCCGCGACAGTTGGTGCCACCTCATTTCCATCAGCAACGATGGTTGTCTGAAAGCCAGCCGCCTCCAGATAGACTTGCTCGATCATACTGATGTCAGCATCATCCTCTGCAATCAAAATTCTTTTGCTGTCCGCCATGTTTCTGTATCCTTTCTTTCTATTAAATTTGAATTAGGTGTTTGTTTTTCAAAACTTTCTTTCTGCCTTTTCCCATTCCTTTTCTACTCTGCGAGTGGCAATGTAACATACACACAAAAGCCATGCCCGTCACTCGCATTTTCTGCCCAGGCTTCGCCGCCCATCTGGCGAACCAGATACCGCACAATATAAAGCCCTAGGCCATTTCCTTCCTTGGTTCGCGATTCATCTGCGCGATAAAATTCTTCAAAAAGGTGCAAAAGCTTTTCTGCCTCTACGCCTACACCATTATCCGCAAAACAAATCTGCGCATGCGTCTGGTTGGCTTGTGCTGCTATGCTGATTTGGATAGTCAGCGGATCTGCCATTGCATATTTGCGGCTATTTTCAAGTAAATTATCGAAAATACGGCCTAACTGCTCGACATCGGCCATGACCGTAAGAGGCTGTGAACACTGTACCGTAATCGTCTCGTTTTCTTTGGCCGTTTCCTGACGGATTCCTACAAAGCTTTTTGCAAAGGCTCCTAATTCTACCGATCTTACATTTACCGGCAGATTTCCGGTCTCCACCTTGGAGAAAAACAAAAGCTGATTTAAAAGCGAATCCATCTCACCGGTGCGGCGGTAGGCGGTTTGCAAAAATGCTTCTGTTTGCGCTGGTGTCTTTACCACTCCGTCAAGAATTGCCTTGATCGTGCCACGAATTGCCGTCAGAGGGGTACGAAGATCATGCGAAATGCCGGCCGTCATATCGGTTCTTGCCTTCTCATATTTTCGATTCTTCTCCTGCTCGTCATGAATGTGATGCTGCATATCATTGAATGCATCGCAGACACGTTCAAACTCAACGTCTCCACTGTACACAATATCGGTCGTCAGATCATTTTCGCGAATGCGTTTTGCCCCTTCCTCAAGTGCACTAAGCGGCTCCATAATACGCGCTGTCAAATGTTTCGTAAACAGCTGGCTAATGCCCACAAGAAACAGAATGCAAAGCACGCCATCCGCCGCAAAGAGCAGCAAAAAACCATTTCGTCGCACTGTCCATTCTGCCAGAAATGCCTTTAACTCACTGCTGTCTGCTGTTTCATCAAGCGACAGCAAAAATTCCTTCTCAATCAGCTCCCCATATAGTTTGATGACAAGCAGATTGATTGCTAGGAATACAACTAACGTCACACATACCATCAACGTATTGGACCAGAAGATTTGTTTTTTTACTGTTTTTGTATTCATATCCTGTGATACCCTATGCCTTTCCCCAAACGAAATTGACTGTGAAAAGCCACAGCCACTTTTCTAGCCGCTGTAGCTTTATTGTATCATCTTCCCATTTTTCATGCAATGAGAATCCTTTTATTTTCTGCCTCATATTCTATGGGATAAATCTAATGACTTCGAGTAAATCTATTAAACAAAAGCTAAACAATCCTTTATTATTTGCTGACACGTTCCAAAATTTTATACACAAAAAAGGCCCTGAACTTCCCGCAACTGCGAAAAATTCAGGGTCTTAGAACTCAATATTTATAAGATTGATCGATCATTCAATCCTTATATTTATGCGTTCATCTGCTTAGCAACCTCTGCTGCGAAATCCTCTTCCTTCTTCTCCATGCCTTCGCCGGTCTCGAAACGAACGAACTTCTTAACAGTGATCTTTGCATTGTTCTCCTTAGCAACCTGAGCAACGTATGCGCTTACGGACTGCTTTCCGTCCTCTGCCTTTACGTAGGTCTGATCCATCAGACAGATCTCCTTCAGCTCCTTGTTGATACGTCCGTTGATCATGCCCTCGATAACCTTCTGCGGCTTCTGGGACTCCTTCGGATCGTTCATGATCTGAGCCATCAGGATTTCCTTCTCTCTTGCAAGATACTCAGCGTCAACCTCTGCTCTGGTGGTGTACTGTGGCTTTAAAGCTGCTGCCTGCATAGCAACGTTCTTTGCCATTTCCTTAACTGCATCATTAACAACATCAGTCTCAACGTCTACTAAAACGCCGATCTTTCCGCCTGCATGGATGTAGGAAACAACGATACCGTTCTCCTCAGTAACCTTTGCAAAACGACGGATGTTCATGTTCTCACCGATGATGGAGATCATGGAGGACAGCTTCTCCTTAACGGTCATAGTTGGATCTAATGCCCACTTCTCAGCCATGAATCCTTCGATATCCTCTGCCGGAGTGTTTACTGCCTGAGCAGCAACCTCTGCAACGTAGGTCTGGAACTTCTCATTCTTTGCAACGAAGTCAGTCTCAGCATTAACCTCAACTACAACTGCGCGCTTCTCATCCTCAGAGATGCAAGTAGCAACGATACCCTCAGCTGCGATACGTCCAGCCTTCTTCTGAGCACCAGCTAATCCCTTCTCACGCAGGAAATCTACAGCCTTGTCCATATCTCCCTCGGTAGCAGTCAGTGCCTTCTTGCAGTCCATCATACCTGCGCCGGTCATCTCACGCAGCTCTTTTACCATACTTGCTGTAATAGCCATCTTAATCTTCCTCCAAATAGTTGTGTACAGTATTGATACTTCACTTAGTTAATAAAAACAATAACGATTCAGAAGCCGCAGTTGCCGTCTCTGAATCGTTATTTCCGACTTGATTACTCAGCGTCAGCTACTACGGTCTCGATATCAGCTGCTGCATCAGTAGTGTCAGCTGCCAGCATCTCCTCGCCAGCCTCTGCAACCTCATCAACTTCCTCAGCCTCGCCCTGCTTAGCCTCGATAACAGCGTCTGCCATCTTGGAAGCGATCAGCTTTACGGCTCTGATAGCGTCATCATTACCCGGGATTACATAATCCAGCTCTTCCGGATCACAGTTGGTATCAGCGATACCGATCAGCGGAATACCCAGAGTGTGAGCTTCCTGAACACAGATCTTTTCCTTCTTCGGGTCAACTACGAAGATAGCGTCCGGGATACCTGGCATATCCTTGATACCGCCAAGGTTCTTCTCAAGCTTCTCCCACTCCTTCTTCAGCTCGATAACTTCCTTCTTTGGCAGTACATCAAAGGTACCGTCCTCAGACATGGTCTCGATCTGACGAAGACGAGCGATTCTGCTCTGGATGGTCTTGAAGTTGGTCAGCATACCACCAAGCCATCTCTGGTTTACATAGTACATACCACATCTCTGTGCCTCAGTTGCTACTGCATCCTGTGCCTGCTTCTTGGTTCCTACGAAAAGGATGTTTCCGCCCTCTGCAGCAATGTCGAAGATCGCCTTGTAAGCCTCGTCAACCTTGCCTACAGACTTCTGCAGGTCGATGATGTAGATACCGTTTCTCTCGGTGTAGATGTATGGAGCCATCTTAGGGTTCCATCTTCTGGTCTGATGTCCGAAATGAACACCAGCTTCAAGCAGCTGCTTCATAGAAATAACGCTCATGTTTTTACTCTCCTTTGGTTTGTCTTCCGTATGCCATACGTACAGGTAACTGCAAGTGCAGCACCAAGCCTGCCAACCGCATACGTGATTATTTTAAGCCCTACAATCATATCATGGAAAAAATACAATTGCAAGGCTTTTTTTTACTTTTTTTAATTTTTTCGAATGGGTGTCCCGTGAACTGTAACTTACAATTTTATGCGTTCGTAGTCAGAGCCGCACTAGAATTGTCTGCGCCAACCTTTACTTTTGCCAACTCATCGAATACAACATCGTTTAAAACCTTGATATAGGTACCCTTCATACCGGAGGATCTGGACTCGATAACGCCTGCGCTCTCGAACTTACGAAGTGCATTGACGATCACGGATCTGGTGATGCCGATGCGATCTGCAATCTTACTTGCGACAAGTACGCCCTCGTTTCCGTCTAACTCACGGAAGATATGAACGATTGCCTCAAGCTCGGAGTAGCTGAGTGTGCTGATCGCGGATTTTACGATCTGCTTCTTACGATTTTCCTCTGCGCTCTCCTCGTTTACGGAACGAAGCATCTCAAGTCCAACTACGGTGGTACCGTACTCACTTAAGATAATATCGTCGATGCCATAACCGGTATGCTCTCTGTAGATAAACAGGGTACCAAGACGCTCTCCTGCGATCTCGATCGGCGTCACGATTGCCTGATACTTATCACCATTCTCCTGAGAGAATCCAAGAGTAGCCAGATTGACATTCTCTTTTGTGGAGAGGACACTTAACAGACGCTCATTGAGCATGTGATCCGCAAAGGAACCAATGGTGTTCTCCATCAGCTCGTTGATCACGTCGACATCCTTCCAAACGCTGAAGCCTAAAACCTTGCCCTTCTTGCTGAGAACCAGAATATTAGACTCCAGAATCTCGCTCAAAACCTCACAGATATCGTTGAAGACAACTTTACTGGTATTGTTGTTATGCAAAAGTTTGTTGATTTTTCTTGTTTTATCCAGCAACTGCACGCTCATATTGGGTTCCTCCAATGCAATTTATTCTTTTACAGTAGCATATCACAAAATGAATAATTTTACAAGAATATTTCGCAGTTTTGTCAGATTTTTTCGTCTGGCTTTGCAATATAGCCGCACGCAGCATCGGAACAGCACTCTCGATTGCCCTTTTTGATCATATAAGCGCCACATTTCGGGCAAATGCCGCCGGTCGGACGGTTCCAGGACATAAAATCACAGTCCGGTGCGCCCTCGCAGCCATAATAAACGCGGCCTTTCTTCGTCTTTCGGATAACAAGATCTTTTCCACACTTCGGACAGGACACGCCAATCTTCTCCAGATATGGCTTTGTGTTTCGACAATCTGGGAAACCCGGGCAAGCCAGAAACTTTCCGTGTGGACCATACTTGATCACCATCTGTCTGCCGCACAGCTCACAGTATTCATCGGAGAGCTGATCTTCGATCTTAACGCTCTCGAGTTCTCTGTTTGCCGCCTCAACTGCCTCATGCAAATCCGGATAGAAGTTTCGCACAATGCTCTTCCACTCGACCATGCCGTCTCCGACCATATCGAGTAGGGACTCCATGTTTGCTGTAAACTCTGCATCCACGATAATCGGGAAGGATTTCATCATGATGTTGTTTACGACCTGACCAAGCTCGGTCACATACAGATTTTTCTTTTCCTTTGTGATATAGTGGCGTGCAAGAATCGTGGTGATCGTCGGCGCATAGGTGGACGGACGGCCAATGCCTTTCTCCTCAAGCATACGCACCAGACTCGCCTCGGTAAAGTGAGCCGGCGGCTGAGTGAAATGCTGCTGCGTCTGTTTGCCGTTCATAGAAAGCTCCATGCCTTCACTTAAGTGATCAACAGCCGGTGCGCTCGCTGCCTTTTCCTCGCCGTCGTTGTAAATGCTCATAAAACCATCAAATGCAAGCTTTGAGCTGACTGCTGAAAATTCATAGCCGCCTGCCTCAAGCTGCACATGATTCATTAGATACACGGCATCTGCCATACGGCTTGCCGTAAATCGTCTCCAGATTAACTGATACAGACGGAACTGATCGCGGGAAAGAGATTCCTTTACGCGAACCGGCTCTCTTGTGATGTCGGTCGGGCGAATACCCTCATGTGCATCCTGAATGTGACCTTTTGCGGTCTCTTCCTTCTTTGCCTGTGTCAAATACTTCTCGCCATAGGTCTTCTCAATATAGGCTCTCGCTGCGGTGTCAGCCTCTGCCGCGATACGGGTGGAATCAGTTCTAAGGTAAGTGATCAAACCAATCGTACCCTCGCCCTCAACGGAAACGCCCTCATACAGCTGCTGTGCGATACGCATTGTCTTCTGAGTCGAGAAGTTTAACTGATTGGCAGCCTCCTGCTGTAACGTACTCGTCGTAAATGGCATCGGCGCTTTCTTCTTTCTTTCCTTGTGCGCCAGTTCTTTTACAACAAACTTGTCGCTCTCGGCAGCCTTTACGATCTCGTTTAACTGTGCTTCGTTCTCGATCGTAATCTTCTTCGTGTCTTTTCCATAAAACTGTGCCACAAGCGGCTTCTTAGAACCTGGCACATCAAGCTCGACATCGAGGCTCCAGTATTCCTTTGGAATAAAGGCTTCGATTGCGGCCTCGCGGTCACAGATCAGACGAAGGGCAACAGACTGAACACGTCCAGCACTCAAGCCCCTCTTTACCTTTGCCCAGAGTACCGGGCTGATCTCGTAGCCTACCATACGGTCGAGCATACGTCTTGTCTGCTGTGCATCGACCAGATTCATATTGATCGCGCGCGGCTCCTTTAAGGATGCCTTTACCGCATTTTTTGTAATCTCATTGAAGGTAATTCGCTTAATCTGGTCATCCTCCAGCTTTAATGCCTTGGACAGATGCCAGGAAATTGCCTCTCCCTCGCGGTCCGGGTCGGTTGCCAGATAGATCTTATCGGCCTTCTTTGCTTCCTTGCGAAGCTTTGCCAGAATATCTCCTTTTCCGCGAATGGTAATATATTTTGGTTCATAGTCGTTGGCAACATCAAAGCCTAACTGACTCTTAGGCAGGTCTCTTACATGCCCGTTGGAAGCCATAACCTGATAGTTGGCTCCTAAAAATTTCTTTATAGTGTTAACCTTTGCAGGTGACTCTACGATAACAAGATACTTCGCCATGCTTTCCTCCAGCAATGTACCTGCGTACATTTTTTCAATCGGAAATCACTATACTCTCTTATTTTGCGGATTGCAAGCCCTTTTTGGTTTATTTCATGCAAAATTTACGGAATTTTTGCAATTGCCTTGGGCGGAATGAGGCCAGTTCGGCGATAACGACCGCCTGCTTCCTGGCTGATATATCCCTTTAATTCCAGTCCAAACAAGGCTCCGCACAAATTTCCAGACGGATATCCAGTCTTTTGTAAGAGCACTTCCATTGGCGTGGAAGTTTGTTCAACAAAACGATAGACATCCTGTTCGACAAGTGTGAGCTTTTCTTTTCCTCTGTGCTCTTTTGCCGCTGCTGCCTCAAAGTGAAAGTCTGACAAAAGTTCCTGCGGGGAGGATAAGAGTATGGCGCCGTTTCGGATCAATTCATGGCAGCCCTCGCTAAGTCCAGAAAATACGGAGCCCGGCACGGCATACACGTTTCGCCCCTGATCAGCGGCAAATTCTGCGGTGATTAGAGAGCCACTTTTTTTGCGCGCTTCGACTACGATGATGGCATCACAGATGCCACTGATAATGCGATTTCGTCTCGGAAAAAGGATCGGCATGCCGACTGTTTTCGGGCGCATCTCGGAGATCACGCCACCCTGACGGATGAGCTGTTCGTACAGTCCGATGTTTTCCTTTGGATAGCAGATGTCCACACCGCCGCCGAGCACGGCAAAGGAACTGCCAGATTCGAGTGCGGCCTTTTGGCTGCAGCAGTCTATGCCGTAGGCCATCCCACTTACGATCTGCACACCAGATGCCGAAAGCGTTTTCGCAAGTTCTTCTGCGCACTCTCTTCCGTAGCTGCTGCATGCCCGCGCCCCGACAATGGCAATCTTGGGGCAGTTCTGGTCTGGAAGGCAGCCCTTTACGAAGAGACCGAATGGGCGATCTTCGACTTCTCTTAGAAGACTTGGATAGTCGGCATCGTCGATTGTTACGAAACGAATGCCGGACTTGGATAGGTTGGCGTATTCGGATTCTATGGTAGATTCCATTGCGCAGGCTTCGTGGACAATCTGCTGTTCGCGTTTGGTAAAGCCAAGTTCCATGAGCGTTTCGTCACTTGTTCCAAAGACGTTTTCCGGATTTTTTGCCTGTTCGATCAGGCGGCGCACCTTGAGTGGCGTAATCATCTGTAGGTAGGTGCACCAGTAGTATGCAAGTTTACGGTCCATTTTCTTTTTTATTCCTTTCTATTTACGGGGTTCCCCAATATTTGCGATCAATGCTGCGGTAGCTGATGGCTTCTGCCAAGTGATTTTCTTGAATTTCTTCGGATCCCTCCAGGTCGGCAATTGTCCTTGCAACGCGAAGGATTCGGTCTCGTGCACGCACACTAAGTCCCATGGATTCAAATGCATGGCGAAGGAGTTCATTTTGAGATTTACTAAGGTGGCAGAATCGGGTAAGGCGGGTGCCAGAAAGCTGTGAATTGAAGAGAATGCCTTCATCTTGATAGCGCAGCTGCTGGCGCTTGATGGCCTCTGTGACACGCTCTCGCATACTGGCTGAGCTTTCTCCCTTTTTTGCTTGTGACAGATCCTCAAATTTTACCACACATGCCTCCGTACAAAGATCAATACGGTCTAGCATAGGGCGTGAAATGCGATCCCGATAGCGGCGGATATCACCTGGGCTGCAATGGCAGCGGCTTCGATCTGGGTAATACCCGCACGGGCAAGGATTCATTGCTGCCACAAGCATAAAATCCGCCGGATAGCTACAACTGCCATTGACGCGGCTGATTGTGACTTTTCCATCCTCTAAGGGCTGGCGCATGACTTCTAACGTGTCACGCTTAAATTCGGCTAACTCGTCCAAAAACAAAACGCCGTGATGTGCGAGACTGATCTCGCCAGGTCTAGGAAATCGGCCACCTCCTGCGAGCGCTGTCGCAGAAATTGTGTGGTGCGGGCTACGAAATGGGCGCACTTTTATCAGACCTTCTTTCTGATCGAGAAGTCCTGCAACGCTATAAATTTTTGTGACCTCGAGCTGTTCACGGTATGTCATTGGTGGCAAGATGGTTGGAATACGCTTAGCCGCCATACTTTTACCAGAACCGGGTGTGCCTATGTAAAGAAGATTGTGAAGACCAGCTGCTGCAACCATTGCGGCGCGCTTCATTCGCTCCTGCCCATAAAGATCAGAAAAATCAAGAGCATCCTTTTGGTTATTTTCGTTTCTTTTTCGATCTTCTTCGCTGATCAGCTGTCTTTTTTCGTCAAAGCGATCTGGATTGTTCAGTAACGTCACGATCTCAGAAAGACTTCTTACACCGTAGACTGCTGTTTCCTCCAGATAGGCTGCCTCTTTTGCATTTTCCTGCGGCACTACTGCTTTTCTTATTCCTGCATCGCAGCCACACTCGGCAAGGACGAGCGTACCATTTACTGGACGCACACTTCCGTCAAGTCCAAGCTCTCCGATAAAGATCTTGTCCTTTAATTCGTCCACACGCACAAAACCGGCGGCCGCAAGGACGGCTAACGCAATCGGCAAATCGAAATAGTTTCCCTGTTTTCTTAAATCGGCTGGCGATAGGTTTACGGTGATGTGGCTTGGCGGCAGTCGAAAGCCCGAATTTTTAAGTGCCGTGCGCACGCGCTCTCTCGCTTCTTTTACCTCTGCTCCGAGGTAGCCGACCATATCAAACATCGGAAGTCCATCGCTGATATCTGCCTCCACGCATACTAAAATTCCTTCAATTCCATTTGTTGTTCCTGTATACACTTTTGCAACCATAATTTATCCTTTCTAAGTTACAGTATCTAGAATTGTTCCTGTTTTTAAGCGCAAAAAGACAACCTGCCCCTATTGTTTTCTGGAGGCAAATTGTCTTCTCGAAAGGTATCTTATCTATTTTTTCTTTTGTGTCGTTTCGGAACTGTTGTTAATGCGTTTCCCTTGTTTTTCTTTTTGTGCTTACTCTTGTTCAAAGTGAGCTTCAATCCAGTTCAGAATGTCCTTTTGAACCATTTTTCTTTCCGTTTCGTGAAGCAGCTCATGGCGCATTCCCGGATAGAGCTTCATAGAAACATCGCGAATGCCTGCACGTCTGTAACGATCGCATACGCGCCTTACACCTTTGCCAAATTCACCGATCGCACCGATGCCATGGGCATTTAAGTAACGTGCCAGTTCTTCATAGCGGCCCATATGCTCTACCATGCCATGCGTCATCTGCACAATCACACCCGGTTTTGGCTGATCCTTTGGCATCCAGATATACAGATGCAGGCGGTCTCTTCTGCTGCTTGAATCAATATACTTTTCTTTCATGTTCTACCTGTGCCTTTCTTCTCACGAATTTTACGAAACGGTAAAAAAGTTCTTTAACTTCTCGAGAGCGCTCTTTTCGATGCGGCTGACATAGGACCGGGAAATGCCAAGCACACTTCCGACCTCGCGCTGCGTATGAACACGATGCCCACAAAGGCCATAGCGAAGAAGAATCACTTGTTTTTCTTTGGGCAATAGTACAGTTCGTATTCCCTTGTGAAGCCGATGCATATCCTCTTTCTTACAATAATGTTCAGAGGCATCACACTCGCCGGACTCAATCACATCAAACAGGTGGATCTCATTTCCTTCCTTGTCCGTTCCGATCGGTTCATACAGACTGACTTCCCGGTTCATCTTTTTTTCTGCACGCAGCAGCATCAGTATCTCATTATCTATGCATTTTGCCGCATAGCTTGACAATCGGTTTCCTCTTGAGACATCAAACGTGTTGACTGCCTTTATCAGTCCGATGGTTCCGATGGACAGCAGGTCATCCGTCTCCTTATCCGTAAACGCATATTTTTTAATAATATGAGCCACTAAGCGCATATTATGCTCAATCAAAAGAGATCTCGCCTCAGATGAACCCTGATGCATCTGTATGAGATACTCCTTCTCCTGTGCCGCCGTAAGAGGTTTCTTGAACGTCTCCAAACGAAATCCCCCGCTATGCACCTTTCTATAGCATATGCCACGCCGGAGTGTTTCGTGCTTTTCCACCTTTTCGGATTTGCTATTCCATTATCAAGTTATTCGCTGATATCAGCTAATTGTGGGAGACTTTATCTTATGTGGTTACTATTTTTTACGCTGCCCATTACAAGGTTACCGGAATCTCTTTTTCGGCTTCTTCCTTAAATTCCATGATCTGCTCTGGTGCCGCCTGCGGCAAATCAGCCACGGAGGACACGCCAAAGCTGCGCAAAAATTCTTCCGTTGTTGCAAATAAGACCGGTCTGCCCGGCGCATCGAGTCTTCCGATTTCTTCAATCAAATCGTAATCTAACAGCTTGGCAATCGCATGATCGGATTTTACGCCACGGATGCGCTCGATCTCGCCTCTGGTAACTGGCTGCTTGTACGCTACAATTGACAACGTCTCTAAAACAGAATCGCTAAGTACCTGCTTTTGCGGTCGTGATGCAATGCGAATCAGATACTCATAATACTGCGGCTTTGTGCAAAGCTGCACATGCGTTTCCAAAAAGACAATCTGAATGCCTCTGTCTTTTTTGCTGTATTCTGCTGCTATACCATCAAGCACCTGTCTCATCTCTTCTTCGGTAAGTTTCAACGCCTCTGCCAGCGCTTTTATCTCAACGCTTTTTCCCATTGTGAATAAAATGCTCTCCACAATCGGATAATAGTCGCGGTTTTCCATAAATCTAATTACTCCTGTTTTCTACACATACATATATAAGTCGAATACGATTGTGTCATAAAATTGTGTCATAAAAAAGCCAATCGTATCATTGAATCCATTCACTTGATACCTACTTAATCGTACTGCTCCATGTCCTCTCTCGTGATCGTTGTCGTGCAGGATTCATTCCAGTCCAAATGAATATCCTGAAAGGTTCCTTCCTGCTGTACGGTCAGGCGTCCGATCTTAATGAGTTCCAGACAAGCTAAAAATGTGACAACAACATCTGCCTTGGTGTACTGCTTCTGAAGCAGCCCACGGAAGGAAAAATGCTTTTCCTGCTCGGCATACTCGTACACAAACGCAAGCTTCTGTGACAGGCGCACTGGATCCTTTTCGATATTTCCAAACTTACTTCGCACTGGGTCGATCTTGTCAACCTGTCGTCGCGTTACCATGCGGTAAATCTCCTGCAAACGCTCCAATGTCACACGACTAAGCATCTCCTGCACATTGACTGGTGGCTCGTACTTTGCCACCTCATCGGGAATTGTGGGATCCTTGTAGAGCAGACGAGACGCCAAAAGCTGTCTGCTTTTTAGCTGCTCGCCCAGACTTCTATATGTTTTATATTCAACCAGACGAGTCACCAGTTCTTCTCTTGGGTCAATCTCGTCACCATTTTCATCCTTCTCAGCTGGGAGCAGCAATCTGGACTTAATATCCAGAAGGGTCGCCGTCATGACAAGAAAATCACTGACAATGTCCAGATCCTCTTCCTCCATGGCGTTGACATACTCCATATACTGATTTGTAATCTCGAAAATCGGAATATCGTATATGCTGACTTTATTTTTTTCAATCAAATGAAGGAGCAAATCTAGCGGCCCCTCAAATTTTTCCAGTTTGTATGATAACATCCGACACTCCTCTTTCTTGTTTATAACCATTCTAATATATCATAATATGGACCGAAATTCAATCTGTTTGCAAGTTTTTCTTATGCCACGTTAACACAACGACCTGCGGCAAATTATTGAGGCGCACATTGATACTGTGCGTTCCGAGTCCACCGCTGACGATAATCCGCGTATTTCCTTCGGTGACGCTGCCTCTTGCAAGCGGCGAGAAAAATTGTAGCTGTGGTGTCATGACACCGCCAAGACCCGGAATGCGAATGGTTCCGCCATGGAAATGGCCACTTAATACGAGGTCAGCGCCCCAGTCGGCATACGTCTTTGCAAAAGTCGGCGTATGGGCAAGCAGCAACTCAAAGTCGGTAGATGAGGCTTTTCCAATCTTGTGATTCAAGTAACCCACCGACGGTGCTGGAATTCGTCCCTTTCGGTAGCACTCACGCGGAATGGTAATTCCACTGATGCGCATCGAAGTACCTTCCTTTGTGATGACCGCACTTTTATTGACAAGAATCTTCATCCCGCTGTTTTTAAGTACCTCGCGATATGCCTCCCACCAGCCTAGATATGTCTGCTGTTCTTCTTTCATGCGCTGCTCATGATTGCCAAATGCATAGTAAACCGGATACTTGGCTACAAGCTGATGATACAATCGTGCGAGCGGTGCAAAATCAGGCTTTGCCCACTCTTTTACCACCAGCATGTCGCCGCCAATCAATACAATGTCTGGCTGTTCGTTCTCAATCGCTGCAAGCAGCTCTTCGTTCTCTGGTCCAAAGCTGTTGTCATGCAAATCCGACAGAAAAACAGCCTTAAAACCGTTCCATGCCGGATCAAGCTTATCCGTTGTGATATCGTATCGCACGACATCCAGATGGGTTCGTTCATATTCCGAGCGGGCCAATGCAGCTGCACCTGTCAGCGCAGCCACTGTACCCGCTGTAATCCATTTATTCATTCGTTTTTCCTTTCGCATGTTTCGTTACGGTTCACCTCAGGACTTTGCCATACGTATTGACTTACCCGTGAACTGTATCCATTTTCATTATTTTGTATAAGGCCATCAAATGACAGTCATCCACTGTAACAGGACGCGAATTAGATAGTCCAAAAAATGTGCCTCTCGGACGGACTCGCCTGCGTAAACACCAATGCTGCCCAACTCTTTTCCATTTAGCTGATAGGTTACGGTGCCAATCTGCTCGCCTTTTTCAATTGGAGCGTTGAGTTCTTTTGTTGTAAGTGATTTTTCTATTCCAGAAAAATCCTCCCCAGATACGGACAGCCAGGAAAATTCTTCCTGATAAACCGCCGAAACTTGTTCTTCTATGCCACCCTTTACCAGCACTGGTGTCAATTCTGGCGGATTCTCATCCCGATACAGCTTGCAGGTTGTGTAGCCATATTGAAGCAGTGACTGCGCCTCTGCAAAACGATCCTTGTAGTTTGGACAGCCCATAATTACCGCAATCAGCTCAACGCCATCCTTCTCAGCTGTCGCGCAGACACAATACTTTGCCTTATTTGTCGAGCCCGTTTTCAGGCCCGTCGTATATGGATACTGCTTTAACAGCTTGTTGGTATTGGCGAGGCCAAACTCCTTGCTGCCCTGTACGGTTACATGTGTGATATTTTCCATCCAAATCGTGGTGTACGCCCGGATCTGTGGATAATGCGTGATCAATTCGCGTGCCATCAGCGCCACATCGCGCGCAGTCGTATAGTGGCTGTCTGCATCGGTCAGTCCGCAGCAGTCCTCAAAATGCGTGTTTTCCATTCCGAGAGAAACAGCACGCTCGTTCATCATCTGCACGAAGCCCGCCTCACTGCCCCCTATGTATTCTGCCATGGCGACACTGGCATCATTTCCACTGGAGACCATGATACATTTAATCAGGGTATCGACAGTCTGCTTTTCGCCCTCCTCCAGGTAGACCTGCGAGCCACCCATGGATTTGGCATAGGCACTTGTCACCACCTCATCCTCAAGGGAAATCTTTCCCGATTCAACGGCATCAAAAATCAAAATCGCCGTCATGATCTTTGTAATGCTCGCAGGACTTCTTCTTTCATCGGGCGATTTCTCGTAGATCACGCTCCCGGTGGAAGCTTCCATTAAAATAGCAGACGGACAGGTGAGTGAAATCCCACCTGTCGTCTCCTCTGCCCGGGCAATCTGCGGTAAGCTACATGCGCTAAAGAAAAGAATAAGGCATAAAAAAGCAGTCAAAATACGTTTTTTCACTGTTTGCTCCCGCCACAGGATGTTCACTATCATTTTAATTCAAATCAAATAAAAAGTATACCTTGATTTTTATATTTCCTGCTCTTTCTTTGACTTATCGGTACACGGTGCCGCCTGCTTCTTGCTCTGCTTTTCCAGCCACAACTGCGAGAGTACTTCTGCATTTTTTGCCGCTGCTGCCAGCGAAAAACAAACCACGACAGCAAGCACACACACAACAATCAAAATTACCAGTCCCATAGGCATCTCCTTTCCGGATTCCTTTTGGTTTCTTCCACTTTTCGATTTCCTGTTACTATAGTATATCCGAATCGAGAATCTTTATCCTTGACATTCGAAACCTTCCTATTTATAATTTTGATTATGAAAGTTTACTGAATGAACTTTCGATTATGAATTGCACTATGAGAAAAGAGGATTTACTATGAGCTTCAATTTTGTGAAAAAGCTTCCTACACCTGCAGAGATTCGCGAGCAGTATCCGGTATCTGAGGCCATTATCAAGGCAAAGACAGAACGTGATGAGATGATCCGCAAAGTCTTTACCGGCGAGAGCGATAAGTTTCTTGTCATCATCGGGCCATGCTCCGCTGACAATGAGGAGGCCGTTTTAGATTACGTTCATCGTCTGGCACGCGTTCAAGAGAAGGTTTCCGACAAGCTAATCCTGATTCCGCGTATCTACACCAACAAGCCACGTACCACAGGCGAGGGCTACAAGGGCATGGTTCACCAGCCAGACCCAGAGAAAAAACCAGATATGTTAGCTGGAATTCTTGCCATCCGTCATATGCATATGCGCGCTGTTGCGGAGGCTGGCCTGACTGCTGCCGATGAGATGCTGTACCCAGAGAACTGGCGTTATCTGTCTGATATCCTTTCTTATGTTGCTGTCGGTGCACGTTCTGTTGAGAATCAGCAGCATCGTCTGACCGTAAGTGGAATCGACATTCCAGCTGGTATGAAGAACCCGACCAGTGGTGACCTCTCCGTTATGCTCAACTCCGTTGTTGCTGCACAGCACGGACATGACTTTATCTTCCGTGGTTGGGAGGTTCAGACCGACGGAAATCCGCTGACTCACACCATCCTGCGCGGTGCTGTTGATAAATACGGAAAGACCATCCCGAACTACCACTATGAGGATCTGTATCGCCTGTATGAAATGTATCAGGAGAGAAAGCTTGTAAACCCAGCC
The DNA here is from genome assembly GCA_963626545.1 of Acetatifactor sp. GTDB lineage: Bacteria > Bacillota > Clostridia > Lachnospirales > Lachnospiraceae > Anthropogastromicrobium. The sequence goes on along the minus strand of CAVFYJ010000048.1, from coordinate 2,695 downwards.
TGCATCATAGATGCAAACCATTCCAACTCTGGAAAGAAGCATATGGAGCAGATCCGTATCGTAAAGGAAGTTATGCACAGCCGTACCCACTCCAAAGAAATCGAAAATCTGGTAAAGGGTGTCATGATCGAGAGCTACATCGAAGCTGGAAATCAGAAGATTGGCGAGCATATCTATGGAAAGTCCATCACCGATCCTTGTCTGGACTGGGATAGCTCTGAGCAGCTGATCTACACGATCGCAGAGCGCGTATAACATCCAAAGAAGATACATACTCTTACTTTATTTTTATTTGTTTCTTGTAAAACACAATGAATAGACCGCAAAAGAGCCGGGAAGCGTTATTGCCACCCGACTCTTTTTCTTATCCTTTATGTGTCCGAAATGAATTCAAACGACGTCTCCAGCCAGCAGCTCCGATTCCACCGCGCTGCTCGATCTGTGCGACGTGACGCTCGGCCTCCTCGCGGAAGCGACGCTCCTTTGCATACTTGTCTACGTTTAATACCATTCCAAGCTCTGCTAGCAAGAACACAACTGAGGTACCACCCGCACTGAAGAACGGAAGTGTGACACCGGTTGTAGGAATTACGTTTGTAACAACCATTACGTTAATTAACAGCTGCAGTGCAATCTGTGTAAAGACACCGATTGCCAAAATCTTTCCGTCGATATCCCATGCATTCTGCGCAATCTTGTAAATACGGTACAGCAGATAACCAAATAATGACATCATAATAATGACACCAAACACGCCAAGTTCCTCACAGATAATTGCAAGAATAAAGTCATTATATGAATAGGGAAGTTTAAACTTAATCAGGCTTTGGCCAAGCCCTTTCCCCCAAAAGCCGCCTGCGCCAATCGCATACTTCGCCTGCAATGGCTGAAGTGCAATATCGGTTGATGATTGACCTTCTGAACTAATCCATGCTAAAATTCTCTGTATTCGAAAATCGTTCTCCAACGATCCATTCATTATCACAGAAATTATAATATATGCAATCACTGCTACTACACCGGCCGCTATCAAGCCAACAATATGTTTCGGAATATCCTGTCTCTTAATGCACGCCATATCAATAATAATATAGATAGAGAATAATATAATAAAAGCACTTAAGTTATTTGAAATGGCAAACAGTACAGCAAACAGCGATATCGAAACCACAGCAAGACACAGCTGCTGTTTCCACGTTTTCAATCCCACATAACTCACATAATAGGCAAAAAATATGATGACTGCTGCCTTAATCGGTTCTGCCGCCTGAAAGCTGATCGAGCCAAGGTAAATCCATCTAGTTGCACCCAGCTCACTGTGCGCCAGCGGCGTCTTTAACGCAGCAACCACACCAAATGCCAAAAACAGCCAAAACCAGCCAAAGCCAAACCGCACAATGCGATGATAGTTGACATAGGAGGCAATCAGCATAACTCCCATACCAAGTATTACATTTCTAAGCTGGTTCATCATGAAATAATTTGCATTTTTTGTAATCGTGTTGTTGTAGCTTGCACTGTATACCATAATAATTCCGTATACATTTAAGAAAATAATCGTAAAAAACAGATTATGATCAAGCGGTCCCCATATAAAGCTTGCTTTCGTAAACTCTTTGATACGACGGCCAAGAGGCGCTTTCTTTTTTTTCATAGAACTTTATAACCTTTCATTGTGTCATTCAAATTGTCTGCCTTATCGTCTGTCTCATGCAGACAATCCGAATCCTACTTTTTTTCTTTCTGGACTAACGATGCCGCTGGAAGTTGTACCACAAAGGCACTTCCCACACCCGGCTGACTCTCCACATTGACGCAGCCACCATAAAACTCGGCGACATGCTTTACAATGGAAAGACCAAGACCGGTACCGGCAACGCGTTTGCTGCGCCCCTTATCGACACGGTAAAAGCGCTCAAAAATGCGCTTTTGATCTTCCTTTGCAATACCGATTCCACTATCCTCGACGCGAACCATAAGCCCAGTGCTGTCCATCGTGATATCAGTCTGGACGAAGCCGCCCGGTCGATTGTATTTAATCGCGTTGCTCATCAGATTCGTCAGAATTCCCTGCAGATGACTCTGATCCATATAGACCATATTGTTGCAGCAGTGAATTTCAAGCGAAACCTGATTCTCGTCGGCGAGTGGCTGAAGTGTTTTTTGAACCTCTTTTGCAACGCTCTTAACACTTAGCATCTCCTTCGTCGGCATAAGTTCTTTGCTTTCGAGTCTGGAGATCATTAAAATATCGTTGATCAGGCTCGTCATCTCCTCCACTTCGGAGTGAATACGGCCCAAAAATTCCTTCTGCATCTGGGCATCGGATGCCATACCGCTTTGAAGCAGCTCGGCATAACCGCGAATCGCGGTCAAAGGCGTCTTTAATTCATGGGAGGCATTGCTGAAAAACTCCTGACGGATGGTCTTTTCCTTCTCAAGTTTTCGTATGTAATCCTGCACACTCCTCGACATATCCGTCGTTGTGCGCGCGATGATATTTAATTCCTCGTACTGATACTCTGGGAAATTAAAATCAATTTTTTCATCATAGATTCCCTCGAGTTTTCCAGAAATCTCAAGAAGCGGCTTTGTCACCGAATTGGCAAACTTGTTTGTCAATACACCTGCAACCGACAATGCCAACACAAAGCTAAGCACAATCGACGGAACCATCATAGTCATCAGATCGGTT
>CAVFYJ010000047.1:0-24137 GCA_963626545.1 Acetatifactor sp. | reverse complement strand
TGTCGTTATATGTGAAGATGACCTGGTTGTGGGAAGTAATCAGTCAGAATTGATTAGAAAAACAGTAGAAGAGTGTAAGGAACTGTATCAGGGATCCTTTAACTCGGACAAGGATGGTATCGTCAGATTGAAATCGGGCAGTACCGTATGGTATGGAAGACGGGATTCCGCAGAAAATTATACTGTTTACATGTTCTTTCCGGCATCCCAGGTTTTCATGACAAGAAATATTGTATGTCTGGTCTATGTTCTGGTAGCAATCATGATTTTCATGGTTCAAATGCTGGGGAAAAATCGAACAGAAAAAGATATGTTGTTAGGAGAACAGAAGCGTCTTCGAATTATCAAGGCAATCGGACAGGCATATTTTTCTGTGCTTTTGATTGACCTGAAAGCACAGCGGCTGGAAGTCATTAAGAGCAACGGGGATGATTTTCAAGGAAAAGAAGATCTTAACAAACTGCGGCTGGATGAATACGCGGAACATTATATTGATCAGAGCAGCCGCGCAGACTATCTGGAATTTGCTGATATGACCACAGTGGTTGACCGGTTGAATAAGAAGGATACATTATCCTTTACCTGTCAGAAGACGGACGGAAGCTTTATGATGTCTTTGATCGTACCACAAAGATATGATGAACATGGCAATATTGATGCGGTGCTGATTGCAAACCGGGATGTAACGGCGGAGAAAAAGCATGAGATGGAGCAGGACGAAGCATTAAGAAATGCACTTGCCGTTGCAGAGCATGCAAGCCGTGCGAAATCCACATTCCTAAGCAGCATGTCCCATGATATCCGTACACCGATGAATGCCATCATTGGTTTTACCGCCCTGGCGCAGACACATATGGATGAGCCGGCACAGGTGCAGGACTATCTGGCTAAAATTTCCACATCAAGCACACATCTCTTGAGCCTTATTAATGATATTCTGGATATGAGCCGTATTGAGAGCGGAACGGTGAAGCTTGACGAGAAGCCGGTGCATATTCCGGATATTCTTCATGATCTGCGAGCAATGATACAGGGGCTTGTAAATTCAAAGAGTCTGAATCTCTATATTGATGCACAGGATGTTGTGAATGAAGATGTGATCGTGGATAAGCTGCGGCTTAATCAGATACTTTTGAATATTGTGAGCAATGCAATCAAGTTCACGGAGCCGGGCGGAGACATTATTGTACGTCTTATAGAAAAGCCTTGTGAGATGAAACAGTATACAACCTATGAATTATCTGTTAAGGATAATGGCATCGGTATGTCAAAGGATTTTATCGAGCATGTATTTGATACGTTTGCCAGAGAGCAAAGCTCCACGGTAAGCGGTATCCAGGGAACAGGGCTTGGTATGGCGATCACCAAAAATATCGTGGAAATGATGGGCGGTGAGATCACGGTAGAAAGCGAAGAAGGAAAGGGAACGGTATTTACAGTTACGCTGCACCTTCGTCTGGCAGATGAGCCGGTACAATTGGAGCCGATCCCTGCGCTTCTTGGTGCAAGGGCACTGGTGGTAGATGACGATCTGAATACCTGCAGGAGTGTCAGTAAAATGCTCCGGGATATCAAGATGCGGGCGGATTGGACAGCATCCGGTAAGGAAGCAATCATTCGAGCCCAGGATGCGGCAGAGATGAAGGATGAATATCAGGTTTATATCATTGACTACCTGATGCCGGATATGAATGGAATCGAGACGGTTCGCAGGATCAGAAAGGTCATCAGCGCAGATGTTCCGATCATCGTACTGACAGCCTATGACTGGGTGGACTTTGAATACGAGGCAAGACAGGCAGGCGTTACCGCATTTGTATCAAAACCGATCTTTATGTCTGAGCTTCGCAAGGTACTGATGCAGCCGGTAAACAGTAAGCGAGTGACAAATGAAGTTCAGAAGGATGCCGGTAAGAAGCAATACGATTACAGCGGCAAAAGAATCCTTCTTGTAGAGGATAATGAACTGAACCGCGAGATTGCAACGGCAATATTGGAAGAAACCGGAATGGCGATTGACTGCGTTGATGACGGAGATGTTGCGGTTGCAACGATTGAAGCAGCACCTGCGGATAAGTATGATCTTATTCTGATGGATATTCAGATGCCGAAGATGGACGGATACACAGCCACAAGGGAAATCAGAACACTGTCGGATAACCGGAAAGCCAATATTCCGATCGTTGCTATGACAGCCAATGCCTTTGAAGAAGATAAACAGAGGGCATATAAAGCGGGAATGAACGGACATATTATCAAGCCTGTCAGCATGGAAGCGATTGCCAAAGTTCTGGATGAGATTTTTGTGTAAAAGCGTAATTGGATGGATATATTTCCTCAAACAGGCAACCCAAAAGCAGGGATGATATATTTCGACAAACGGACGAAAGCAAAAAATAAGTAAAAATTGGAAGGAGAGAACACTATGGTAAAGCCAATTATGAAGGATATATTTTTTCTAGGACAAAAATCAGAGGAAGCAATGAAAATTCGCGTGTAAATGATAAAAGATTGGAGAGGCATAGAAGATGATTCTGATTACGGGGGCAAATGGATTTGTGGGACATAAGCTTATGGAGCTGTGCAAAGATACGGTTGCATCGCCATCTCTTCGGAATGCGACGCAGGAGAGGGTGTTCGTACCTGCGGGATTGCGCGTGAGGAGCTTTTTGTGGCAAGCAAGGTTGCAGGAGGACAAGAGAAAATGAAGATTAAAGATTGGACCTATGAGGAATATCCAGCTTTTGATGAAGAGATGGAAGGTGCTGTTCGGATTTTGACAAGCGGAGATGAGATCGGAACCTATATTTATCCAAGTGTTGAATATGCAAATGTGGACGGCGTGCCATTGCATTTACTGATCATTAAGCCGCAGTCACGAAATCTGGACCATAGCGATCAGTTACAAAGAAAATATCCATGTCTAGTTTTCGTGCAAGGTTCTGCATGGTTTCAACAAAATGTGAATGCAAAGGTAGGCTTGCTGGCAAGATTGGCGGAAAAAGGCTATGTGGTTGCAATCGTGGAATATCGCCATTCTGGAATCGCGCCATTTCCAGCGGTTGCCGTGGATACGAGAAATGCGATTCGTTTCATGAAGGTACATGCCGCAGAGTATGGCGTGGATGCAAATCACATCGTTGTCGGCGGTGATTCCTCCGGTGGTCATGCCGCTATGTTTTCTCAGATCGTGCAGGATGATGAGGAAAAGACAAATCTTTTTCCAGGCGTGAGTGCTGCGGCAAAGGGCATTCTTTCCTTCTATGGTGCCAACAGTTTGATGATTGAAGATGGTATGCCAAGTACGCCAAATCATCACCTGCCAGACAGCCCAGAGGGAAAAGAGGCAGGCGGTGTCAATCTGCGTGAGCATCCGGAAGTTTGTCGTAAGCTTTCTGTTGAATGCAACGTGGATGAGACCACACCACTTCCTCCTGTTTTGATGTTCCACGGAACAAAAGATCGCACGATCAATCCGCGCGTCAGCGCTATCGTGTACAAAAAACTCAAGGAATGCGGCAAGGACGTAAGTCTGTATTTCTTAGAGGGCGCAGATCACGGCGGCAGTGAGTTCTGGACCGAAGAGATTCAGACGATTGTGATGCAATTTATTGCGCGGGTGATGTAATTTATTACAGCAATTATATCAGCTATGCTGAAATCTCTGGTGCTTCCGGTGTCTGTGGCACATCCTTTAAATCATGTTGAATATTTCGGAAACGAGCAGGAATCTCCTCGGCCGCCATATTTTGGTGGATGAGTGTGGTCCCTGCTTTTTCTGCAGTCTCATAGTACCAACATTTAAAATCAAGCACGTCAAGCGTATGCTGAAGTGCGGCCATCTGCTGCAATAAAACGGCGCGCTGTTTGGTAAACAATTCGTGGCGCTCATGAATCGTCTCGTCTCCCTGAAGCGTCAGCTCAATATAGGTTTTGATATCCTTGAGCGGCATACCAGCCATTTTCAGACATTCAATGATTTTCATCCATTCGTAATCGGATTCCTTAAACATGCGGATGCCGCCAGATGAACGCTCAACAAATGGAAGAAGTCCTTCTTTATCGTAGTAGCGCAGTGTCGATGCAGGAACGCCCAAAAGTTTTGCCATTTCTCCGACTGTGTAAAACATAATAATGTATCCCTCCTGAACTTTTTGAAAAAAATAAGGGGATTTGTATTGACTTAAACCCGCCTTTAAGTTGTATAGTGAAAAGTATCTCTAAGGAAAATTATAGTGCAGCCTGGCTGGTTCGTCAACAGGCAAACAGAGCCATTGTACCTGTCCTCAGTGGCTCGACTCCCCGCGGCACAAGACCAATACAAGATTATCACAACCGTGATCTTCTCGTTGATGTTGCAAAGAAATTTGAGAAGAAGTAAATTAACAATCGAGAGCCATCAGGCTCAGCAAGCAAAAAAAAGCTGCTACAGTTCTGTGAAGAACTGCGGCAGCTTTTCTAAACTTAACATTTTTTAAAACTCAATTTCCTTCAAATATCTTGCAACTGCATCCTGCCAGGTCGGAAGTGGAGTAAATCCATTCTCAACCAGCTTAGACTTTTCCAGACGGCTGTTGAACGGTCTTGCAGCCTTGGACAGACCATACTCAGCAGTGGTAACCGGAAGAACCGTAACCTTGTCTTCGCTGTACTCGGTGCGTCCAAGAAGAGTAGCCTGACGAAAGATTTCCTTTGTGAAATCATACCAGCTAATATAACCGCCCTCGTTTGTTACATGATAGTAGCCGTACTTGTCGGTCTCAATCATGTCAACAAGCAGTCTTGCCAAGTCAAAGGTATAGGTTGGCGTACCGATCTGGTCATTGACTACTTTTAAGGTGCTGTGTGTCTTAGCAACATTTAACATTGTCTTAATGAAGTTCTTTCCATTCTTTCCAAATACCCATGCGATACGCACGATGAAATAGTTGTCAAGTGTGCTGGAAACGGTCAGCTCACCGTCAAGCTTGGACTGACCGTAAACATTTAATGGCTTGTAATCCTTGCAGTCTGGTGTCCACGGAGTAGTACCCTGACCGTCAAATACATAGTCAGTGCTGATGTAAACCATCTTGCTGCCTGTCTTCTTGCAGGCTTTTGCGATATTTGCGGTACCGTCCGCATTGATTGCGTGTACCTTATCCTTCTTGTCCTCATCCTCAGCCAGATCAACGGCAGTCCATGCAGCGCAGTGAACAACAACATCTGGCTTTAACTCACAGATGATCTTATCAACAGCATCCGCATCTGTGATATCAAGCTGAACATACGGCATGGAGACAACAGCAGTACCGTCAGCAGCGCCAGAATACTCCGGTGCGATATCGGTTCCGATTCCCTCATAGCCGCGTTTTGCCAGTTCATTCATCACGTCATGTCCGAGCTGACCGGCAACTCCGGTAACAAATACTTTCATAGTGTCCTCCATTAGCGGTTAGCGTACATCTTCTCGTAGTAGTTCTGATACTCACCAGAGATGATGGTCTCCCACCACTCCTTATTGTCTAAGTACCACTGAATGGTCTTCTTGATACCGTCAGCGAACTTGGTCTCTGGCAGCCAACCTAACTCATTGTGGATCTTGGTCGGGTCGATTGCGTAACGCATGTCATGTCCCTTACGGTCGCCTACGAAGGTGATCAGGCTTTCTGGCTTTCCAAGCTCCTTGCAGATGATCTTAACGATGTCGATATTCTTCATCTCGTTGTGTCCACCAACGTTGTAAACCTCACCAACGCGTCCCTTGTGGATGATCAGATCGATTGCACGGCAGTGATCCTCAACGTACAGCCAGTCACGAACGTTCTCACCAGTACCATAAACTGGCAGTGGCTTGTCGTTTAATGCGTTTGCGATCATCAGCGGGATCAGCTTCTCCGGGAAGTGATATGGACCATAGTTGTTGGAGCAACGGCTGATGGTAACCGGCAGACCGTAGGTTCTGTGATAAGCAAGAACTAACAAATCAGCGCCAGCCTTAGAAGAGCTGTATGGGCTGCTGGTGTGGATTGGAGTCTCCTCGGTGAAGAACAGGTCCGGGCGGTCAAGCGGCAGATCACCGTAAACTTCATCGGTGGAAACCTGATGATAACGTTTGATGCCATACTTACGGCAAGCGTCCATTAAAACAGCAGTTCCAAGAATGTTGGTGTTTAAGAAAACTTCCGGATTTTCGATGGAACGGTCAACATGGCTCTCAGCAGCAAAGTTAACAACGATGTCTGGATGCTCCTCCTCGAACAGCTTGTAAACAGCCTCGCGGTCGGTGATGCTTTCCTTAACAAAACGGAAATTTGGGTTGTCCATAACTGGTGCCAGAGTGGAAAGGTTTCCAGCATAGGTCAGGCAGTCTAAACATACGATACGATAATCTGGGTATGTATTTAACATATGAAAAATAAAGTTGCTTCCGATGAATCCGGCTCCGCCGGTAACGATAATGGTCATAATAAACTCCTTTCGGTAAATAAGAAAATAAATTGAGAGCCAGTGGCTCGATGCTTCTGTATGTACATGATGTCGTGTGTCAAAATAGAATATGTCCTTTTGACAGGCACAGTATATAAGGTGACGTTACGTCACCTTCAAGCACTTTTTTTGAAAAAAATAAAGTTTGTGAAAGTTGCACAAAAAATTGAGGCATGAGCCATCGGGAACGCCCCAGCGGCTCATTTCGTGCAGCAAAACACTCCGGCATCCTTTGTGACCGAGAACCCCGCATCTGTCTTTTTCTTGACAAAGCTTCGAAACTCGGCAAAATGGTCGAGCAGATATTGGTTTTGATTGCCATGGCAGGAGAGGATGTAAAGAATCAGCGGTTCGGCATCTGGCACAAGAAGCGAATCCTCGTAGGAGAGCCATTTCACATCGCTAAAATACGGTGATAAAATTTCGGCTCCATTTTCCCGTCCGAATCGCTCGTACAGACAATCTGCCGACAGCACAATACGCGAGTCAAAATCGGATACAAGCCTGCTGATTTCTCTCATGTGATCGGAGCCGTAGGTGCTGCATAAAAATCGTCCACTGGGCTTTAAAACTCTGGCGGCTTCGCGGCATGCCTGAGTCACATCATTGCAGTAAAAAAGCACATGGTTTGCCAATACCAGATCAAATGATTCATCTGCAAAAGGAAGCGCTTCACAGAAGCATTCACGAAACGAGAATTCATCACCATCGCCGATTGCACGTCTTGCATCGCGAAGCATTCCCTCTGAGATATCGGTTAGCATAATGGAGCAGGTTTTCAGAAGATCAGATTGATGGTGTTGCTGCTGCTCTTGATTGTGCTCTTGACAATTGTTTTGATCATCGTTTTGGCAGTCACTTTGACAGTTTTCCTGAGAAAATAGTTTTTTCGCTTCGCACCAGAGTGTGCCATCCCCGCAGCCCGTCTCCAAAATATTCATCCCTGGAGCCAGATGACAGTTTTCCAGAATCCACGGAAACCATCCCTGCTTATTCTGGGAATAGAGCCGGTGAAGGTTGATGCGGGCGGAAATATTCGAGGCATTCTGATATTGCTTTTTTAAGCTTTCCTCCATTCCGGTCAGATGAATCAGGTTTAACATGCGGTCCCAGTCGATGCTGTGCTGGCGGCTGATCGCGTCGGAGGTTTCCAGAATCGCCTTTTCCACAAGCTGCATTTGTTCAATGCGGTCGCGCACGAGATTTAGCTGAATATTGAGGGAATTTTGCATGTAGTGAAGATCCTTTGTATCCACGATCATTTCACGGATATCATCGAGAGAAAAGCCAAGATATTTTAATAATAAAATTTGTTGTAGGCGCGCAAAATCTGCATCGGTATAAAAACGCGCGCCAGATTCACTAACAAACGAGGGCTTTAAGATGCCCTGCTTGTCATAATAGCGGATGGTCCGCAGGGTGACGTGAGCCATCCCTGCGAACTGTCCAGAAGAGTAGTAACCTTCTTTTTTCATTCAAAAAATCCTTATTTAATTTATTTTGCAAAATTTATTCTATAATTTATTTTATAATTTATTTTACAACTTATTCTATAACTTATTTTAAAATCCTTATTTCACAAAAACCGTCTTGCCTTCTTTTACAAATAAAGGAACGCGGTTAAGCGGAGAATCCACGGTGATCGTGCAGCCACCCTCATAAACTTTTCCAGTCTCATATTCGCACCAGCGTCCCTCGGGCAGATATAGTGTGCGCGTGCGTTCACCAGCTGATAGAACTGGGGCAACTAACAAGTCATGGCCAAAGAGATATTCGTCTGCGATCTCCCAACACTGCTTGTCTGCCGGATAATCGTAGAACAGTGGCTTGATAACAGGAGTACCTTTCTCGTGAGCTTCCTCCATAACGGTTGTGATGTAGCCCTTCATGGATTCACGAAGCAGGATATAGTAGCTCATCATATCCTGAATTTCAGGTGTGTAGCTCCAAATTTCATTGTCTGCGCCAGATGCTACCATGCCGCCACCGGTGGAGCCGAGTGGCATGTAATGTGGATCACGATCGCCGTGCAGACGCATAACCGGGCAGAATGCACCAAACTGGAACCAGCGCATCAAAAGTTCTTGGAAAGCTGGATCGTGTACATTTCCGCCGTGGAAACCGCCGATATCAGCTGTCCACCATGCGATTCCGGCAAGACCCATGTTTAAGCCTGCAGTCAGCTGATAGCGAAGATAGGTAAAGGTCGATGGCACATCGCCAGACCATACAAGGGAACCGTAGCGTTGGGAGCCAGCCCATGCACAGCGAACCAGATTCAATGGATTTTCGATGCCCTCTGCTTTCATACCATCGAAGAAGGTCTGAGAGTAGCGAGCCGGGTACTCATTTGCACACTCCGTTGCTGGACCATCATAGTAGCGATAAATATCAAAATCCTGAACGGTGTATTCTGGCTCTGCCTCATCCAGCCAGAACAGATCAACGCCAAGCGTGCGATAATTTTCCATCGCCTTTTGCCATACAAATTCGCGCGTCTCTGGATTTGTCGGGTCGATAAAGCACTCCATACCGAAGCACTCCATCGTGACATTCAAACCGCGGTCGGTGCGGATTAAAAGATCGCGCTCCTTCATTTCCTCATAGTTTACGCTCGCGCGGTCAACGGTTGGCCAGATGGAAACCATCACGCGAACGCCCATCTCATGCAGCTCGTCAATCATCGCTTTTGGATCCGGGAAATATTCTGGGTCAAAGCGCCAGTCGCCCTGCTGAGTCCAGTGGAAGAAGTCGATGACGATAACGGACAGCGGAATGTTCATTTCCTTATATTTTCTGGCAATTGTCAGCACCTCGTCCTGTGTCTGGTAGCGAAGCTTGCACTGCCAGAAGCCCATCGCCCACTCTGGCATCATCGGAACACGTCCAGTTAATTCTGTATACTGCTCGACAAGACCTGCCGGAGTATCCGAAGCATTAATCCAGTAGTCGATCTGTCGTGTGGACTCAGCAGTAAATTCGGTCATGTTGCAGCCAAGCGTTGCACGTCCGATTGCAGGATTGTTCCATAACAGACCGTAGCCTTTGCTGGAAACAAGATACGGCACACTCGCTTGTGTATTTTTCTGTGCAAGCTCAAGCGTGCAGCCCTTCAAATCAAATTGTGGCTGCTGGTACTGGCCCATACCAAACAGTTTTTCATTGTCATCCGCCTCAAAACGAACGCTCAGCGCATAGTTGTCGCCGCCGACTGCATGATAGGTTCTGGCAGCAGCGCGCTGCATAACGATTGTATCAAGATCTTGCCAGTCCTTCGTACCGTAATCCCAGCTGCGGTAATATTCCTTTAATAACAGCTCGTCCTTTTCATTATAGAAGCTAAGGCGTCCAAAGTCTGTCACAACGGCATAAATGTTTCCATTTCTCACGATTGCGTGATCATCAAATAACTCGATTTTTCCCTCTACCTTTGCTGGCACATCGAGCGCCCAATCCTTATCGGAAAAGCTGCGATTTTGCGTTGCGCGAACACGAAGACCTGCACCCCACGGGCATACCTCCAGAATTTCTTGTCTGCGCTTAAAGAAAAGTGCGCCGTCCTGTATCTTAAAATAATCCATGTTTTAGTACCGTCCTTTCTATATAACATTGTGATATCTATATTTTACCTTTAATGGGGAAAAAAGCAATGGACAAAACGAAAATCATGCTTGCATTTTGTAGAATGTTCTGTACAATAAATATATAATTATTCAGAGCCATGAAAAAACGTTTTTTGCGAATGGGGTTTTGAATAGTTTATATATAAAGAATAAAATAATAAAACAACGAAAGAAAAGACACTGGGGGACAGATCATGGGAATTGTAGTAATCGGCGCCGTATTTGTGGATATTAAGGGCTTTCCGGAGGATGTTTATGTGCCAACCGGACGCAATGCGGGACGGATTGAATACATACACGGAGGCGTAACACGAAATGTCGTAGAGGACATTGCAAATGTGGAGCTTCGACCGACCTATGTCAGCATCGTGGACACATCCGCACTTGGCGAGGATGTTGTTCGCAAATTAAAGAGACACAAAGTAGATACCAGCTATGTAAAGAGCGTTCCGGGCGGAATGGGAACTTGGCTGGCTGTATTCGACAGCAAGGGCGATCTGGCGGGATCCATCTCGCAGAGACCGAATTTGTATCCGCTGTTATATACGTTGGAGGAAAAGGGAGACGAGATCATCTCCAAGGCAGACTCCATCGTGCTGGAAATGGACATTGACAAGGAAATTATCAAAAAGACCTTCCAATTAGCAGAGAAATATAATAAGAAGGTGTACGGTGTTGTTACCAACATGAGCATCGCCGTTGAGCGACGCGATTACTTAAAGCGTTTTGACTGCTTTGTGTGCAATCAGCTTGAGGCAGGCATTTTCTTTGCAGAGGATTACGAGGATAAGACACCAGAGGAACTGTGCGAGATCATTTCCTCAAAGGTAATGAGTTCCCAGATTCCGGCAATCGTTGTCACGATGGGCGGCGATGGTGCTGTGTATGCAGACTGCAAGGGAAATAAGGGCATTCATCCGGCGCGCAAGGTAACCGTGCGCGATACGACAGGTGCAGGAGATGCATTCTTTGCCGGTGTTGCAATCGGCATGACCTACGGAAAGGAATTAAAGGATGCCGTTGAGATCGGCACACGTCTGGCAGCGTCTGTTATTATTACCACAGACAATGTATGTCCGCGTTTCTTACCGAAGGAGCTTGGCCTTGACATCGAGGTTGAAGAGTAAGAAAAGCAAAATAAGAAATAAAACAAAGAGCAGACAATTGAACGAGCAAAAGAGCAGATAATTGAACAAGCAATGAAATGAATGATCAATTGAATGAATGCTCAATTGAAGAAACGATCAATTGAATCAATGAACAATTGAATATCAAATATAAGATAAGAAAGGCAGGGAGAGTACAATGAATATTGTATGTTTGGATCTTGAGGGTGTGTTGGTGCCAGAAATTTGGATTGCGTTTGCCGAGGCGAGCGGGATTCCAGAGCTTAAGCGGACAACGAGAGACGAGCCGGATTACGACAAGCTGATGAAGTGGAGACTTGGCATTTTAAAGGAGCATGGCCTTGGATTAAAGGAAATCCAGCAGACAATTGCAACGATTGATCCGATGCCGGGCGCAAAGGAGTTTTTGGATGAACTTCGAAGCATGACACAGGTCATCATCATCAGCGATACCTTTACCGAATTTGCCGCGCCGCTCATGAAAAAGCTTGGCTGGCCGACCATTTTCTGCAACAGTCTTGAGGTGGCAGAGGACGGCGAGATTACCGGCTTTAAGATGAGAATTGAGCAGTCGAAGCTGACCACTGTAAAGGCACTTCAGTCAATCGGCTTTGAGACAATCGCAAGCGGTGACAGCTACAACGATCTTGGCATGATTCGCGCAAGCAAGGCAGGTTTTTTATTCCGCAGCACCGATTCCATCAAAAATGAGAATCAGGATCTGCTGGCATATGAGACATACGATGAGCTGATGGCAGCCATCAAGAGGGCTTTATAATGGACAGAATACGGTCAAGATGGGTAAAGGTAGCCGTAATTGTTGCCGGAGCGTTTTTATATGCGTTTGGCATGAATTTATTTCTGATTCCGTATGGTCTTTACAGTGGCGGCGGCGTCGGAATTGCGCAGGTTATCACCTATTTAATCGGAAAAATTGTAGATTTAGGCGGCAGGAATATTTACGGTGCGGTGTATTTTCTTACCAATATTCCACTCCTTCTTTTGGCTTGGAAGGGCGTCGGCAAGGGATTTCTTTTCAAGACCATCATCGGCTCAACCTCGATCAGTTTGTTTGCAACCCTGATTCCAATTCCGGCAGCACCGATTGTCGATTCAGTTGTAGCGTCAGTTTTGATCGCGGGCATTATCACTGGATTTGGCGTTGGTTTGTTGCTTGTAGCAGGCGGCAGCGGCGGTGGTGTGGATATCATTGGTGTGTGGGCAGCGCGTAAGTTTAAGCATGCATCGGTTGGCAAGATTTCATTGTTTGTCAATGCACTTGTCTATGCGTGTTTGCTTCTGATGTTTGATATTGAAATTGTAATTTATTCATTAATCTACATGGTATTCTTTACCCTGATGATGGATCGCGTTCACTATCAGAATATCACGGTGCGTCTGATGATTTTCACGAAGCATGATGGAATTGACCAGAAGATTTTAAAGGAGACCGGTCGTGGCGTGACGGAGTGGACTGGTGTGGGTGCGTATACCAAAGAGGAGACAAAAATTCTCATTTGTTGTATCAATAAATTTGAACAGTCGGAGTTTATTGACATTATTCACAGCATAGACCCCAATGCGTTCGTAATTGCTGACGAAGGCGTTTCCGTTATGTCTGGCAATTTTGAAAAGCGCCTGTAACGAAATAAATTTCATACAAAAATCATAGGTGTTTACCAATGCAAAATTGGTAAAAACGCAGAAATATACGTCTCCTATTGGCGAATGGGTAAAAAAATGGTAGTATAATGATATGTGACATCACGTAGAACGATGTACTGAACATACGCCCGCAGTCTGTCCATTTTTGGAACAGTGGGGCAAAAGGAGGAATAAAGAAATGACAATTACTGAGCAGTTTAAAGAGTATGGCGTTGTTCCAGTTGTAGTACTGAACGATGCAAAGGATGCACTTCCATTAGCAAAGGCTTTAGTAGAGGGTGGACTGGCTTGTGCAGAGGTTACTTTCCGTACCGATGCAGCAGAGGAGTCTATTCGTCTGATGAGCGAGGCTTATCCGGATATGTTAGTTGGTGCAGGTACTGTTCTGACGATCGATCAGGTAAACCGTGCAGTTAACGCAGGCGCTAAGTTCATCGTTAGCCCAGGATTTGATCCGGAGATCGTTGACTACTGTCTGGAGAAGAACATCCCGGTATTACCAGGCTGCATCACTCCGTCTGAGGTTGCACAGGCTGTTAAGCGTGGACTGAAGGTTGTTAAGTTCTTCCCGGCTGAGCAGGCAGGTGGCGTTGCTATGATCAAGGCTATGGCAGCTCCGTACACCATGGTTAAGTTCATGCCAACAGGCGGAATCAACACCAAGAACCTGGCAGATTACTTAGGTTGTGACAAGATCCTTTGCTGCGGCGGAAGCTGGATGGTAAAGGGCGACATGATTAAGGCTGGTGAGTTTGACAAGATCACTGCTATGACTAAGGAAGCAGTTGAGAAGGTTAAGGAAATCCGCGGCTAATCATTTTCGCAAGAAAAAAGTTTCATTCAAGAAAAAAAGTTTCATTCAAGAAAAAAAGTTTCATTCAAGAAAAAAGCAAAGTTCGTATAAGAAAGGTATGGTTTAGAAAAAATGAATTTAAATTTAAGACCAGCAAGCGAGTGCAAGTTTGACGCAGTATCCCTGGGCGAGGTTATGCTTCGTCTTGATCCAGGCGAGGGCAGAATCCGTACAGCTAGATCCTTCCGTGCATGGGAAGGCGGCGGAGAGTACAACGTAATCCGTGGTTTAAGAAAGTGCTTCAAGATGAATACCGCTGTTATCACTGCATTTGCTGATAACGAAGTTGGTATGCTGATGGAAGACTTCATCTGTCAGGGTGGTGTTGATACTTCCCTGATCAAGTGGATGAAGACTGACGGTATCGGCCGTATCTGCCGTAACGGTTTAAACTTCACTGAGAGAGGCTACGGAATCCGTGGTGCTGTAGGTTGCTCTGACCGTGCAAACACTGCTATTTCTAAGGCTACTCCAGAGGATTTTGATTTCGAGTACATCTTCGGAACCCTGGGTGTTCGTTGGTTGCATACCGGCGGTATCTACGCTGCACTGTCTGAGCAGTCTTGCGAGACCGTTCTGGCTGCAATCAAGACCGCTAAGAAGTATGGTACCATCGTATCCTACGACTTAAACTATCGTCCATCCATGTGGAGCGCAATCGGCGGACAGGCTAAGGCTCAGGAAGTTAACAAGGAGATCGCTAAGTACGTTGACGTTATGATCGGTAACGAGGAAGACTTCACTGCTTGCCTTGGCTTCGAGATCGAGGGCAACGATGCAAACTTAAAGACTCTGAACCTTGACGGATACAAGAAGATGATCAACGAGGCAGCTAAGACTTACCCGAACTTCAAGGCTGTAGCTACCACTCTTCGTCAGGTTAAGACTGCTACCGTTAATGACTGGAGCGCAATCTGCTGGGCAGATGGTGAGATCTACAAGGCTAAGGATTACAACGGTCTGGAGATCATGGACCGTGTAGGCGGCGGTGATTCCTTCGCTTCTGGTCTGATCTATGGTTTAATGACCACTGAGAATGCTGAGATGGCTGTTAACTACGGTGCAGCTCACGGCGCACTGGCTATGACTACTCCTGGTGATACCACTATGGCTAGCAAGAAGGAAGTTGAAGCTATCATGGGCGGCGCTGGAGCTCGTGTTCAGAGATAATTAGGGTGCAACCCGGTAGGGTTACGAAGGACCTCTCGACGATGGCTTTGTCGGCGCCCCTTGTTCCCGCGGCGCCTTCTACGTTATTTCACCGAAAGGGTGGTGCGTAAGCCCGCTCCCACACGGGAATCGCCTCGTAAAGCACATGCGTCTCGGGTCCGGTAAGTAACGAGATCCTGCCCGTGAATTTTACGAAAAATAATAGCAAAATTTTCCCTCGAAATGGTGTGTAAACATCGTTTCGGGGGATTTTTTGTATAAGATAGCATTTTTCGACGAATACTGTGGATGAAAAAATTTAATACGAAGTCAGGAGAATAATTGACTGCGTTGATAAATTCACAGGAGGAAAGCATGATGATGAATGACCAGACGGCAAAACTTTTGAAGGAGTGCAATGTAGGATGTAAGATGGCACTTCGCAGCATGGAGCAGGTAGAGGATTATTTGGAGGACAGTGAGTTAGAACGAGCAGTGGAAGATTACCGTAGAGAGCATGAGCGTGTCGAGAAGGAGACATCACGCCTTTTGATGCAGGCAGGTGCTTCTGAGAAGGAGCCAAGCCCAATGGCAGCAGCATCTTCATGGATTACAACAGAAATGCGTCTTATGATGAAGGGAGACTGCCATCAGGTGGCGAAGTTGATGATGAATGGTTGCAACATGGGTATTCAAAGCATCGCAAAGTGCCAGAACGAGTGTAAGGATGCCAGCAGGGAGGCCAGACAGATTGCAGAGGGATTGATACACACCGAGGAGGATTTTATGGGAAGGATGAAGGAGTTTCTGTAAAACTTCGGGGCCACATTCCCCCAAGGCGTTTTCTCGGGTTGCATAACACTGTGAGAACCGCTATAATGGGGGAAAATACATAAGAAGTAGAAAGTAGAGGGAAAAATGAGAAAAAGAAAAAAATGGTCCTTCACGCAGGTCATGGTATTCGGCTTTCTGGCGCTGATTCTTGTCGGTGCCTGCATTTTAATGCTGCCTGTGTGTAACGCCGATGGTAAATGGCTAAGCTTCCCGGATGCGCTGTTTACGGCTTGTACCTGCGTCTGCGTGACCGGCCTCGTAACCGTCGTTCCGGCATTTCAGTTCACGCTGCTCGGCAAGCTCGTCATGCTATTTTTGATACAGGTCGGCGGCTGGGGCGTCATCGTTTGCGTAGTGTACGTGCTTGTTTTGATGAAAGTAAAGCTTTCGATTCAGGAGCGCGTGATGCTGCAAAATTACTTTAACATGGACAGTATGCGAGGCCTTGTCGGAATGCTTCAGTATGTCGTCAAGGCATCACTAGTCGTAGAGGGCATCGGTGCAATGGGCTATGCACTCCGCTTTATTCCACAGTTTGGCTTGCTTCGCGGCGTGTGGTATGCGGTATTTCATGCGGTATCGGCGTTTTGTAATGCCGGAGTCGATCTACTGGGCGATTCCAGTCTTGCAATGTACGCAGATGATAAGTTGATCAATCTGGTCACCGTTTTTCTGATTATCACGAGTGGCCTTGGCTTTATGGTATGGCGTGAATTGTCTGCGCTCGCAAAGCGTGTCGCAAGCAAAGAAATTGGTCTTAAACAGGGCATCCGAAAGCTGTCTCTTCACACAAAATTGGTGCTTGTGATGACAATTACATTGCTTGTCGGCGGCACATTGTTTTTCTTTGTCGTAGAGTATAATAATCCCGATACATTAGGATCGATGAGTATCGGCCAGAAGTGGATGGCGGCATTTTTCCAGTCCGTCACGACAAGAACAGCAGGCTTTTTCACGGTACCGCAGGAAAAACTGACCGAGGTTTCAAGGTTGTTTAGCTGTCTGTTAATGTACATCGGAGGTTCCCCGGTCGGAACAGCGGGTGGTGTAAAGACTGTAACGGTAGCAGTCGTACTTCTTAGCTGTGGCTCCATTTTGGCAGGTCATCAGGATACCGAGTGTTTCAAGCGACGCATTCCGATGAATATCGTGCGAACTGCGCTGTCCGTGTGCATTGCAGGTGTCGTGCTTGCACTTGGCGGAACGATTGCGTTGATGGTCGCAGAGCCACAGGCAACGGTTATGCAGGCTGCATATGAGGTTGTTTCCGCGACGGCGACGGTAGGTTTGACGGCAGGTCTTACGCCAAACTTACATCTTGACGGAAAATATATTATTATTGCACTGATGTATATGGGACGAATTGGTCCGATTACGATTCCACTGATGATTGCAGGCAGTATGTCCAGAAGAAACGATAAGAGAAAGCTGCCAGAAGAGCACATCATGGTTGGGTAATTAGAAAAGAGCAATGATGGGTACGATGGTGTAATGTGGTGTTGTAGTGTGATTTTGCAGCATTGCAGAGACCTGATGGATAGAAGGACATGCAGGAAAGGGAAGGAAATTATTCATGAAAAAACAGCAGTATATTGTATTTGGCTTAAACCGATTTGGCGCGAGTGTAGCAAGAACACTGGCGGCAGCGGGTATTGATGTCGTAGCGGTAGATCACGACGCCGAGCGCGTCGCACAGGTAGCCGATGAGGTCAGCTATGCCGTGCAGGCAGACGTGGCAGACGAGGAGGCAATGGACGGTCTTGGTCTTGAGCACATGGACGGCGCGGTAATTGCCGTGGCTGACAACATGGAGGCCAGTATCGTCATTGCAATGAAATGTAAGGAATGCAAGATTCCAGAGATCGTGGCGACCGGAAAAAATGAAGTACACGGAAAAGTGCTCGAAAAGCTTGGCGTGACGCGAGTTGTATTTCCAGAGCGTGAGATGGGTGTGCGCGTTGGAAAATATCTGACTGCCAGAGATTTCTCAGACTGGATCAATCTGTCGAACGATTATAGCATGGTCGAGATGGATATTCCGGTGGCCTGGGTTGGAAAAACGCTTCGTGAGCTTGATCTTCGTAACAAATTTGGCATGAACATTGCAGGAATCCGTATTGACAATCACATGGAACTGCAATTTTCCCCAGATGAAAAGCTGCGCAGAAATATGAAGATGTATGTCATCGGAAAAGACAAGGATCTGCAGCGCTTCCGCGGATAAGGAAATTACATCATTCGTATTTCGTTTAAGCGAATTGCTTTTTTGACAGATATTACCTTTTTTTTACAAGAAACTTCTGTAATTTACGCAATTTACAGGTGCGTTTGATGATGATATAATTTTTCATGAAAAAAAGGAAAAGAGAGGTGTCTGTCATGAAAACATCATACAGATTATCGGATGCGGCTTTCCGGCTCGATGGAAAAATGCCGCTGAAGCAGGCAATTCCGCTCGGATTACAGCATGTGCTGGCTATGTTCGTGGGAAACCTGACGCCGCTGCTGATCATCACTGGCGCATGTGGAATCGCCGGAGGTGAGTTTGCGGACCTGCAGTTACAGCTTTTGCAGAATGCGATGCTGGTAGCAGGAATCGTTACACTGGTTCAGCTGTTTGCAATCGGACCAGTTGGAGGCAAGGTGCCGATCATCATGGGTACATCATCCGGTTTCATCGGTGTATTCAATTCGGTTGCCGCAACGATGGGCGGAGGCGTGCTTGCCTACGGTGCCATCATGGGCGCATCAATCATCGGCGGTTTGTTTGAGACGGTGCTTGGCTTCTTTTTAAAGCCACTCCGTAAGTTTTTCCCACCAGTTGTCACTGGTACCGTAGTTATGTCCATCGGTTTGAGCCTGATTTCCGTTGGTATCAACTCCTTTGGTGGTGGTAATACGGCAAAAGATTTCGGATCCATGGAAAATCTGCTTCTGGCGATCTTTGTTCTGGTCATGATTCTTGTTTTCAAGCATGCGACAAAGGGCTTTGCAAGTTCTTCCTCCATTCTGCTTGGAATCATCTGCGGTTATGTAGCAGCTATCATTATGGGCTTTGTACTTCCGACGACAGGTGTTACCGCAGATGGCGTCGAGTATACCAAGTCATGGGTACTCAACTGGCAGAAGGTAGCCGATGCATCCTGGTTTGCGATTCCGACATTGATGCCGGTAAAGCCAGTATTTGACTTAAGAGCCATTCTTCCGGTACTGATCATGTTCGTTGTAACCGCAGTAGAGACCGTCGGTGATATTTCTGGTGTTATGGAGGGTGGTCTTGACCGTGAGGCTACCGATCAGGAGCTGTCTGGTGGTGTTATGTGTGATGGACTTGGTTCTTCCTTTGCAGCACTGTTTGGTGTGCTTCCAAACACCTCCTTCTCACAGAACGTTGGTCTGGTTGCCATGACAAAGATTGTAAACCGTTTTGCACTGTCTACAGGAGCAATCTTTTTGATTCTGTGTGGTTTATGCCCGAAGCTTGGTGCGATTATCTCTATCATGCCACAGTCTGTTCTGGGTGGTGCAGCCGTTATGATGTTCTCCTCCATCGTAATCAGTGGTATTCAGCTGATCACAAAGGAGCCGCTTACACCTCGTAATCTTTCCATCGTTTCCGTTGCACTGGGCGTTGGCTATGGTATGGGTGCAAATTCCAGTATTCTGGCGCATACCCCACAGGCCGTTCAGTTGATCTTCGGCGGATCTGGAATCGTTCCGGCAGCACTTGTTGCAATCCTGTTAAATGTTCTTCTTCCAAAGGAAAAGAAGGAGGAAGCAAAATAAGACGGATAAGAGGAATAAGACGATAGGAAACGATTATCGTTTGGAAAGACGCTGAAGCTCTTCCAAATAGGTCAGATCTTCAGGCGTATCCACATCTTTTAGTTCATATTGATCCCGGACGGGTACGAGATGTACACGTTCGGGATATTTTTTTGCAACAAAACCGCCGCCTTTTCCCTCCGGCAAGGCTAGCAACTTTGAAAATGTCCAGCGTGGAAACAATACAGGAGCGCCTGGAGTATCCTCAAAGCTAGGGCGGACAATAGCGTTCTTGTCCATTGCAAATGTCTGAATGATTTGCTCAATCGTCTCACGTCGAAGGAGCGGCTGATCCCCCGGGCAGAAAAGGCATCCGTCTATGTCTCCTGCGGCAGTTACAGCAGACAATCCAAGGCGGACAGTATCGCTTCGATAAGGACGGTCATGTAAAATAACTTCAATATTTCGTGCACGACAAAGCGCGGCAACATCAGCGTGGCGTGTCACAACAACGCGGCGGGCAAAATAGCCTTCTGTGGCAGCAAGAGCGCGGCATAGCAAAGGTTCTCCATTAAAATCAGCCATCAATTTATTGCCGCCGAATCGTTTTCCAAGGCCAGAAGCCATGATGACGCAGCCAAGGTTAGCAGCCGAGGAAACGGTATTTGAAGTATATGTATTACGTGTAGTCGTTTGCATAGTAATTTCTCCATGAATCATAATTGGTTAATTAGAGTTTGATTTTTTCTACACTAAGTATAGCAAATCGACTTTTCAAAATCAAACTTGGCTGATATAATAAAGGCGAAAAAATAAGTATGGAAACAAAACAGATAACCTGACGCAAATAAATAAAGGGAGCAAAAGCATGATAACAATACAAAAATACGTTAAGGCGCAAAGCCTTGAGGAAGCATGGAAGCTCAATCAGGGCAAGAAAAACCGCATTCTCGGCGGTATGCTGTGGATGAGACTCGGAAACGGAACCGTAAATACCGCAATTGATCTGTGCGATTTGGGACTGAATACCATTGAGGAAACCGACGAGGAATTTTCCATCGGAGCACGCGTAACACTTCGCGAGATTGAACAGCATGAAGGATTAAATGTCTACACAAAAAACGCAGTAAAGGATGCCGTAAAGGACATTGTTGGCGTGCAATTTCGCAACATGGCAACAGTAGGCGGCAGCATTTGGGGACGCTTTGGCTTTTCGGATGTACTGACGGTCTTCTTAGCAATGGATAGCTATGTAGAGCTGTACAAAGGCGGAATCGTGCCGCTTTCCGAATTTGTCACGATGAAGATGGATAACGATATCTTACTTCGCGTCATTGTGAAGAAACGTGTCTGTCAGATTGCTTACATGGCAGTACGAAATCAGCGCACCGATTTTCCAGTGCTGACTTGCTGTGTATCAAAGCTTGACGGTACATATCGCGCCGTAATCGGTGCACGTCCGGCGCGCGCAAAGCTTGTTCTT
Source organism: Acetatifactor sp. (assembly GCA_963626545.1). Classification (GTDB taxonomy): domain Bacteria; phylum Bacillota; class Clostridia; order Lachnospirales; family Lachnospiraceae; genus Anthropogastromicrobium. The sequence continues at coordinate 3,170 of CAVFYJ010000047.1, read as the reverse complement.
GACGAAACGAACATTTTTGCAAATGGCATTACAGAAGAAAGCACAGTAGCATTTGCCACATATGTCGCAGAAAACGTACCGACTGACAGCAACCTGCGTGGCAGTAGCGCATACCGCACCCATCTGATTAAGGTGCTTGTAAAGCGCTGCATTGCACAGCTTGATAAACAGTGAGAACCAAAAGAAAGGGAACATGAATGGAAATCAAGGTCAAACTAAATGGAAAAAATGTAATAGGCAATGTGGATGCCGATACGGTACTGTTAGACTGGCTTCGTGAAAAGGGCTGTCTAAGTGTGAAGCGTGGCTGTGATACATCAAACTGTGGCCTGTGTACCGTATTTTTTGATAATAAACCGATTCTGTCCTGCTCGGAGCTGGCAGTACGAGCAGACGGTCATGAGATTAAGACACTCGAGGGACTTCAGGCTGAGGCGCAGGAGTTTATCGGATTTATTGCAGATCAGGGAGCCGACCAGTGTGGTTTTTGCAATCCGGGCTTTGTAATGAATACGATTGCTCTTCTTCGCGAGAATCCAGACCCGACAGACGATGAGATTCGCGCATTTCTTGCCGGAAATCTGTGCCGTTGTTCCGGCTATGAGGGACAGCTTCGCGGAATCCGAAACTTCCTTGACAGCCGCAAGGCAGCCTGTCCGGAAGAAGTAAAGTAAGAGACAGTAGAAAAATAGATACGGATAACGAAATAACTAGATGATAATCAAATGATTACTAGAAAAAATATAAGGATAAACAAAATATGAAGCAGACAGAATATAAATCAATCAATAAATCCGTCCGAAAAAAGGACGCCATGCAGCTGCTCACCGGAAAGCCTGTTTATACTGATGATGTGACGCCAAACGATGCGCTAGTCGTTAAAATTTTGCGTTCTCCTCATGCCAATGCGATTGTGCAGGAGATCAATACAAGAGCAGCAAAGCTGGTTCCAGGCGTGGTCGATGTGTATACATGGGAGGATGTGCCACAGCATCGTTTTGCTATTGCGGGTCAGACATTCCCGGAACCATCCCCGTATGACCGCCTGATTATTGATCGTCATGTGCGCTTTTCAGGTGATGTTGTAGCGATTATTGCAGCGGAAAATGAGAAGGCTGCACTCAAGGCGATGAAGCTGATTAAAGTTAAGTACGAGGTGCTTGAGCCGGTGCTGGATTTCCATACCGCAAAGGATAATCCGGTACTTGTCCACCCGGAGGAGGACTGGTTCCCGCCATGTCCGGTCGGCGGTGATAATAAGCGAAACCTGGTAGCAAGTGGTGCCGAGTCAAACGGCGATGTCGATGGCATCATGGCAGACTGTGATATTGTGATTGACCATACCTATCACATGAAGGCGTACAATCAGGCGATGATGGAGCCATTCATCTGCTACACAACACTCGATCGCTACGGCAGACTTCATGTCATTTCGTCCACGCAGATCGTATTCCATACGCGCCGTATTCTCTCCAATGCGCTCGGAATTCCAAAGAGCCGCATTCGTGTTGAAAAGCCGCGTATCGGCGGCGGTTTCGGCGCAAAGCAGACCGCAGTGTGCGATGTGTACCCGGCATTTGTCACGATGAAGACCGGTCGCCCGGCAAAGATCAATTACACCAGAAAAGAAGCGCAGATTGCCGGTTCCCCGCGCCACGAGATGGAGGTGCATGTGCGCCTTGGTGCCAGCAAGGAAGGAAAAATTCGTGTGCTTGATCTGTATACACTGTCCAATTCTGGTGCGTATGGTGAACATGGTCCGACAACCGTGGGTCTGTCCGGCCACAAGTCCATTCCGCTGTATACGGGTTCCCTCGAGGCCTTCCGTTTTGGCTATGATGTTGTTTACACGAATCATCAGGCAGCAGGTGCATACCGTGGTTATGGTGCGACACAGGGTATTTTTGCGTTGGAATCTGCCGTCAATGAATTAGCAGACAAACTTGGCATGGATCCGACGGTGCTTCGTGACAAAAACATGGTACGAGAGGGCATGGTCATGCCAGCTTACTACGGCGAGACCGCCAATGCCTGTGCGCTTGATCGCTGCATGGAGCACTGCAAAAAGATGTTCCACTGGGATGAAAAATATCCAGTGCGTGATATGGGCAACGGCAAGGTGCGTGCTGCAGGTGTCGGCATGGCAATGCAGGGAAGCTGTATTTCCAATCTGGACGTCGGTTCCGCGACCTTGAAGTTAAATGAGGACGGCGGCTATAACCTGATGATTGGTGCAGCTGATATGGGTACTGGATGCGATACGATTCTTGCACAGATGGCAGCAGAGTGCATGGATTGCAGCGTAGACGATATCGCCGTATTCGGAGCCGATACCGATGCATCGCCATATGACTCTGGTTCCTACGCATCCTCCACGACTTACATTACCGGAAAGGCAGTCGAGAAGGCTTGTACCGATCTAAAGAAAAAGATCTGTGAGATTGCATCGCAGATGATGAACTGCGAGAAGGACGATGTAGTATTTGAACATGGTCAGGTGCGTTGCATTTCCACAGGTCAGACCGTTTCCTTATCGGATATTGCCTACAAGACTCAGTTGGCAAGTAATAGTTCAGCAGAGGCAACCGCATCTCATTTCTCACCGGTATCTCCGCCACCGTACATGGTCGGAATGGTAGAGATCGAGCTGGATAAGCTGACAGGAGAAGTGAAGATTCTTGATTTCATGGCAGTTGTTGATTGCGGTATCGCAATCAATCCAGCACTGGCAAGAATTCAGGCAGAGGGCGGAATCGTGCAGGGCATCGGTCATACGCTTATGGAAAATGTCACCTACGATAAGTCTGGTCGCCCGATTGAATCCACCTTTATGCAGTACAAGATTCCGACACGTCTCGATATGGGCAAATTAAAGGTCGAGTTTGAGGACAGCTACGAACCGACCGGCCCGTTTGGAGCAAAGTCCATCGGTGAGATCGTTATTAACACGCCGGCGCCAGCCATCGCGCATGCGATTTACCGTGCAACTGGTGTATGGCACAGAGAGCTGCCGATCACACCGGAAGCCATCGCGATGTCAATTGTGGAGTAAGAATAGGTCAAATAAGTTAATAAACACCACTTTACAAGTTTTGAATCATAAAACTTTGCATAATTTTAAATAAAAAATTGCCGTACAAGGTTTTCCGATGTATAATGAGTTTACAACC
>CAVFYJ010000046.1:0-24518 GCA_963626545.1 Acetatifactor sp. | reverse complement strand
ACCGATAACAAACTGATAACATTAGCCCATATAGGCAGGATAATATGGATAAATCAAAGATTCAAAAGAAAAGTAAACACGGCAACAAATAATCTCTAAACAAAATTGATTAGTGATTGTCGAGTTTGAATAATTTAAAATGATTAAAAAGCTCGTTGCCCATGTGTAATGACTGGTGCGATCACGATGCTTCTTTCCGAACTGCTGCGAAACTCCATTGGTGCCATTTTGCTGCCTTGCGTATTTTTATTGTATTTGTTATTATTTGACAAATCAATTTTTCATCGAAATAGGGAGCTGTCACAGCTGTGGCAGTATTTCCCAATACAGAGAATTCCCAAAATCTTATACGATGGAAGAATGGTATCGGTCGGTAATAAGATGGTTGAGGCAATTCCTTTGAGCCTAACAATTTATCTTACGTTAAGTGGGCTTGCACTAGTACTATGTGCTGTTATTTTGAAAAATGTCGTTGACAACACCGCGTTTATGAAGTAAAATGCTTTATGTATAAGATGGAGTAATTTTGTGATCATGGCGTGTGGTGCGGCTTACAAGGCAGCAGCGAAAGGCTGTGAGAGCGAAGAAACATATAGGAAGAGATGAGGACGCTATGGAGCCAAAAGACAATATAATCCGGCCAAGTTTTCACAGACAATTTGATACACACGTATCCGGTGATAATACCGTGCGTAAGGCAGTTCCTTATCTGGACCGCTATCAGCAGGAACAGCTTGAACGCCAGCAGGAGCGTCAGAGACGCTGGGAAAAGCAGATTCATAAACGCGCAGTAGAGAAAGAGTTTGAGGAACGCAGAAGACGAGCAAATGCACTAACATTCACAGAGGCAGCTGTGGTTGGTGTTTTGTGTGCTGTGTTTTTATTTGCGTGTATTTTTTATGTAGATCAGCAGGCAAAGTTAAATGCCAGCCAGAAGCAGCTTGCATCCTTGCAGAAGACATATGCATCACTTGTTGAGGATAACAATGCACGAAACAGCGCGATTGAGGGATCAATCGATTACCAGCGTATTTATGACTATGCGACACAGGAGCTGGGCATGATGTATCCAGAAAAGGGACAGACTGTTACTTATAAGAGAAATTCAGGCAGCTATGTAAAGCAGGCAGAGGATATTCCAAGCAATTAAGATTAAAAGAATAAAGACAATTATTAATGCCGTAACTGGCATATTTAAGAAAAACCTCCATAAATATGAGATAGACATCATATTTATGGAGGTTTTTTTATGCCCGCTGTCAGCAAGAAGAGAATCACGAGCAAATATGTATTCCTTTGTATCCTTTGTCTGTGCCTTTGCATAATACTGTGCGTAGCCACGGGCTGCACATCCAAAAAGGAAGAGCGCTTGCAGGACATTGATTTTACCGTGATCGATGATGCTGAAATTCCAGATGAATTAAAGACAATCATCGACCAGAAAAAAACAGGAGAGTTCAAGCTGACCTATGCCGATCAGGATGAACTCTACATAGTAGTTGGCTACGGAAAGCAATTGACTGGTGGCTACAGCATCCAGTTTCCAGATGTGTATTTAACGAAAGATAATATTGTGGTTACAAGCGTACTGCTCGGCCCCGAAGGGGAAGAACCAGCCAATATCAGCTACCCATACGCAGTCATTAAAATCCAATACCGGTCAGAGCCAGTGCTATTTCAATAAATTACTTCTCTGACTCATAGTCCTTCATCAAATTCGTCAAGTAATTCTTAATTTCAATGAATCTTGGAATATAAATAAAGAAGTAACCGACACTCATTCCGGCGAGGAAGATACACAGCCAGTAGGTCCAGTGTGCAATCTCAGTCAGCGTGACACCGATTAGACCAACCACCCATACGACAATCATGCCCTGCTTTAATGCCAGATATGGGCGACGGTTTGTCACCTTCTTTTTGAGATACATCATGTAAACTGCGCCCAGTGCCACGCCTGCGACTGCAAGCAGAATTGTAAGCCACGGGGATAACAGTTCAGGGTGTCTGATCATTTTTATAAACAGGATGAGCACATAAACGGCAGTTCCGATGCCGTACATGACCCAAGGGAAAATGTTGTTGCGGAAGGGAGAATCCTTCTTCATGCTAAATTTCATAGGTTTGCCTTTCTAATAAATAGTTATTATTAAAATGATACCTTGCCTATCCATAAAAGTCAATAAGGGTCACAATCCTGCAAATATAAAATTTTTATGATATAGTTCGCGAGGAAGTTTTACGAACCGCGTTTCGTAAACCTACCAGGTAGCACTTCCCCCGCGTTCATAAAACTTCCGGGTCGCATAACACGCGTAAACTTACCAGGTCGCAAAAAATCCAGTTGAAATCTAACGGCGAAGATGTTATACTTACAGAAGATTGTGAAAAAATAATCACACAAGCAATCACAAGCAACCATAAGCAATTAAAGGAGGTACTTCAATGTTAGTAACAGCTGAAGAGATGCTTAAGAAAGCAAAGGCCGGCAAGTATGCAGTAGGCCAGTTCAATATCAATAACCTGGAGTGGACCAAGGCAATCCTTGCAACCGCACAGGAGCTTCAGAGCCCGGTTATCCTTGGTGTTTCCGAGGGTGCAGGAAAGTATATGACCGGTTTCGGTACAGTAGCAGCTATGGTAAAGGCTATGATCGAGGAAATGAACATCACCGTTCCGGTTGCTCTGCATCTGGATCACGGAACCTACGAAGGATGCTACAAGTGCATCAAGGCTGGTTTCTCCTCCATCATGTTCGACGGATCTCATCTGCCGATCGAAGAGAATATCGAGAAGACCAAGGAACTGGTTGCTGTATGCAAGGGCATGGGAATGTCTCTTGAGGCAGAGGTTGGTTCCATCGGCGGCGAGGAAGACGGCGTTGTAGGTATGGGTGAGTGTGCAGATCCGGAAGAGTGCAAAAGAATTGCTGATCTGGGCGTAACTATGCTGGCTGCTGGTATCGGTAACATCCACGGTGTATATCCGGCTAACTGGAAGGGACTGAGCTTCGAGACTTTAGCAGCAGTAAGTGAGAAGGTTGGCGATATGCCGCTCGTTCTTCACGGTGGTACAGGTATCCCGGCTGACATGATCAAGAAGGCAATCTCTCTGGGCGTTTCCAAGATCAACGTAAACACCGAGTGCCAGTTATCCTTCGCAGCAGCTACTCGTGAGTATATCGAGGCTGGTAAGGATCAGAAGGGCAAGGGCTTTGACCCAAGAAAGCTGTTAGCACCAGGTGCTGAGGCAATCAAGGCTACTGTTAAGGAAAAGATGGAGCTGTTCGGTTCTGTAGGCAAGGCTTGAATCAATTAATAGCAAATTAAGATTTGAGAGTGCGGTTCTGGGCAGAGAGACAATTAGACACATGAGCCAATTGTCATGTGCTTAACGAAACATGTGGCGAAATAGACAGAGTGTCAAATATTTCTCGGGTTTGCCGTGAAAAAAGGGGATATTTCACAAAAGTGAATCAATTCCCTAAAAACACTTGCTTTTCCGATTGAAATGAGGTATTTTATTGTCATCGGTGATGGCGATAAGCGATCACGATCTGACCGGAACAAGGGCGTTCTTATCTTATTGATAAGGGCGCCCTTTTTTTAACTTTATCACTGTAAAGTGATTGGTAAGGAAAACTTCGGTTAGGCGGCTCTGCGGCAATGACAGAACAAAGAAAAGACAGCAGACAGAGCTGCATATCAGTATAGAATGAGAGGGTTGAAAACATGAGCGGCAGAATTACAGAGTTATTTAACAACAATGTTTTTACAGATGCTGAGATGAAAGCTCGCCTTCCTAAGAAGGTTTATAATGAAGTTAAGGCATGCAAGTTGGAGAAGGGATCTGCGGACATCGTTGCACAGGCAATAAGAGACTGGGCGATTGAGAAGGGTGCAACACATTTTACACACGTATTTGAGCCATTGACCATGCTTACTGCAGAGAAGCATGACTCCTTTGTTTCTCTTCCAGATGAAGACGGTAAGGTTATGATGGATTTTACCGGAAAAGAATTGTGTGAGTCTGAGCCAGATGGTTCATCCTTCCCGTCAGGTGGTATCCGTGATACCTCCCGTGCAAGATCTTACACTTCATGGGATATGACATCTCCAATCTATGTAAAGGAAGATGCGATCGGAACCATTCTTTGTATTCCGGCAGCGTTCTGTTCCTACACAGGTGAGGCACTTGATGCCAAGACACCGCTTCTTCGTTCCATGGACGCAGTCAGCGAGCAGGGTGTAAGACTTCTTCGTCTTCTTGGAAATACAACCTCCACAAAGGTAACAGCAGGTGTTGGACCGGAGCAGGAGTACTTCATCGTAGACAGAGACAAATATTTACAGAGAGATGACCTTGTATTTACCGGACGTACCTTATTTGGCGCACCGGCACCAAAGGGTCAGGAACTTGATGACCAGTATTTCGGTGTCATTCCGGAGCGTGTTGGTTCCTTCATGAAGGAGTTAAATGAGGAACTGTGGAGATTTGGTATCACCGCAAAGACACAGCACAACGAGGTTGCACCTGGACAGCATGAGGTTGCTCCGATTTTCTCGGTAAGCAACGTAGCAGCAGACAGTAACCTTCTTCTGATGGATACCTTAAAGAAGGTAGCGACACGTCACGGTCTTGTATGCCTGCTTCACGAGAAGCCATTCGCAGGTGTAAACGGTTCCGGTAAGCATAACAACTGGTCTCTTTCCACGGATGATGGAATCAACCTGTTCAAGCCGAGCAAGACACCAGAGACCGATACTCGTTTCCAGTTAATCGTTGGCTGTGTTATGAAGGCAGTTAAGAAGCATGCGCTTCTTCTTCGTACCGCTGCTTCCAATCCAGGAAACGATCATCGTCTGGGTGCAAACGAGGCACCGCCAGCAATCATCTCTATCTTCCTAGGCGATCAGGTCGGCGGCGTAATCGACCAGATCATCGAGAAAGGATATGCAGATTCTTCCATTCCAGCAGGAACACTTGATCTTGGCGTTAAGGAGTGCCCGGCTGTCGATAAGGATCCGACCGATCGTAACCGTACATCACCATTTGCCTTCACTGGAAACCGTTTCGAGTTCCGTATGGTAGCTTCTTCCTGCAATATTGCAGAGCCAAACACTGTATTAAACGGCATGATGGCAGAGGCATTCTCTGATGCAGCAGATGCAATCGAGGCAAAGCTTAGAGAAGGTAAGCACACCGAGGATGCAGTTCGCGAGGTAACCGCAGACTTTATCCGTGAAAACAAGGACATCTACTTCAATGGAAACGGCTACACCGATGAGTGGGTAGCAGAAGCCGAAAGAAGAGGACTTCCGAATGTAAAGACATGGGTTGAGTCCATCGAGTCTGTAACCGCTCCGACCACCGTTGAGATGTATGAGAAGTTCCACATCCTGACCAAGAGAGAACTTGAGGCTCGTGCAGAGGTCTTCTATGAGACCTACAGCAAGACCTTAAACATCGAGGCAGGCACTATGATCGATATGGTAACAAAGAAGATCATCCCGGCTGTTATCAAGTATGAGAACAATCTGGCTGCATCTGTAAATACTATCAAGTCTGCATACGCAGCAGCAAACATCTCCACTCAGGAAGGTATGCTTCATGAGATCGCAGAGCTTTTAGGCGAGACCTATCAGGCACTCAAGAAGTTAAGCGAGGTTCACACAAAGGCAGTTGCCATGGAAGGCAAGGAGCAGGCATTCTATTACAAGGATGTTGTAAAGGAAGCAATGGATGAGTTGCGTGCACCGGTTGATAAGCTGGAAGTATTAGTAGAGCGCAAGGTATGGCCGATGCCAACCTACGGCGATTTACTGTTCGAGATCTAATAATCTCACAGGAAGACGTGCGAAGCACGGAGCAATCTGGTGTTACAAAAAGAATATAAAAAAGAACAAAAAAGAATACTTGGCTGTCCGGAGGTTTTTCTTCGGACAGCTATCTTTTTACTTGACAATCAACCGTAGATAAAGGTAGAATAAATGTATATGTGTAAATCTTCCGGAGGTTAGTGGAAAACAATTATGGGGATAACAAATGTTTTTTTGGCAATACTTGGATATGTATTGCTGCTCATCAGTACAAAACTGGTGAATGAAGGCGGAATATCCATCATGAGAACAAAACCAACGTCCGATGCACAAGAGAGGATCTTTTCGTGGTTTGCGCTCAGCCTTATGCCGTTTTTGAGTGTTGCGATTGCAGGCGGTGCGTTCGGTCTGGGAAACATGGTATTTGCAGCTGCGCTGACAGCTGGCGTGCTGCAGCTTCTTCTGATCTATGGAATGCTCGGTCTTGCCGGAAACTTTCGTTTGGCAGGCAATGCACTTCGTGATCTCGTGATTCTTTTGGTATGTGTCGTGATTTTGATCGTCTTCACAAACTATACGTGGAGCAAGGGCCATCCGGCCAGCACGATCTCTCGCGGGGCAGGCATCTTTCTATTGGTTTTAGCCGCAGGTTTTACTGTATGGACACTTCCTTATTTTACGGGAAAGAGCCATAAGCTGCAGCGTCGCCCGGGTACGAATTTTGTGCCGGCGATTGTTTTCACGCTTGTGGGTCTGGCATTTGCAGGACTTGGCGGTGTGCTTCTTATGAATAACACAGCAGCGATTACGTACAGCTTGAAGTTGGAGCAGGGCGTAATCGGATTTGCTGTGATCGGTGTGGGACTTGTGCTCCCAGAATATGTGCGTGTGGCAAGAAAATTTTGGATGAACACGCAGAAACCGATTTCTATGCGGGCAACGCTTGCAACAGGAAATTTGGGACTACTTTTGATGGTAGGTTTGACGGCTGTGATCTCACCGATTACGGTTACCTTTGCAGGAGCTTATCTGCTTCTTACCTGTGTGGCAGCGATTGTTGTGTTTGGCGTATTATTTTACATAAATAATGGGATCGGAAAGATTAAGGCAATTTTGTTTCTGACTTGTTTTGCTTTGATTTTCGTAGGTCTTATGAATTTTAGCCTGCATTAAAGCGGCATGAAGCATGAATTATAATGAATCATTATAAGAAAGAGCGGCAATCAAGAGAGAAAGAGAGGGAGACGTTATGCTGTTTTCGGATATTACGGATTGTGAGATGTTAGTTTACCGATGCATTCAGCAAGCGGATAAGAAAATCGGTCTGCTTGGCATCATGGACGAACTTGAAAAAAAGTATCAGAAGGATTGGAAGCGGTCAACGGTGTGTACATTTATTGCGCATCTGATTGACAAAGGGTATGTAAATGTAAGAAGAGAGGGACGCGTGTTCTATTACTCTTCTGCAATCAACGATAAGAAGTTTTTGGAAGCACAGGTAAAGCAGTTCATGAATTTCTGGTGTGATGGATCTCTCAGTGAGCTAGTGCAGTATGCATGCTCGGCCAAAGGAATCTCAAAAAAGAATGCGGCTGAAATCGTAGCTGCCGTAAAGGAGCTTGAAAAGAAGTAAGAAAGATGCTGCAGGGGATATCTGCAGCATCTTTGTCATTTGGTGAAAGGATCTGAGGAAATTATGGAAAACCGGAATACACCATTGTGGGATGCTTCGCTTGACATTGGGGAGCGACTGGACTGGCTGCTTGAGGCGTTAAATCTGGATGAGAAGTGCAGAATGCTGTCAACACTCACACCAGAGGTAGCGCGTCTTGGAATACGCAGCACGTATCTGGGCGAGGAAGCAGCTCATGGTGTGGAAGCAAAGCACGATAGGAGCGTGAACTGGGGGGCACCGAAGCCGACCACGACATTTCCACAGCCGTTTGGCATGAGCCAGACGTGGGATACCGAGCTGATGGAAAAGATCGGTGAGGCAGTCGGAAATGAGGCAAGAATTCTCTATTACCGAGAGGGAGAGCATGGCGGATTATGCCGTTGGGCACCGATGGCAGAGCCGGAGCGCGATCCGCGTTTTGGACGAACAGAAGAAGGCTACGGTGAGGACCCGTATTTGGGTGGGTGTATGGCATCCTCCTACATCAAAGGAATGAGAGGAAACGACCCGAACTACATCAAGACGGCGGCTACGCTTAAATATTTTACCGGCTACAATTCGGAGGATCGACCGCTTCAGGTGTCGATTGACCCGCGAAGCTTCTATGAATATTATCTGGAGCCGTACCGCAGGTGTATCACCGAGGGCGGCGCAGAGGGCGTTATGACGGCAAACAGCACAATCAATGGCGTTTCGTCCCTTTTTTGCGACCAGCTTCAGGAGGTACTTCGAAACGAGTGGCGCTTTGGCGGCCACATTGTCGGAAATGAGTGTTCCCTTGCTGAATTGTGTCAGGATGAGCGATTCTCGGATATCGCAAAGACGGCAGCACTTGCAATAAAGGCAGGAGTGGATTGCTTTGCGGATGAGCCGGAGTATGTAGCAGGGGCCGTGCGCAGTGCCTACGACAGAGGACTTCTTACGATGCAGGATATCAATCAGGCAGTACGCCACAGTTTTGCGACGAGGATTCGTCTTGGTATGTTCAATAAGAAGGAAGACGATCCATTTGCAAACCCGGATGAGTCTCTTCTTGGCGGAAGTGTGCATGCAAATCTGTCACGTCAGGCAGGACGCGAGTCGATTGTACTTTTAAAGAATGAGGACCATATTTTGCCGCTTGATCCAAAGAAGGAAGAAAAGATTGCTGTGATCGGGCCACTTGCCAATGAATGGCTCAAGGATTGGAACGGAGGAATTCCGCCGTATCGTGTTACCCCGTACGATGGCATCCGCGAGGCGTTTGCGTCGGGAACGGTGACCTACACGGATGGAAAGAGAAGACTTTGTTTGCGATGTGGGGAGCGTTACGTGTGTCTGACCCAGGAAGGACGTCTGGCGTTAGGATCACGCTCGGAGGCAGAGGAGTTTGTTATCACCGACTGGGGACAGAGCAAGATGAATCTGCAGGCGGCATCGACTGGCTGTTATCTTACAAGTGTAGACGAGGATGGCAAGCTATTTGCAAGCCGCAGGGAGGCATTTGGCCGCCATGTCAAGGAATGCTTCCGTGTGGAGATGCAGCCAGATGGACGTTTCCGACTGACAACGTGGCGCGGAAGAGATGTGTACTGGGACAGTGAGGGCATGCTTCGTGCGGCAACGGATGAGCAGGTAGGTATTGGCTGGCCGGGTGAGAACCGGGCACTGTTTGGTATTGAGCAGACTTGGGATGGCACAGCGCGCGCGGTGACGCTGGCATCAGAGGCAGACAAGGTGATTGTCGTGCTCGGTACGAATCCAGTGATCAATGGTCAGATCGGACAGGACCGAGAGCAGTATGCACTTGCGAAGGCACAGCTGGAACTTTTTGCAGCTGTAAAAAATGCAAATCCGCAGGCAATTGTAGTTGTTGTGAGCAATTATCCGCATGATCTTTCGGCATTGCAGGAAGCAAAGGCGATTCTCTTTAGCCCATCTGGCTGTCAGGAGCTTGGCCATGCGATCGCAGATGTATTGTCTGGTGCGTATAACCCATCTGGCAGATTGAACATGACTTGGTATCCATCCTTTGAGAGCCTTCCGGCAAAAAATGAGTGTGATATCATCCGTACACGCCAGACCTACCAGTATTACAGGGGCGAGAAGCAGTATCCATTTGGCTATGGTTTGTCCTACACCTCATTTTCTTATGATATTTTTGCAGTTGAACAGGAAAAAGAGCAGCTTAAGGCGGTGCTGTGTGTGCGAAACACTGGAGATCGCGATGGTGCTCAGGTCGTTCAGATCTATGCGGCAAAGGAAGAGTCAACGCTTACGCTTCCAGATAAGAAGCTTGTCGGCTTTGCATTTGTCATGCTGCGTGCAGGTGAGGCAAAGGAAGTGACGATCCGTATTCCATTCCGTGAGCTGATGATTTACGACGTGATCACCGAGAGCATGATGCTCGCGGATGGCAGCTATCGCATCTGGATTGGAGAAAACGCGGACACACCGGTGCAGATCGTCGACAGTGATGGAACGAAGCGCCCGGCAGAGGCAGTGGTATGCCTCGAGGGAGACATCCGTATGCGCCGCGATTTTGCCAATATCACGGGTGCATGGCTGTATGATGAGTGCCGAAACGTGCGCATCGCAAGGCGAGAGGGCGCACAGGTAGTCAGTGTCAACAACAAGACGCAGGAAGCCATGATGGAGTACACCATGGGCGACAACGACAGTCTTGGCAGCGAGCTTCACTTAAAGCTCTATGCGGTCGAGGGCAGTAAGCTCAAGATTACCATCAACGACAAGGATTCCCAGATGTTTGCGTTAAATACACAGGGAACAATGCAGGAGGTCTGTATCAATCTGTCCGAGGAGATGGCCATGTGGGGCTATGTGGATGAGATCATAAAGCTGAAGCTGTCCATGAAGGGTGTTATGGGAATTAGTTATTTCTGGTTTGAATAGTCAATAACTCCTGACTAAAATCACGAGTTTTTTTGCACAAATTTTCCAGTTTTACCGAAATAAGATGCTGTTTCCAAATGCACAGCCAAATGTGGCACACAAAGCACTTGCAAGGCTTGAACAGCAAGGAAAGTTAAAGGCAGTCATCACACAAAACATTGACGGACTGCATCAGAAGGCCGGAAGCAAAGAGGTGTTAGAGCTTCACAGGAGTGTGCTTCGAAACTATTGTGAGCGCTGCGGAAAGTTTTACAGCTTGGAGGATATTCTTAATAAGGAAAATCCGAATAAAGAAGATCCGAATAAAGAAGAGTGGGTGCCCAAGTGCGACTGCGGCGGAACGATTAAGCCGGATGTCGTGCTGTATGAGGAAAGCTTGAATCAGCGCACGCTGGAGAAATCAGTTCGCTATATCAGTCAGGCGGACATGCTCATCGTGGGCGGAACATCGCTTACCGTCTATCCGGAGGCAGGCCTTCTTGATTATTACCGCGGAAATAAGCTGGTTTTGATCAACATGGCAGCGACCGCCAAGGATAACATGGCGGATCTTATCATAAAACGAAAAATAGGAGAGGCGCTTGCTGAGGCTGTTGAGTAATTGTCCGGCACGCCTGATCTGAGGAGTAATGAGTTATATGAAAATGGATTTTGAGGTTGGAGACAGAATCACCATGAAAAAGCCGCATCCGTGCGGAAGCAAGGAGTGGGAGATTTTGCGTGTCGGAATGGATTTTCGCCTGCGCTGCTGCGGTTGCGAGCACCAGATTTTGGTGCCGAGAAAGCTCGTGGAGAAGAATACGAAAAGTATCAAAAAGGCGGAATGAGAGTTTGCGGAAAAGTTCACGGAACGCCCATTCACAAAACCGCACTAACGTGCTTTCGTTGCTTCGCAACTTTGTTTTGTTCATTAACGGGCGTTCACTTCGTTCAGCTGATTCGTTCAATCCTCATGCAAGCATGGGATTTGTACGAACACATCTGAACGCGTGAACTTTTTTATAAAAAAGTGCTTGCATTTTCTGCGGAAATATGGTAGAGTAAAAAACTGTGATGTAATGTCATATCCTTGCTCTTCAGTAAGTGAAGGGCCAGAGACCAGAAGGAGGTAGAAACATGAATAAGTACGAGTTAGCAGTTGTATTAAGTGCAAAGCTTGAGGAAGAAGAAAGAGCTGCAGCAATCGAGAAGGTACAGGGCTACATCACCCGTTACAACGGCGTTGTTACTAACGTTGATGATTGGGGTAAGAAGAGACTGGCTTATGAGATTCAGAAGTCCAAAGAGGCTTACTATTACTTCATCCAGTTTGATGGCAATGCAGAGTGTCCAAACGAAGTTGAGAGACACGTACGCATTATGGAACCGGTTGTCAGATATCTTTGCGTTAAGCAGGAAGCGTAAGCAGGACGCTTAGGCATTCGGCTTAAGCATTTTAGAAAGGGCATGGTTATTAACTATGAATAAAGTTATTTTAATGGGAAGACTTACCCGAGACCCAGAAGTTCGTTACTCACAGGGCGAGCGCCAGATGGCTATTGCAAGATACACCCTGGCTGTGGATCGCAGAGGACGATCAAACGCTTCCAATGGTGAGCAGACAGCTGACTTTATTCAGTGTGTGGCATTTGACCGTTCAGCAGAGTTCGCTGAGAAGTATTTCCATCAGGGAACCAAGCTTGTGGTTACCGGGCGTATTCAGACCGGCAGCTACACCAATAAGGATGGCCAGAAAGTTTATACGACCGATGTGGTTGTTGAGGATCAGGAGTTTGCAGAGAGCAAGGCAGCCAGTACAGGATCCGACAATGGCGGTTACAGACCGGCAATGTCTCAGTCCAGACCTGAGCCAGCTAGCGCAGTTGCAAGTGGATTCATGAACATCCCGGACGGCGTAGAAGACGAAGGACTTCCATTTAACTAATGATGTCAAAGACAGACGGAGAAAAACGTCCATAGTCAGAACCGAAAGGTCTGACAGATAGAAGATCAAAAAGGAGAGAAGAACATGGCTTACAATAAGGCAGAAAAAACTGATTCCTCCATGAAGAGAAGAGCACCTCGCAGAAGAAAGAAGGTTTGCGTATTCTGTGGAGAGAACAACGGTGTTATTGATTACAAGAACGTTGCAATGTTAAAGAAGTATGTTTCCGAGAGAGGAAAGATCCTTCCGAGAAGAATTACCGGAACCTGCGCAAAGCATCAGAGAGCAATGACTGTAGCGATCAAGAGAGCTCGTCATATCGCACTTATGCCATATACCGTAGACTAATCCGATATCAATTCGCGATTATAGGAGTGCACGAAAGTGCGCTCCTTTTTTAATAGCATCAACCTTGACAGATGCCCCTAATTGAACTATCATGTTACTAACGCGTGAGGCATAAGCCGCACCGCAGAAAGGAAGAATGTATCATGCAGTTTGAGAAACTTCAAAAAGATATGATTGCCGCAATGAAGGCAAAGGATAAGCCAAGAAAGGAATCCATCTCCGCACTGATTTCCGCAGTAAAGAAAGCAGCAATCGACAAGGGATGTCGTGACAATATTACAGAGGAGCTAGTAGACAGCGTTATCTTAAAGGAATTAAAGACCGCAAAAGAGCAGATCGATTCCTGTCCGGCAGATCGTACTGAGCTTAAGGAAGAGTATCAGGCAAGATACGATGTCATCAGCGAGTATGCACCAAAGCTTCTGTCCGCAGACGAAGTAAAGGAAATCCTGACAACCAAATTTGCTGACGTGATCGCTACAAAGAACAAGGGTCAGATCATGAAGGCTGTTATGGCAGAATTAAAGGGAAAAGCTGACGGAAAAGTAATCAATCAGGTGGTTGCACAGCTGTGCCAGTAAAATCAAACGGGCAGCAGACAGCAGGCAAGTCCATTCAGGTGAATGCACAGACAACTGTACAGGCAGCACTGGTCCAATCAAATGGTGTGCAGATTGAGGCAGATTGCTTCGATCTTGAGCAGATCATGGAGAGCGGCCAGTGCTTTCGTATTTATCGGGTGAGTGAGAATGAAGCAAATCACGGTACTGATCTTACGGCGGGCAATATCAATGAGTCCGTCAATTCTGGGACGCTCTATCGTGCAACAGCAGCGGATCATACTGTTTTGATTCGCCAGGAAAGAAAAAATCATCTCACCTTTTTCTGCCCTCCTGACGAGTACGAGCATTTCTGGCGTCATTACTTTGATCTGGAGACTGATTATCGTCAATACGAGACTGCAATTGACCCAGCAGACTCGTATCTACGGTCTGCGTTTGCCTTCGGAAACGGCATTCGCATTTTACATCAGGATCCGTGGGAGATGCTAATCACCTTTATCATTTCACAGCGAAAAAACATTCCAGCCATCCGTCAGGCCGTGGAAGCGTTGTCAAAAAAATGTGGCACTTGCATTGACAAAGAAAATCAAATTTATGCGTTTCCGACACCAGCGCAGCTGTCCAACCTCACCCTGTCGGATTTGCAGTCTCTCTCTTTGGGTTATCGAGCTAAATACATTTACGAAACCACAAAACAAGTCGCTAATGGCTCACTTGCCCTTACACAGTGGAATACGCTTACTGACGATGATCTGCACAAAATACTTCTCTCTTGCTATGGCGTCGGAGAAAAGGTGGCCAATTGTGTTGCGCTGTTTGGGTATCACCGTATCGGCGCATTTCCGGTAGATGTGTGGATTGATCGGATCCAGAAAACATATTATAACGGCCATTTTCCGGTAGAAAAATATGAAGGCTTTGCAGGAATCATGCAGCAGTACCTATTTTATTACGAGCGGAAAAAAGATTCTTGAATCCAGCTTGGAACCGTCGGAAAAAAGACAGATTTCATATTTATTTCATACAAAATTTAGCACTCTCTGCTTGACAGTGCTAATAAAAAGGGGTATCATACGATTAGGCGTGGAATGCAAGACGATTAATGCAAAACAATCAATGCAAAACAATCTATGCCATATGCTCCAGAGACGCTGGAGCAGAATGTGAGGTGCGTATGGAAGTAGATGACAGGCCAAACAGGCCGAAAAAACCGATGCTGACCTATTGGGTCATTGCCATCATTGTGTTTTTGCTTTTGAATACATTTGTATTTCCGAACCTGTTTCGAAGACAGGTAGAGCAGACGGATTACAGCACATTTCTTCAGATGATCGAAGAGAAAAACATCGGAGAAGTCAGCGTAGAGGATACACAGATTACCTTCTCAGATAAGAGTGGTGAGCATATTTACAAGACCGGAACGATGGACGATCCCGATCTGGTAAATCGTCTTGAGGCGGCTGGTGCGACATTCAGCAAGCCAATCGTTCAGCAGATGAGTATACTCGAGTATATGCTGATCAGCTATGTTCTTCCGATTGTCATTTTAGTTGTTGTTTGGAGACTGATTTCCAAGAAGCTCATGAGCAAGATGGGCGATGGAGACAGCATGATGACCTTCGGCATGGGCGGTCCAAAGAGCAATGCCAAGGTATATGTCAAGTCTGTTGACGGTATCAAGTTTAAGGATGTTGCCGGAGAGGAGGAGGCCAAGGAGCTTCTTCAGGAGATCGTTGATTTCCTTCACAATCCGCAGAAATACCGCGAGATCGGTGCGACAATGCCAAAGGGTGCCCTTCTTGTAGGTCCTCCTGGAACTGGTAAGACAATGCTTGCCAAGGCTGTAGCAGGTGAGGCAGACGTTCCGTTCTTCTCCATTTCCGGTTCTGAGTTTGTCGAGATGTTCGTCGGTATGGGTGCCGCAAAGGTGCGTGATTTGTTCAAGCAGGCCAATGAGAAAGCACCGTGTATCGTCTTTATCGATGAGATTGATGCCGTCGGAAAGAAGCGAGATGGCGGACAGATCGGTGGCAACGACGAGCGTGAGCAGACATTAAACCAGCTGCTTTCCGAGATGGATGGTTTCGATGGTTCCAAGGGTGTTGTCATCCTTGCAGCAACCAACCGTCCAGAATCTCTTGATCCGGCGCTTCTTCGTCCGGGTCGTTTTGACCGTCGTATTCCGGTTGAATTGCCAGACCTGAAGGGTCGTGAGGACATTCTGAAGGTACATGCCGCAAAGATCAAGATTGCAGACAATGTCGATTTCAATGCGATTGCGCGTACCGCAGCAGGTGCATCTGGTGCCGAGCTGGCCAATATCGTCAATGAGGCCGCACTTCGTGCAGTCCGCGATGGCAGAAAGTTTGCAACCCAGACCGATTTGATGGAGAGCGTCGAGGTCGTAATTGCCGGTTATCAGAAGAAGAATCGTATTCTTTCCACCAAGGAAAAGTTGATTGTTTCCTACCACGAAGTTGGTCATGCACTTGTAGCAGCATTACAGACCAATTCTGCTCCAGTGCAGAAGATTACAATCATTCCGCGTACATCTGGTGCGCTCGGCTTCACGATGCAGGTCGATGAGGGTGAGAAGTATCTGATGACAAAGGCGGAGCTGGAAAACAAGATTGCTACCTTTACCGGAGGACGTGTGGCAGAGGAGCTTGTGTTCGGTGATGTGACAACAGGAGCATCAAACGATATCGAGCAGGCAACAAAGCTGGCGCGTGCGATCATCACTCGCTATGGTATGAGTGAGTTTGGTATGGTGGCAATGGAAAGTATGAACAATGTTTACTTAGGCGGAGACACCAGTATGAGCTGTTCACAGGAAACTGCAACAAAGATTGATGATCTTGTTGTAGCATTGGTACAGAAGCAGTACGAAAAGGCAAAGGATCTTTTGAGTAGTCATATGGATAAGCTTCATGAAATTTCAAAATTCCTGTATGATCATGAGACCATCACAGGTGAGGAATTTATGGAGATTTTGAACCGTCCACAGGTTGTGGCGCAGGATCAGGCACAGATTTCGTCACAAAATGAAGGAATTTGACCGGGATTGCAAAAGAGGTTAGATTTATACCCCCATTCTTGATCAAAAAATACAAAAAGTTAATAAAATGCTAATTTTATTCATTGTATTTATTCAAGAAATGCGGTAATATAGTCTCGTTGCCTTAGAATAATTATTGCCGTATGCTGCCATACGTGACAGTGAGTGTCCAGAAAGCAGAAGAGCAGCTGTAAGAAACAGAAGATACGGTTGTCGAACTTAAGGTACAGAAAGGGATTATCGCGATGCTAGAATTAACGAACACAGAACAAGTGATTATGAAGTGTATCTGGGAAATTGGTGATAATGTAGCTGTAGCAGACTTATTAGAGCGTCTGAAGACAGAGTATGGCAAAGAGTATGCAAGAACCACGATCAGCGTATTTATGTCTTACCTGCGTGATAAGGGCTATGTAACCTACGAGAAGAGAAGCCATGCTTATGTTTATAAGCCATTGATCTCAGAGCAGGATTACCAGAAGGAGCTCATGAAGCGCTACCAGAAGACCAGCTTCAGTGGTTCCGCAGTTGATTTCATTCGTGCATATCTTGACAGTCAGGAGCTGACCGCCGCAGATCTTGAGGCGATTCGCGCACTGGTTGAAGAGAAGCAGAAAGAAGTTCAGTAAAAAATCTAAACTACGAGTAAGTTTCAGAGGGCAGAGAAACACTGCCCTCTTTTTTGATGTCCGAAGATAGCCGAAGATAGAAGATATTCTCTTAAGATGCTATCTTAAGATCTTCTTAAGGTGTATTTCACATTTTCTTTCTTTTTTAAACACAATTTGCACACAGGCTTCTGGTACTATATAGACAGTTGAACAGAGGAAGCCAAGAAGAACTACAGCAAAGCAATACAGAAGTTCAGCAAACAAAATTCATTAAAATCATTCAATGAATTTTCCAAAATGGCTTCTACATCTACTATCTGCCAATTGTTGGCAATTTACATATATAGATACACAAAAGTTGTACTCTTTTTCATTTTTTTTCATTGGAACCGATGATGGTTCCGTCCCCCTCCTTTTTTTAGTTACAGTTCACGTGTCTGTGAGCTGTAACTTTTTTTATTGTGGAAAGATTGCCCGAATTGTGATACACTGAAGTCAGAGATTGATCACAAGGGAGGACACGCAGTATGGCGGATAACATCAATAAGATTATTTCGACGAAAGCAAATACACTTTATGCAATGAAAAACCTGATCAAAAAGGCGCGCATCGAGGAAATGTACATCCTAAAGGTAGAGGATTTCTGGCGCAACAAAAATCAGGTCTGCACAGAGATTATGGAAAAGTTCGGCGGATGCCGGATCGTTGTTCGAAGCTCCTCCACGCAGGAAGACTGTATGAAGTCCTCGAATGCGGGACATTATAAGAGTATTCTCGATGTGGATTCTGCAAGCCGTGCGCAGATTGTTGAGTCCATCGAAGCAGTCATTCAGTCCTACGAGAAGGATATCAAGGGCATCTCAAATGAGCAGGTGTTAATCCAGCGCCAGGCGATGGACGTATGTGTCAGCGGCGTTGTTTTCTCTCGTGATTTAAAGGGAAAGCGCCCGTACTATCTGGTCAACTACGATGACCTCGGCTCCACGGACAGCGTTACGAGCGGTCGCGGCGGAAAGACGCTGTGGATTGCGCGAAATGTATCGCTGTATCAGCTTGAAGAGCGCTGGCACAACCTGATCGCAGCGGTGGCAGAGGTAGAGAGCATCATCGAAGATATCCCACTTGATATTGAGTTTGCAATCGACAGCCACAATCAGGTCATTTTGTTTCAGGTCCGTCCGCTTGCGGCAGGTTATCGCGAGGGACGCTATATCGACGATTATTCGTTCTTTGCACGAAAGGGACAGATTCGTCAAGAGTACGAGGAGCATCTTGACGTGATCACAGGAAAGCCGATGAAACTGTCTGACATGGCATTCTGGAACCCGTCTGAGATTATTGGAAGCAACCCGAGAGCACTTGACTACTCGCTGTATCGCGAGATCATCACGCATCACGCATGGAACGAGGGCATACGTGAACTCGGCTACCGTTCATTCAATGAGGATTTGATGTATCAGGTTGGAAATAAGCCATACATTAACCTGACTTATTCTTATTATTCGCTGATTCCGGAGACCATCCCGGAGCCGCTTGCGCTTCGTCTTGTTCAGTATTATCAGACAAGACTCGAAGAGGATCTTTCCGCGCATGATAAGATCGAGTTTGAGATTATTTTCAGCAGCTACGATTTCATGACCGAGGAGAACTCAAAGCGTCTGCTTCGCTATGGCTTTACTGAGGAGGAGCGACAGCTTCTTGTGCGAGAGGTAAAGAAGCTTACGACTGACGCGGTGACGCATCAAGAGGAAATTTTAAAGAGTGATCTAGAAGCACTCAAGCGCCTTGAAAATCGCCGCGAGGAGATTGAAAAGCTGCTGTATCAGGATGTGTCGATTGATAAACTTGTGGAAGGCATTTTGACACTTTTAAAGGAGATTCGCACGAACGGCACACCGCAGTTTGCACGTCAGGCAAGACTGGCATTCATCGCAAGAGCATTCCTTCGTACCCTTGTCGATGCGGGTTACTACAGCAGTGAAAATGTGGACACCTTTATGCAGGGGATATCTACAGTATCTTCTGAATTTAATGATGACTTTGAGCGCTTCTCACAGGGTTTAATCAGCAGAGAAGAGTTTAACTTTAAATATGGTCATCTGCGCAGCGGCACATACGACATTCGTTCTGACCGCTACGATGCGATGAACTTCCGTCCGGCACCGTCTCGTATCAAGAAGGAAAAGACTAATATTCGCCGCGAACTTGATATCAGTATCTTAACGCAGGCACTCGAGGATTCGCAGATTGATGTGTCAGCGGAGCGTATGGCAAAATTCTGGACGAGCGCAATTGAGCAGCGTGAGTATTTCAAATTTGAATTTACCAAATCGCTGAGTATGGTCTTAGAGCTGATTCGAAAGCTCGGCTCCATCCTTGAGATTCGCACGATGGATCTGTCCTGGCTTTGCGTGGATGATTTCAAGCTGTATGAGCCGGGCTGCAATCCAGAGGAGTTAAAGAAACTTTGGATGAAGTTGATCACAAAGCGTCGCAGACTCAATCACGACAGCCGCCTGATTCTTCTTCCGGAGGTCATCCTTTCTGGCGCGAGCGTCGATGTGATTCCAGTGTACGAGGCGCGCCCAAACTTCATCACGGCAAAGGTCGTTGAGGGCGAGGTTGTTCTGCTCGATGAGGAGCCAGATGCTGACATCACCGGAAAGATCGTAGTCGTGCCGAAGGCGGACCCTGGTTATGAGTGGATTTTCACGAAGAATATCAAAGGCTTTATCACAAAGTACGGCGGAGCCGCATCCCATATGGCGATTCGCTGTGCAGAGTTTAACATTCCAGCGGCAATCGGCTGCGGCGAGAAGATTTACGACACCGTGTCACAGCTTGACTATCTGGAGATGGACTGCCGAAATGGTTTGATCAAAGAGGGCATTCAGTATACGAATCTCCATGCGCTCATCACGCAGCGCGAGGGCGTGAATGACTACGGCGATCCGACCGATATCCTTGAGGCCGGTTATGTTGAGTTCTATGAGTCCATCGGATTTATCCCGCGCCCGGTTGCAAATCATACGAAGAATTTTGAGCGTCTGTTTGACGAGAAAATTGATCTTTTGATCGTAGTCGGCGGCGGTGCGCTTGGTCCGCAGTGGTATGATCGCCCGCACGAAGAGAAGGTGCAGCCATACCGCGATAAGATGGAAGAAAAGCTGATTCATTATTGCGTCAACCATGGCATTCCGATC
Organism: Acetatifactor sp.; assembly: GCA_963626545.1. Lineage (GTDB taxonomy): Bacteria > Bacillota > Clostridia > Lachnospirales > Lachnospiraceae > Anthropogastromicrobium. Next base: position 4,428 of record CAVFYJ010000046.1, on the reverse strand, counting down.
ATCGGAACCTGCCGCGGTATGCAGTATATGAACGTCCTCTTTGGCGGAAAGCTGGCCTATCATCCGGACCTTCCGTGCCCGAGAGAGCGCGGTGAGGATCATAAGGTGCGTCTGTTAAAGGAAAATCGAAGCATTTATGTCAATAATTATCACAAGGATGTTATTTTCGAGGATGCACTGGCAGATTGCTTTGAGCCGCTTGCAATCGACGAGGATAACCATACCATCGAGGCATATCAGTCCGAATCCATGAAGATTCTGGGCGTTCAGTGGCACCCGGAGCGCAAGTTTGGCCATGCCGATGGTATTGATGAGACGCGCCGGCTGGTGAGAGACTTTATCTCGAAGTTTATTCATTAAGGTTGTGGTTTTATTTGATAAAAGAAAGGAAATGAACGATTATGAATTACGATATGATTATAGTGGGTGCGGGCACAGCCGGACTGACCGCAGGGATTTACGCGCTTCGTTCCGGCAGTAAGCCGCTTATTTTAGAGTGTGAGGTGATGGGCGGACAGATTACACTGTCCCCATGCGTGGAAAATTATCCGGGAATTGCAAAAATCAGCGGAATGGAGTTTGCGGATGGACTGATGGCGCAGCTAGGTGATCTTGGCGGTGAGGTTACTTATGGAAAGGTCATTTCTGCCCGCAAGACAGCGAATGGCTTTGAGGTGCGTACTGAGGATGGCGAGACGTATGAGGGTAAAATTCTTGTCATCGCGTCTGGTGCGGCACATCGTCATCTGGGAATTGCGCGCGAGGAAGACTTGATTGGAAAGGGTGTGTCCTACTGTGCGGTATGCGACGGACCATTTTTTAGAGGAAAAACGGCCGCCGTTGTCGGCGGCGGAAGTGCAGCGCTTCAGGATGCGTTGTATCTGGCAGGCATTTGCAGCAAGGTATATCTGATCCACAGAAGAGATACCTTCCGTGCAGAGAAGAGCCTTATCAATCAGGTAGCGAATACGGCGAACATTGAGTGCGTGATGGAAAGCAATGTGACCGCACTTGTTGGTGAGCCAAAGTTGACTGCGCTTGAGGTGACAAATACGGCAGGTGATAAGCAGACGATTGCGGTCGACGGATTGTTTGTCGCAATCGGAATGGCGCCGCACAATGAGGCGTTTGAGGAACTTGTGGATCTTGATGATGCCGGATATGTGATTGCCGGAGAGGATTGCAAGACAAAGACACCGGGTGTCTATGCGGCGGGAGACTGCCGGACGAAGGCGGTTAGACAGTTGACAACGGCAGCGGCCGATGGAACGGTGTGCGGACTGGCGGATGCAACCCGGTAGGTTTACGAAAGGCACGTCGTCAGACAGATTTTGTCGGCGAGCCTGATCGCTTCGCTTTACGGCATCGCCTCGTAAAACTTCTGACTCCGTGCCCACTACGTAACGATAGGATACCCGTATAGTAGTTGGCTATTGAAAAGTTAAAAAATTCCCCTGAGATACATCCTTTTATTAGATGACTCTCAGGGGGCTTTTTATAGGTATTATTTATTTAGTTCTGTGCGTCCTCGGTGGCAGCGGCAGCAGCTTCTGCTTCAGCCTTTGCAGCTAACTGAGCGCGATGCTTCTCAAGGATGCGGTTAATTCTGTCGGTCGGATTTAACAGCTCATGAATGGATACATTGTGATTCAGATGATCAATCAGAAGCGCAATGTACTTGCTGAGGTCAACATTTACATAGTAAGGACGGGACAGAAGCTCTGGTCTCTGATATACCAGGTTGGTGGTCAGGATATGATCAATGATACCCTGCTCATATGCAGCATCAAACTTTGCCAGTCCATTTGTAAACAGACCAAAGGTAGCAGCAGCATAAACCTTGCGAGCCTTGCGGCGCTTTAATTCGCGTGCAACATCCAGAATGCTGTCACCAGAGGAGATCATGTCGTCGATAATGATGACATCCTTTCCTTCTACGTTGGTTCCAAGGAACTCGTGAGCAACGATTGGATTCTTTCCGTCTACGATGCGAGTGTAGTCGCGGCGCTTGTAGAACATACCCATATCAACACCAAGGTAGTTGGTCAGCTGAATTGCACGCCCCATACCACCCTCATCCGGGCTGATAACCATCAGGTGATCATTGTCCACCTGAAGATCTGGCTCTACGCGAAGAAGCGCTTTGATAAACTGGTATACGCATGGAACGCTCTCAAATCCGTCACGCGGAATTGCGTTCTGAACACGGGCATCGTGAGCATCAAAGGTGATGATGTTGGATACGCCCATCTTTGTAAGCTCCTGAAGTGCCATAGCGCAGTCAAGAGACTCACGGGAAGTACGCTTGTGCTGACGGCTTTCATAAAGGAACGGCATAATGACATTGATACGGCGGGCCTTGCCCTCTACTGCGGCGATGATACGCTTCAGATCTTGATAATGATCATCTGGTGACATATGATTTACATATCCGCACAGGGAGTAGGTCTGGCTATAGTTGCAGACATCCAGCATGATGTACAGATCGCAGCCACGGACGGATTCTTCGATGACGCCCTTTGCTTCACCGGAACCAAATCTCGGTGTTTTTGCTTTGATGATGTAGCTGTCCTTGCTGTACTCGGAAAAATGAAGTGCAGTAGACTGAGCGTGGCTTCTGTCTGAGCGCCACTGTGTCAGGTAGTTGTCTACCTTTTGTCCAAGGGTTGCACAGCTTTCAAGCGGGATAAGACCCAGTGTTCCAACTGGTATCGTGTTCAGATTCTTTTCGTTTGGCATGATGACCTCCATGATAGTGAGACGCAGCTTACCTGCGTACAAAAATACGAACCTTGAATAATCATAGCATGAAGCGGTCGAAGATTCAAGGTTTCCGTCGAAATGGATAAAAAAGAAAATTGTGTAAAATCATGGGAAAATTTGTGCAATATGACCCCTAAGGGATCAAAGTCAGAAGCGAATCATGCTTGCATGATAGAGCTTCTGACCTTGAGACCTGTCAAAAACATGAGGATGCAGCGATTTACGAAGGAAATCAGCGAATCCGAATGTTTTTAGGATTGCGAGAGTTGCGAAGCAACGGAGCAATCCGTGGGGGCATATTATTCAAAAAAAGGGGGCACATGAGGATGCAGCGATTTACGAAGGAAATCAGCGAATCCGAATGTTTTTAGGATTGCGAGAGTTGCGAAGCAACGGAGCAATCCGTGGGGGCATATTATTCAAAAAAAGGGGTCAGACGTATAGGTCTGACCCCGAAACTTCCGGGAAAAAATTATGCTTACGAGTTCCTCAAATCATCCCCGAAAATCGGGATCGCCGTGTATTGTCCCATCAGGCGCGACGAGATACGCTCGGTGTAGACTGTTTTTAGGTCATCTGGTCCTAGATTTGTTGAAATAATCGTGGTTTTATTCGCCAGATCACGTGAATTGATTACATGAAACAGCTGGCTGATTACAAATGGCGTTAAATTTTCAGTTCCCAGATCATCAATGACTAACAGGCTGCAAGTCAGCGCATAGGAGTCATTGTCATTTGAATCATCGTTATTATTTGAATGAAATCGCTGCATCGCGGATTCAAAAAATTCAGGGGCCGTCATATACAGAACGGAAAAGCCACGGTCTAACACAACCTTTGCGATGCAGTTGCAAAGAAACGTCTTACCAACGCCCGGATTTCCAAAAATTAAGAGGCTGGGGCTGCCATCCTTAAATTGGTAAGCATACTTTTCGTAGAGCAGACGAAGGCGCTGCATATGGGCGCGGTTGCTCATTCCACCAAGGATTGGATTCGGTGCGTCAGAGTAGCGATTGATATCAAACGTGCTGAAGTTTTCTTTTTCAAGACGGTCACGAATGCCGGACTGTTCATAGAGTAGGCCGATAGCAGCCTGCTCAAAGCAATGACACTTGCGGTTGCCATCGAGATAGCCGGTATCCTTGCAGTCTGGGCAGCTATATTTTGGCTGAAGGTCATCAAGTGTATAGTGAAGTGATGTCAAGAGAGCAGCGCGCTCCTTTCGCAGTGCGTCAATAGAAGCTTGCGCTTTTGCAGCTTCACTTGCATTTCCGGTAATCTTTGCTTTTGCGAGAGAAGCGCTTGCAGTCGGAAGTAGCTTTGAAATTTCAAGAAGTCTCGGACACCTTGCATAAATATGGCGCAGACGTTCTTCCATTTCGTGCTGGTGTTGAAAACGGGTGCGGCTGTAGCGGCGCATCAGTTCGTTGTATTGTGAATTGGTCAGAGCCATAATGTGTCAATCCTTTCTTATCGTTTAGTCTTTATCGTTTATTTTTTGTTGTTGCTTCTTCGATTACAGGTCTTATTCGTAATTCTTCTATCAAATCTGGCAGAGTACCACGTCCATAGGAGCTGTGTACCGCATGGGCGTGGGTGAATGCCTTTCCCTTTCTTATTGATTTTTAATATATTCTTGTACTAACTGTAGACTGTTTTCACTTA
>CAVFYJ010000045.1:0-24781 GCA_963626545.1 Acetatifactor sp. | reverse complement strand
TTCAGATACCACGTCCATAGGAGCTACGCACCGCATGGGCGTGGAGACTTCATTTTAATAAAAAGATAAGGTAACAGTTCTGAGTCCTACCTCGATTCCGCCATGTTTCACGCAAAAAAAACGGCAGCGATCACGATGACCGTTGCCGAATCCACTACTCTTCTGTGACTTCCACCTTCATTTTCTCCTCTGCCTCCGGCGGCACCTGAAGCACACCAAAACGCCACAGCATCGAATAAATATAAGAAACACCTCGAATATCCCCAAGCGCTTTCGGGCGCTTTGCCTCCTTGATTTTTATTGCACTCGAAAATGCCAGACTGATGCTGCTCCATGCCAGCGACTTGCTGTTCTCACGCCGATCAATCCACAGCTCCTTCGTCAGTTCACCGTTTCGCCCTTTCTTAATTGTATAGGAAAAAGGAAGACCAGACACTGTTTTAAACGGACATCCCTGATACGCAATTACCGTCTGCCACAGAAGTTCCTTTGCATATTCCTCGTCCCCTGCCTGTATCGCATCCAGTAACGCCTGTCTGCATTTATTTTTCATGCATTGCGTGTGTAATTGTTCCTTTTCATCTTCATCACTTATATTGCTTATCATTTTGCGCCATTTCCTCTTTTGTTATTTCCTCTTCTGCTATTTTCTGCTGCAATTTTCTCTCGCACTTTTTCTCACATTTTTTCGCAAAGCTGCGTGAAAAGTGCTGTACAGCCTCGAATAATATCCTCATATGTTTGCTCGAAATTGTCTGTATACCAAGGATCGGCAATATCGCCTGGTTCCCCGGCAAATGCCAGCAGCTTTGTGATTTTTTTCTTCGGATCACCACCCGCAATCCGTACCATATTTGTGATATTTCGACTGTCCATTCCAATTAGATAATCGTATTTTTCATAATCTGCACGGCGCATCTGAACAGCACGCTTTCCCTCACAGGAAATCCCATGCCGCGCCAGTTCTCTTTTTGCCGGAGGATAGACCGGATTTCCGATTCCATTCCAGATCTCCTCCGTACTAGTCGCCGCTGATGCGATCACAAACTCACTTTCCAGACCGTGTTTTTTTACCATATCCTTAAAAACAAATTCTGCCATCGGGCTGCGACAGATATTGCCATGGCAGACAAAAAGGACTCGAATACTCATAATTTCTCCTCATATAATCAAGTGTTTTTTATTGAAAATTCAAGGTTTTTAAGCCTTGCATATCTCAGTGAATAAGCCAAAGCTATGAGCATTTCAATGTATCAAGTACTGAAATAGCAGATAAAAGGTATACGAAATAAAACGTCTTTGATTTTCGTTTTACTGGCCTTGTATATACCCTTCCCTCTATGGCAGCTAATCTCCTATATCCACCAGGATCTTCTCTGTCTCCAGACGTCCTAACTTCCTTCGTCCTGCCTGCCCATAACCAGGGTGTCAGCTTTGCTCCTTTACAGGATCTATGTCCCATGAAAAAATTTCCTGCCGACTACTGGCTCATTCTTTGTAGTATTGATTACTGACTCGCTTCCTGCTTCAGCACTGTAATCAGTGGACGTTATCTGTTGCATTCTGCTTTATTCAGTGACTGTCCAGTTGACAGCCTTCACTATAGTTACTTGTTTTTCTTACTCAGCCTGCAAATAAACCGCCGGTCTCTTGATGTCTCTAACCATCTTCTTAGCGTCATAATCCACTCCTTTTGTCAGCATGACATAAAAAACTCGCAGCAGTTTTGATGCAACTGCCATAAGTGACTGCATTTTCTTCAATGGATTCAGCCTTCAACTTATATAATAAACATGTAGTTCCCTGAACTCTGGATTCTTCGACACAAGCGACATTGCCGCCTCGAACAGCAGATATCTTAGTCTCTTTCGACCTCGTCTGCTTATTCTTGTTTCACCCTTGTGTTTTCCGGAGCTGTTCTCTACCAATGCCAATCCTGCAAGCTTCTGCAGTTCTTTAGGAGTTTTGAAGCGGCTGATATCACCCACTTCTGCAAGGAAGCCTGATACTGTCCTCATTCCTACTCCCTTGATCTCTAACAGCTTTTCTGCCATCGGGATCTGGTTTACTAACTCTTCAATCAGAGTCATCACTTCCTGAAGTCGTTCGTTTCTGGATTCATAATCCTCCAGCAACATTCGGATTTCCATTCTCGCAGATACTGTTCCTTCTTTGCTTCCGATGCTGTGCTCAGCAGCTTCTATCAGGCTCTTGGCCCTCGCTTTCCCTACTGCTCTCACCTTTGCATCTCGCCAGATCTCGTTCACTCCATCAATACCCAACGTCAGGATATCTTCTGGAAGGGGTGCTTTCTTTAGAATCAGTATTCCACTTTTGGCATCTGGCTTTCCGTATACCGTCTGATATTCAGGAAAATATATATTGAACCAACGGCTCATCCTGTTTTGAATTCTCGTAAGTTCCGCCTGTAACTGAAACCGTATGTTTGACGCTGTTCTAAGGTCTGCGTAAACACCGTCCGGCAGGTATGGGATCATATAACGTCCCTCTCGAACTAATCCTGCAATGACTTTCGGATCCTTGCGATCATTCTTCGTTGGATGATTGTCGTCGAGTTCTTTTGATTTCTTCACATGATGTGGATTCACAAGCACTGGTTTCATTTCATTGTCCTGAAGAAATTTTCCCAGATTGAACCAGTAATGCCCAGTTGGTTCCATACCTGCAAGCACCTTATCCTTTTCATGCTTTTCTTTGAGATCCAAGACCCATGCCTTAAATGTCTTGAATCCAGCCTCTGTGTTACTAAACTTAAATGTTTTCTTTAAATACTCAATTCCTCTGTAATCAAACGCTCTGCCATAGTGCGTTTCACTTCCAACATCGATTCCAAGTATCAAAGTTTTTTCTGTAATGGCTTCAATTTTTGCGTTTTGTGTGTTAGAATTCATTGTAGATACCTCTCTGTTCAATAAGATTTTTACTAACCTGCCAGTCAGTAGTCTTATTGTACTCTGAGGTATCTTTATTTTTCAACATCCACATTTTTTATTATACAGGAAGCTCCTTTCAAATTGCGAAAGCAGTCATCAATCATCATTGAAATATAGCGCAATTTCTACCAAATTACGATTAATGTTCTTCACCATTTCAAATATTACTTTTTTATTCTGGTAATTCCTCCAACTTTAGATTCGTTCCTGCCAGGTACTTCAAGAGAACTGTCATTGTCCGAATGCCGATCTTTTATTCGAGTGATACCACCAACATTAGCTGCTATTGCAGAATTCTGCCCAGTTCTAGTAATCCCACCAACTTTGCTATTACTTTCACTCTGGAGCCTTGTTACACCACCAATTTTTGCTACACCACCCTGTACTCTAGATACTTTAATTCTGGTCGTTGGTGCCATCAAATCTTTTCCATCAGTACTACATGATTTACTTACTGCATATTTTCTTGTAAGATAAGACTCGCTACCATTCTTTCCATTAAGAAACATTATTTCGATGAACGTTGCAGATTTTGAAACAACAACAGCATAGTATCTGTTCAAACCTTTCTTTCCACCTGAAATGTTTGCTGAACCGCCCTTTACTGGTTGAATAGCGTTTGCTTTTTGCTGCGTTTCTAAATCTTTCAAGACAGCAGAATAACTATCAATATACGCGCGTGATGCAGATGTTCCTTCCGAACTTTTTTTTCCATAAAATGAATATATTGTTCCTATTTCATAAAATGCTGCAGGATAAGATGCATTATAACTTTCAATTTTCTTCATAATTGTCTCCTTATTTCAATGTATATCGTCTTTCATCAAGCGGAATCTCATCAATCCAACGCTGCTGAACAATATCAAATATAATTACTTCTAATGTGCCTTTCTTTTTATCGACCTGCATGTAAATACGATATTTTTTACCGCCCGGATTAGGAATATTAATAGTTCCCAACCTATGTTCTCCATTCAGATTTTTCTGATAAACTTTTACTTCAACAGAAGACACATTCTTATCTAAACATTCTACCTCTTCAAAAATACCTTGATGAGTAATTCTATCAAGAACAGTTTTTTTTATTAAAATGCCTTTTCGGATAATTGGAATAAATTCATTCTCGACAGAATCCCAAACACCATAATCATTTTCAACCATGTCGTCAACTAATGATTCATCTTTACAGCCAACCATAGCCAGTCCACGCACAATACTCGTTAGGACCTCGCTTTCATTTGCCTTGTTTTTCTTAATACTCTTAATAAGAGAATCATTTTCATTTAATTTGCTGGAAACTCTATTGCTTCCGAATTTATCAACAAGAAGATTTTGAACTGCAGGAATCATAGACGAACCTCCTGCAAGGATTACATGATCAATATCATATGGATCCTGAATATTTCCATCTTCAAGACATATTTCAATAAGATCATCAATCTCATCCAATTTGTCTTCAATAGCATTTGCAAAATCATCCCGATAAAATGTCTGTTCTTCAAGTTGAATATTTCTTCCAATAAAAGAAAATTTATATTTACTCGCTTTCGAAAGATCACATTTACATTTCTCTACGGCAGAAATAAAACGGATACCATCCTCACACTGCTGAAGTCTTTCCCACAATTTTTCTGGTGTAAGGTTTGTACCAAAACCAAATTCAGAACCAATTCTCTTTGTTCCATATTTTTTTGGATTACAAAAACTATTTATAAAAAATAATCTTGTAAGTTCTTCCCCACCAAGGGTAATACGTTCTTTTGAGATAGTCTCATGTGGATGAAGTTTGTCAATACTTACCTGATTTTTCAGATTTACAATGGCAAGATCAAGTGTACCACCTCCAAAATCAAATACCATTACAGTCGTGTCGTGCTTGAGATTCAAGCCATAATGAACTGCAACCGCAATCGGTTCAGAAACAAATTCTGTTTTTCTTTCAGCTTCATCCAATGTTCTATAAAATTCGGCTCTTACTAGCGCCTGCTTCAAAACATTTTTTTGAATATCACCATACTGAACAGGAACACCAAGAACAACACCAGATGTTTCTATTTCAAGTTCATCTGCCGCCTTCTCTGCCTTCAAACGAAGCACCTTAAGAATTGCCGCTATCATATCAACACCAGATATCTTTCTACCATTGATATCATACTCAAGTTTACTTCCCTTACTTTCTAGCTCGAGCTTAATCCGTTTAATAAAGCGCTGTCTTCCTTGATTCGTAGCACCTTGAGTATATTGATTCATAGCATCCTCACCGGCTACAATTCGACCTCTATCATCTGCAAGAACCACAGATGGAATTGTCTCTCTAGGAAGCGTATCTTTTACGTCAACAACAAGTGTATGCTCAATTTTATCATCACCAACAAATCTAATAGCAATAGAAGAATTTGTTGTACCAAAGTCTATACCATATTTATAGGTCATTTTCTTTTTCCTTTCTGACTCTGTGTAGATTTTTTAGACTTCTTCATTGAATTCCCACTCTTAGAATTTTTCGTTTTTTTTGAAGGCATATTTTCCGCAATTTTTTTCTGATGTTTGATTTTCGTATTCTTTGCATCAGAAGTCTTTTCAGGCTGCGCTTCCACTAATGTAGGAATATACACTTCAGCAGCTCTCACCTTATTATTGCCCTCATCATCCATATAGGTAAATCCCAATGTTTGAAGCTTAACCTGTTCTCCTGCCTTTCCAATTGATGAAGGAACTCTATGCTTTTCAGGATCATAATCTACAAACAATTGCCTCCTCCATGCAGTAACATCATCAGCAGTATCCAATCCTAAAACAGATAAATTTTCACGCAAATCCGCCAACGCATTTATTACATGTTCAGCTACAAGACTGCATTTTATTTCTCCATTTGAAAGTTTCAAATTAACAGCTAATTGTTCTAACTGCTCAAGTGGCTGATACAAAGCACTAAATAATTCCTGACTATATCTATTAATTTCTCTTTCTTTTATTGCAACTCTGCGCTGTAATTTACGAACATTTTGATCTGTACTACGGACGTAGCTGCTTACAAGATTCTTCCGCGTTGGAACTTCTTGTCCAATGAGTTCAATAATGAATTCAGCCCGTGTAATTCTGAGAGTCTCTCCTTCTTTAGAATCAAGCAATTCTAAAAATGCATCCATACCAGTACCACTCACATGGCGCATAAGCTTAATAACAACTTTCAGTAGAGAATCATCAATAATTTCTTCTGCTGTATCTAGCACAATTTTCCAATCAGCAGCTTTACAAATTGAATTCCACCATTTCACATAATCATTCTTCCCTGCAACGGTATGCTTAATGGAATACTCCAAAAATACACGGTTCTCAGTATCATTAAGATACCCTGGTACTGAAGAATACTGTTCTTCAAGATAATCAGCTAACATTTTGCTATGTGTACCAATAAATCTAGCAATCAAATCACACTCAAGATCAATCGCATTATCCATATATAGTTTTGCCAAAACTGGAAAAGCATATATTCTATGCTCAGATTTATCAAATAATTCCATAAACCTTTGCAGAAAGCCATAATCTCTTAGAAGTTCTTCATCCTTTGCGGACAATTCTCCTTCATGAATATAACGATCAAGAAACACTTCTTCTTCCGAAGGCTTTATTTCATTAATAACCCTATATGCCTTCTGTCTTTGTTCATCCATTGTTTCTATATTGTTGATCTTGTTAAGATAAGCTAATGTCTTTGAAAAATGTTTTTCAAACTTCCTAAGAATGTTTTCTCTTTCCCTAATATATTTATCGAGCTTTTCAACACGAAGTTCGTCTTCTGATTTTGTCACAACCATTAGCTTTTCAGAAATTGAGTTTTTAAATGCTACATTCTCAATATCAAACTTCTCTGCAACATCAATTTTACCAGTAACAGTTTCTTGCACGATTTCTTTTGTAAGCTTCTTCTTTGCTTTTGTCATCTTACCTTTTAGCGACGCTCGTTCCTTTTTTGCTTTCTCCTTCTCTGCTGTTATTTTTTTATTAAAGGCATTAATCTTGTCAAGAATACTTCCATCAACACAAGCTAGAATTTTCTTTTCAAATATCGCAACCTCATTATATTGTGCCAACAACCATGAGACACTCCATGTATTTTTATCATCATACAACCGTCTCGCTTCATCATATTTTTTAGCCCATTCTTGTTCTGCAAGAATAGCAGAACAACAAATCAGCCTCTTTACTTCTGGAAGTTCAAACGGTTCTATACGTCTTATTACATCTGGTTCTTTTTCAAGCCTTTTGAAAGACTCGCTTTCAACAAACTCCGCAACTGTTTTTTCTAGCAAGCCAAAAAGGACAGCTAAATCATACTTTTCACTCATTTTTAAATATTCCTTTCATAGCAATTAAGACAGTATACCGTATTATTCAATAATGGTTTCCCGCAATTACAACACTTGTGCTGAGTTACTTTTAATCCCATTATTTCTATCAAGTAGTAAGAAAACACGGCCTTATCACTCATTCCATAATCCTCATTTTTCATACACCTTATTATTTCTGCGCAATCTGAAACCACTTTTCTGAATGTACCAGTATCTACAAACAGTCCCTCCTCCATATGATGAAGTGTGGTATTGATCAACTGATTTAAAACATCTAACTGAATAACATCTTCATGCTTTGGGTAAAATTGGAGATGCTTCCCAAATTTAAATTTTTGATCAATTTCAGATCGCAATTGACAAATAGCTCTATATACGCTTTTCAATTGAAACTGCAGGGTATCCAGCATATCTTTCATATAAACTGACTGGATCTTTCCACGATTTATTATTTTCAAAACTGCCTTCTCAGCCACAAGATATACAGCCTTGAGTTCTTCAAGTTCCGAAGCTCTCTGTAAAAATTCTTGGCGCATCCTTGCTTTTTGTTCATTATTAAGTTCTGACTCTTTATATTTATTTAATTCAATACGGTAATCAGCGAAGCGTTTGTTATTGCTACTTGAAGAATTCACTATCATACACGGATCAATATATCCCCCATAAACACGTTCTCGATTCGCTTCAAGTATATCTGAAAAAATCCCCATAAACTCTGCCTCCGTAAATTGATTTTATTATAACACATTCAAAAATTGTACAAAGATTGTGTTTTATTATAACATCTACAAGATCTTTTTTCAACATATATGCCAGACATCTTCTTAACCATTGCAACAATAAGTACAGCTCATGTACAACCTAGGTAATCAGATTCGGGGCTGGGCTTCAATCAAAAGGGACAAAATCAGCAAAATATATTTTTAAACGCATCTCAGGACAAGAGAACTGTTGGATGTCCGATGTAAATCATCAGATCTCAAAGACACGCGTTACCAGATATGATGCAGGAACGCTTTTTTCGATTGAAAATCTTTCGGTTGTAAACTTCAGTAAATAAAATCTAAGCGTAAGAAATTGTAATCAGAGACATTTGCTGCGAAGCTGGACATTTTATTTTAACTTACAAGGCGCAGGCTATTGGTGCTAAGGTTGTGAAGGCCCCGATCCCTTTAGAACCGGGGTATTGATTCGTTTAATTCCTCCTGCAGACGCTCTTTGAGCAATGTATTTCGTTTTGTCACCGTCACATTTCGCACCGCATAGGCAAGTGCCTTTTTCGTGCCAATGAGCACTAGAATTTTCTTTGCTCTGGTTATTCCCGTGTAAAGAAGATTTCGCTGAAGCATCACAAAATGCGTCATCATGACTGGCATCACCACAATCGGATACTCTGATCCCTGTGCCTTGTGAATCGTCGTGGCATAGGCATGAACAAGTTCATCTAACTCCGACACATCATACTCGATTTCTCTGCCTTCAAAATTTACCATCAGAGTTCGTTCCTGCACATCGACCGCACTGACCATTCCGATATCGCCATTAAAGACTTCCTTATCGTAATTGTTGCGAAGCTGCATAACCTTATCGCCCATGCGAAAGGCTAGTCCACTGCGCCGAAGTGCCTCTCCATCCGGATTTAATTCCTCCTGCAATGCCAAATTTAAATTCGCCGCGCCGACAACACCGCGCTGCATCGGCGTCAGCACTTGAATCTGCGTGGGTGGTGTCTGATAATACCGACTCAACTTATGCGTTACGAGCTGCGTAATCAACGCCACTGCCTGCTCTGGATCTTCCTGCTCCATAAAGAAAAAATCTGTGTTACTTCCATTTGAAATGTCTGGCATTTTTCCCTCATTGATTCGATGCGCATTCATGATAATACGACTTGTCTGCGCCTGTCGGAAAATGCGGGTAAGACGCACAACTGGAATTACACCGGAGTCAATGATATCGCGAAGCACATTTCCTGCGCCAACCGACGGCAGCTGGTCAATATCACCAACCAGAATGAGTCGCATCCCTGACGGGATTGCTTTTAGCAGTGAATTCATCAGAATAATGTCAATCATGGAGCACTCATCTACGATCAGCACGTCACCCTCTAATGGATTGTCCTCATTTTTCTGATAGCCTTCCGGCGGCTTATACTCCAGCAAACGATGAATGGTCTTTGCTTCCATCCCAGTGGCTTCGCTCATGCGCTTTGCCGCACGGCCAGTCGGTGCCGCCAGCAAAATCTTAAGACCAAATGCGCGATAAGCCGCGATAATTCCCTGCGCCGTTGTCGTCTTTCCAGTACCGGGACCTCCTGTCATTACCATGATTTTTGAGATGGCCGCCTTTCGAATGGCAGATGCCTGCACCTCATCATATTGCATCTGAACTTTTTGCTCAATTTTCTCCACATCAATCGAAAGCTCGTTATTGCCTGTTTTCTTTCGCGCCGCGGTCAGCTGCTGCCACAACCGATCGGATGCAGGAGCATCCATCAATCGCTTTAGCTTGGCTGCCGTTCCTGTTTCCGCATAGTAAAATGCAGGAAGGTAAAGCGCTTGAAAGCTACCAGAATCATCGGATTGAGATACTACGTTTTGCGCAATTAAATCCTGTGCTTCCACCATCTGATTAATAACCGTCAAAACCGTCTGTTCCTCTGCCTCTAACAGCTCCTGTGCCGTTTTTACGAGCTGATCTTTTTTGGCAAATACGTGGCCCTCATCCGCCAGATTGCTCAGTGTGTAGAGAATTCCACTTCGCACACGAACCTGCGCATTTTTCTCAAAGCCCAGCTTCTGCGCGATACTGTCCGCCGTCTTAAAGCCAATTCCCCATATGTCATCTGCCAGACAGTATGGATTTTCCTTCATTTTTGCAATGCTGTCATTTCCATATTGGCGATAAATCTTTGCAGCAAAGGATGTGCTGACACCATGGCCCTGCAAAAAGAGCATTACATTCTTGATCTCCTTCTGCCGCTCCCAACTCTCGTGAATCTTCTGAATTCGCTTCTGACCGATTCCTTCCACCTCGCGCAGACGCTCAATGTCATTTTCAATCACATCAATTGTCTCAGTGCCAAATTTGCGCACAATTCGCCCTGCAAACTTCGGTCCAACTCCTTTTATTAAACCAGAGCCTAAATATTTTTCAATTCCAAAGACGGTTGCCGGAAGCGTCTCCTCCCACGACTGCGCCGTAAACTGCCTGCCATATTTACTGTCCACCTTCCAGTTTCCTTCAATCAAAAGAACAGAGCCGACGCTGACATCCAGCAAATTTCCCACAACCGTGACCAGATCCTTCTCATTTTTTACTGCGCACTTCAAAACCGTATATCCATTTTCTGGATTCTGATAGGTAATTCGTTCTACCACACAGCGTAACTTCATACTCCCCCTTCCCAAAGGTCAACCATTTCCGGCTGCTTCTGCCTTCTTGTTGTTTTTACTGCTTTTGCTTCATTTCCTTTAATCCATCGACATGAAGTGACTCTAGCTTTTCATATGCCGCTGTCTTCTCAATAATCGCCTGAAGCAGACAGTCAAGCTCCTGACCCTCACGATAATCTGCCGGTGCAAAATAACGGATTCGATTGTCGCGCATCATGCGATACACTTTCTCTTTATTTCCCGTGTCCGGATCATACACACCAATCGCATGGCCGCCATATGTATTCACCAGCTTCATACTAGGAATATCGGTATCACTGTCGCCGATATAGACGATATTGCGAAATGGTACGCGCATCTGATCGGCCGGAAAATAATCATTGACTGCCTGATCATTAACATCCAGTGTCCCCTTCTCAATGCGGAATAAAAACTGTGTTTTACTGGTATAGTTAATTGCCTGAGCTGGCCAGATCGCCACGCCATTCTCATCATAATAAAACGCACTCGCATAAATTTCCTCAAATGAGCCGCGCTTTGCAATCTCGGTTCCCTCAATCATTTCCTTCAATCCAGAGGAAATGATATAATGTTCCACGATAACACCATGGTCCGCACCATACTGACGCACACGCTCAAACCACTCATTCACACCAGGAAACAACGCAACCTTTGAGCCATACTCCTCGAGTGCCTTGCGGCTCAAATCAAAATGACCTTTCGCCTCACGCACCATCTTATACATGTACGCAAGATTCGAATCCATACCATTTTCCCTTGCCATCTGATTGGACTCTGCCCAGAAACGATCCACATGGTAATTAACCGACTGAATATAGCCCTGCGCCTGCATATCATCTGGCGATAAGGTCTTATCAAAATCGTAGCAGATTGCGAGTACTGGGCGGTCCTCCTTGCTCTTTCGCTTAAATCCGTATGGATTCTCTCGAACTTCCTGCTTTACATTCATGTCTGTGTCAAATTCGTCAAACTCTTTTTTCTGTCTATTCACACAATTTTCCTTTCCATAAAAACATTTTTATTCACGCAAACTTATTTTATCAATACAAGCTTGATTTCCAGCACAAACGTATTTTGTCAAAATGGCAGCACGAATTTTTCTTTTTCGCGCTGCCATTCTCATCTTACGTATCTTGCTATGCTAGTACCGTACTATCTTAGTTCCTTACTGTTCCAGCTTCTTGCTTACTGTCTTAGTTCCTTACTGTTCCAGCTTCTTGCCTACTATTTTAGTACCTTCCCGTCCTAGCATCTTGTTTTCTTTATTCAACCGTAACGCTCTTTGCCAGATTTCTCGGCTTATCTACATCAAGACCCTTGGCAACGCTGACATAATAGCCCATCAGCTGTAACGGAATGACAGCCAAGCTCGTTGCAAAATGCTCATCTGTCTTCGGAATGTATACAGTAAACGATACGGTATCTTCAATGTTATAATTTCCGTAGGTGGTCAGTCCCATCAAATAAGCGCCGCGGCTCTTACACTCTACCATGTTCGAAACTGTTTTCTCATACAGCTCAGACTGGGTCAAAACGCCGATTACAAGTGTACCATCCTCAATCAGACTGATGGTTCCATGCTTTAACTCGCCTGCCGCATACGCCTCTGAGTGGATGTAGCTGATCTCTTTCATCTTTAAGCTGCCCTCAAGACTGATCGCATAGTCGATTCCTCTTCCGATAAAGAAGATATCACTCGCATTGGCCTGCTTTGCCGCAAACCACTGAATACGCTCCTTATCCTCTAAGATCTTTGCGATCTTGTTTGGAAGCTGCTGCATCTCTTCAATCAAATGTGCATATTGAGCGTCATCGATCGTTCCTCTAACCTTGGCAAACTGAATTGCCAGACAGTATCCCGCAATCAGCTGAGTGCTGTATGCTTTCGTTGTCGCAACGGCGATCTCCGGTCCTGCCAATGTGTAAAATACGTTATCTGCCTCTCTTGCAATCGAGCTTCCAACTACATTGACAATACCAAGTGTCTTCAAGCCTTTTTGTTTTGCCAGACGAAGTGCTGCCAAGCTGTCCGCAGTCTCTCCAGACTGGCTGACAACGATTACCAGACCATTCGGATCCAGAATCATTCTGCGGTAACGAAACTCCGATGCTAACTCCACACGAACTGGAATCTGCGCCAGGTCTTCAAACACATACTGACACGCAACACCTACATGATAAGCAGAACCACATGCGACAATGTAAATCTGGCTGATATTTTTGATTTCATCCTCGGTTAGTCCCACAGAAGACAAATCAATCTGATCATCCTTTACGGCTGAATTGATTGTATCGCGAACTGCCTTTGGCTGCTCATGGATTTCCTTGATCATGAAATGCTCAAAACCAGCTTTCTCCGCTGCCTCTGCATCCCACTTGATCTCTGTGACATTCTTTTCGATCTCATCTCCATCCAGGTTGTAGAAGGTGATCGCACCATCGGCCATACGCGCCATCTCCAGATTACCAATATAATAAACGGTACGGGTGTACTTTAAGATTGCCGGTACGTCAGATGCTACAAAGCAGTCACCATCGGCCACACCAAGAATCATTGGGCTGTCCTTTCTTGCTGCATAGATCTCGCCCGGATAGTCCTTAAACATCATGACGAGTGCATAAGAACCCCGGATACGAACAAGTGCATGATTGATGGCATCAACAGGTGTATGCTCATACTTCTTATAATAGTAGTCGATCAGCTTTACCGCAACTTCTGTATCGGTTGAGGAATAAAAGCTGTAACCCTTACGAAGCAGCTTCTCCTTCAACTCCTGGTAGTTTTCAATAATACCATTGTGAACGCCAACTACATTGCCATCATCGGACATATGTGGATGTGCATTTGTCTCGCTCGGCTCACCATGAGTTGCCCATCTGGTATGGCCGATACCGCAAGTACCAACCAAAGCATGACCATTATCGGTCTTTTCTGCTAGCGACTTCAAACGTCCTTTTGCCTTGACAATCTCTGTATCGGTCTCTCCATTACGAACCGCAAGTCCAGCTGAATCATAGCCGCGATATTCCAATTTTGACAGGCCGTCCAGAAGGATCGGAGCTGCCTGAAGATGTCCGGTATAACCAACAATTCCACACATAATGTTTTTCTCCTCTAACTTTGTGTTCATCCTGCATCTAATGCAAAAATCTGACGCAAGATTTTCCTGTTTGTTACACTACATGTTATTCAAACATGCAACTTACTGCTATTGTAGCAGATTCTGTCACTGTTTGCTAGCCCAAAATAAATCTTTTTATCCCTCCGCTGCGATCTTTTTTACGATTTCTACGCCAACCTCTACCAGCTGTTGCCTTCCAAACATTTCCAAACTCAGCCAAGCCTTTCGTTTATGGCGGTCAATCTTCTGAATTGTCGACTCCATTCCTTTGAGTGGTCCTGATAAAATCGTTACCTTATCGCCGATAATAATTCCTTGCGATATCTTTACCAGTTCCTCATCACCGGCAAAGCGAAGCAGAAAATCAATCTCATTTTGTGTCAACGGAATAATGTCATCGCCTGCGCCCAGAAGCTTTGTCATCGCATTGATTTTTTTCAGCTGTTCATACAGCGCATCCAGATTGTCCGAAACAAGAAAAAGATAGCCAGGAAACAGTTTCTTTTTCTGAATATGCCACTGCCCCTTATACCGAATTTTCTCCTCGTACAGAGGAAGAACACAATGTGAAAGAATCTCTTTGCTGATGCGCGCTTCGCATTCCTGCCGAATCTTTTCTTCCTTTCCGGTGCTCGTCTGCATTACATACCACATAAATTTTCAAAAAACCTCCAAAATCTTCTTCTCATTCATTTCTATTTCAGGACATTACAGATGCAGATGACGCGGCACACCATCCACATAAAATGGATGAAGCTCCCCTTGAATTAATGGTCTCGCATAGCGTGCAAACGCTGGCGTCACATGCATGCCATCTGCGCTGATCCACTCATTCGGGACGCGTTTTTCCTGATTTGCCACTTCGCTTACCTCGACGAGACCAGTCTTCGTTCGATACGGAATATCAGAAATACGCTGAATCGTGCACATCTTTCCTGTCTCACCACGAAAAGCTGCCTCCACTGCTGCTCCACCCACCTGATATGCCTCGGTAATATCCGTGCGGCTTGCAAGCGGTGACGCACAGCGCTGCAAAACAGACAATTCAACTGCCCTAGTTTTGCAGCCAAGATGTTCTCGAATCAGATCAGACAGATAACGAGCCGTTCCAGAAAGCGCAGCCTTATGGCCAAACGCATCTACTGCACCAGGTCCAGACACAAGATCACATAAAAACTCACCATTCTTGTTCTTTACACCCTCGCTGACTGCAATCACAAGTGTATGACGCTCCTTCTCAAGCGCTGATACCTTTGTAAGAAATGCTTCTTCATCAAACGGGCACTCTGGAAGAAGAATCATATCCGGTCCACTGCAGTCTGCTCCTGCCGCCAGACTCGCTGCTCCCGCCAGCCATCCGGTATGTCTGCCCATGATTTCAACAACCGTTACGCTGTTAATCTCATAGACACTGGAATCACAGATAATGCCCTTAAGTGTTGTTGCGATATACTTCGCCGCACTTCCATATCCCGGCGTATGATCGGTGAACATCAAATCATTATCAATCGTCTTGGGAACACCGATAAAACGAACGCTGCTGTTTTTCTTTGCACCGTAGGCTGCCAGCTTTGCAATCGTGTCCATTGAATCATTGCCGCCGATATAGAATACCGCACCAATCTCATACTTTTCAAACAGATGAAACAGCTGCAGATATGGTTTTTCATCCACATCCGGATCCGGCAGGCGGAAACGACAACTGCCCAAGTAGCTTGCTGGTGTGCGCTTTAACAGCTCCACATCCATCTTATCACTCAGGCATTCGTCCAAATCAACGATCTGTTCCTGCAAAAGTCCCTGAATTCCATAGCGCATACCATATACATGTTCTACGCCCATCGCTCTCGCTGTTTCATAGACACCCGCAAGACTCGAATTAATTACTGCAGTCGGTCCGCCCGACTGTCCAACTAACACATTTCTGATTGTTTCCATAAAGCATACCTCCTCGATGAGGACAGTATACCCTATTTTGAAGCGTTCGACAAGGGTCCAAACCTTACTGTTTTGCTTTTGATTTTATTTTTTGTAACATTTGTTGGCTAATTTCCCATGCCAAAGGCTCTTTTCGAGCAATTAATACAATTCCATACGCTGCAAAGAACAAAATTGCAGATAGCATTAGCGTGACAAAATTTCCAAATCCAAGCATTTTCACCCAAATCGAGCTGATCACAGCAATCACAATTGCAAGTAAAATGGTTCCATATTTTACTTGCTTGTATGCGGACACCACTTCTTTTCGAAGTGCGACATATTGCACAATTAAGACAACTGCTTCTGCTGCTAAGGTTCCAATCGCAGCTCCCGCTGATGTCATCCTCGGAATCAACAACGCATTTAAAATCAAATCCGCAATGGCTCCCGCAATTTCGGAATATAATACAATATTCTCTCGTCCAAGCGGAACCAGCATCTGAATTCCCATAATATTCGTCAAACCAATAAACAATAATGTCGGCATGATAATTTGCATCGGAACAATCGAATCTGCATACGCAGAACCAGAAAGGAAAAAGATCCCTTCTTTTGCAAATAGCGTGAAATAGACAACCATTGGCACCGCAATCAGCATCACAAAATTAATTGCTTTTTGCGTGATCTGGTAAAACTCATCCATCAAATGATGTTCTACATAATACGATGCTCTTGGCAAGAGAACCACGCCTAGGGAGGTCACAACGCTCACCAAAATCGTCTTAATTTTTACCGCTGCATTGTAATATCCAACATCCGCATCTGACGTCATAAACCCTAGCATAACGGTATCCAAATTGGTATAAATGGTCACCGCACATGACATAGCAAAAAAGACAAAAACAGCCTTATAATGTTGGCTGAAATTATAATTTCCAATCGGTTTCATCGACACATACTTGTGCATATGAAAGAAATTAAAAATATTCGATGCTGATGCCGCTAAAATCGAAATGCCTCCGTAAATGACATAATCCTTTTGTTCATGAACCAATGCAAACATGGCCAGCAATGCAATAAATTTAAAAAGGATTGAACGAACTGTTATATACGTATACTGTTCCAGTGCTTTATACAGCCATTCCATACCAATAGTATTAAACAAGATTGTTAAACCAACAATAAGAAACAATTCCTTATCCTGTCTCATTCGCGGCACAAATGCAATTGCCAAAAACAACGCCACATACGCGATGATACTCATAACCAGATTAATCAAAAACAGTTCCTGAACCGTTCTTGTCAGTTTTTCCTTATCATCGCGCACCTGAGCACATACTCGAATACCATAAGTTGGAATTCCTAACTGTGCAAACATTGCAAAATATGAAATGACGGATGTTGCAAACGAGACCTTGCCGGTTCCGACCGGCAATAGAATTCGCGAGATGTACGGAAACGTGATTAGTGGAAATAGAAATTGCGACATTGTCAAGATCGCGTTCATAATGAAATTAAACTTCAAAGATTTTTGTTTACCATTATCGTTCTTCATAAAATTGTTAAGGAGAGTCGAAATCTTCGACATCTCCTTCCTTTCTGCTAACTATTTTTATTTTAAATTACAATTTTAGCTTTTTTCTATGCATAACCGAAATGATTCCAAAAAGGCAAAAATTGGAATATACTAATACCTTATAGGTCTTCAATTTCATGATTTCATGATAAACATCACTATATTGTTTTTTCAGCATTTCTACCAGTTCTTTCGTTTCCTTTTTGTATTGTTTCGTATTCTGAAATGACAAATAAATACTTAACTGCGTTCCCGCCATGGCTGCAATTCTCTTAGAATAATACATACCAATCTTCTCATTCCATAACTTAGAAGTACGATATGATTCATAATGACAAAGCAGCTGTTCCAACACGTCCTTGTGCATCTTTACATTTTTTTGCAAGCTTTTTATATTCATGCTTTGTGTTGACAATGAAACTCGATACATATAAATTGTCTGGCTAAGAAACGCAACGGTTTGGATGTAGGGCGTTGGAAATAGCAAATACTCCAAATCTGTATAAAAACCATTATCCAACTTAATTTTGTTTTTCTTCAGAATATCCGTCCGATAGGTCACATTATGCATTGCAAGATATAAATTTTCTGCAACCTGCGCAAATGGTAGTTCCTTGTCCATTACTTTCTGCTCTAATAATTCAGGCTGTTTTTCTCCCGTTTCATGATCCACACAACAATAACTTGTACACACCATATCTGTATCATGTGTTTCCAAATACGCCAAATATGCAATCATATCTGGCGTATTTACCCAGTCATCACCATCCACCATCCGAAAATATTTTCCAGATGCATGGGCAAGTCCACTATTAACCGTTGAGCCTGGACCTGTATTTTTCTGTGAAATAAGCTTAAATGATCCCGGATATTTTTTTTCATATTCTGCAACAATTTCGCGGGTGCGATCCTTAGATCCATCATCAGTCACAAGCACTTCCACTTTTTCCAATACCCCCGGACAGATAAAGGAATCCAAACACTGTTGAATCATTGATTCCAAATTATAAGCCGCAACTGATACACTCAATACTTTTCCCATGCAAACTTACTCCTTCTCTGCTGCATGAATCAAGCAGCTCATAGACATCCAAAACAGCGTTGCCATCGGGGATGTTACATAGACAATTTCTGTCATTACACAACTAGCCGTCACCATAACCATTAAGATTACAAAACAACTAATTCCTATGACACCGATTGCACTGAAAATCTGGTTCCATTTTTTTATAATTACGATTAAAAATGTTACTGCCATTGTCAAATAGATCGCAAGTCCAATGATACCTTGTCCTACCAGAATATCAAAAAATACATTGTGCATACTTTCAAACTTCATATGATCATTCGTAATCAAGTAAGAATTTGGCAGCTTATCAGAAACATATGGCAGTACATTGTTATGACTAATACCCACAATTGGACTTGTCAAAAAAATCTCAATTGCACTTTTCCAGATGTCCGATCTTCTGTTCGTAATATCACCAGAATACTCATCTGCACGCCCTACTACCTGTGTTGATATCAGATTTTCGTCATTCTCTGCATCAGCTACTATTTCTCCCTCTACTGTATCCAGCGGCACATCTTGCAAATCCTGTGCCAACTCTGTGGATTGTTCAACCGACCGTTCTGTTACAATATTATATCCTTTCTTAATTCCAATTGGAAGTAGAAGCGCTACCAATAAACCTGCAGCTACGCAAAGCACAGTCGTCTGAATTTTTTTCTTTTTCCATATTGCAAGAAATATATAGGTAACTGTTGCAACGCACAGACACAACTGACCGGTTCTCGAATCAGAAAACGCAATATAGGCAACTTCCAATACAATGTCCAATGCCAGCAGGACACGCATCCATGTAGTACGATTCTTAAGGAAATAGCCAACCGCTAACACACATCCTACGCAGCTCATAACTGCTCCGATATTAGCATCCCAGTAAGCGCCATACAACCTTCCCCAATGAAATCCAATGTAGTAAATAGGGCCTACTTCTTCATAAAAGATCTGTGAATAGCCAGTTATCATAAATGCAAAACTTAAAATTGACAGCATTGCATTCATAATCAAATAATAGACAGATAAAATTTTAAACTGCCTCATATTCTCCTGTACAGAATCCTCTGCGCGATAACAGTACACAAGAAAGAACAACAATGCACACCATATCAATGTACGAAAATTTGTATACCAACCATACCGGATATTGACCACGATTGATACCAAATAGCTGGCACAAAATGCGATAAGCAAAAAGAAATTTTTTGACTTCCAGTAGCTTTTCCAATGGATCAGACGAATCAATAGCAGCACGCCGCCACCAAAGACAGTAGGCCATAAAAATAATGAAATAATTGGTTTTCCAAATGTCAACGAGCTAGCCTCTAAAAAACCAACTGTCAGGATGCCAAATTTTACAATCAGTTCCAGCCACCAAACAATAGTTCTATTCTTCTTTTCCATTTTTCACCCATTCACGCAACTATACTCTCGACTCTCATCAGAGATTTTCTGCGCTATCCTTTCTTTCACACTTCTTGGTTATGAATAGTTGTTTTATTTGTCCTGCCTGCATACTTTCATCATAGGAACTTTCTCGAAACAGTTCTGCGCTATGAACATTTCTTAAATAATTCAGATGCGCGCAAATCGCATCTGCCCATATCGTTCCGCCCTCCTTAATGCTTAGCTGCATGCAATTTTCACTCAATACAACTTCTGGTGTAATGGTATCACTCAAAAATGTCATAAGTCCTGCGGCCTGCGCTTCAAGCGCTGCAATCGGCTGTCCCTCAAATCTAGATGGAAGTACAAAAAAATCCATTGCCTGCATTAAATTGGGAACATCCTCTCGAACGCCAAGGAAACGAATCCCACTTAAAATTCCTTGTTGCGCAGCTTGCTGTTTTACGGTTTCCCAGTCTTTTCCAGAACCCACGGCAAGTAAAACCGCATTCGGCACTTTTTTCAGAAGCTCTTCCATAATATCCAGCAAGAAAAAATTATTTTTTGCATAACAGTAACTTCCCACATGGCCAATTACAACCTTATCTTGTAATGCAAGCTGATCACGCATCTGCCTGCGGATCTCCTCATTATAGTTAAACAAAGAAACATTAATCGGATTATGAATAATTTGATACTGTTTGCTCTTTCGCACTCTTTCTGGGAACATCCACTCTCCAGCATAATTGGAGCACGCACAATAATCAGTTGCAGCCCATGCAATTATCGGTCGAAATACTCTATGCATTCCAGTACGTATCAAGCGGACGATCCTATTATTGCTATCTACCCTTGAACTATGGGAATGTACAATTATTTTTTTAATACCAGCAGAATGAGCTGCCAATACACCTATTCCATTAAATGCCTCCGAAATATTAAAGTATGCAGCAGCATATCGTTTTTTTTTCATTAACTGATGCAAAAAACAATACTGTTTTATCGGATGCTTCAAGGATGGCATTTCAATCACACTCGCATGGTAGTTTCCAAAAACTTTTTCTAACTCAGATGTCTTGTGGTTCGTCAAAAAATCAAATTGAATGGCTTCTTCTTTCATCATGTCCAACACACGAAGCAGATATTTGTCAATTCCACTGCTTTTTCCATCAACCACATATCCTACTAGTACATGCACTTTCTTCTCTTTCATCCTCTATTACCTGTTCTGTTTTAATCTTGAAAAAACGCCCGGACATTTTTCCTTAACAATATAGATTCCACGGCCGATCCATACACAGAGTGCTGTTTTCTCTGTGCGAATCCCCCATGCCAACAGCTTAAGCAAGCGATTCTCTGGGTACAAATATGGCTTCAACCGTTGATATGTCTTGCTTTTAAACTGTTTCTGCACCCACTTTTTTTGCTGAGAATGATTCATATGAGCCGCACCGCTACAATTTCTTTGCAGTGCAGACAAAAAATAACGGCAGTAAATGCTCCCCATGCCTTTTAATACTTCTGGGCTTTCCATATTCCAGGCACGATAAAGCTGGCAGATACTCTCAATTCTTCTCTCATGCAGCGCAAAATAATCCGGCAGATATTTCGTTGTCAGACTTCCTTTTTTTCGGATTGCATAGAAATAAAGCGGCTTTGCAATTTGATTGCAGGAATCAAGCTCTTTAAATACTTCAATATTAAAAAGCACATCCTCAATCATTGTTACTGTTTCAAATCGAAGCTTATTTTTTCTTAAATAATCCAGTCGATATGCCTTATTCCATGCATATCCAAACAAAGTCTGTTTCTCTAATTCCAAAACATGCGCTCGAACTTGATTATATGTTTTAAAACATCCATCTGTCGGCACAATTTGCTTTTCATATTCAATCTTCCCATTTTGATCATAATATCTCTCGGTAAGACCAAACAAGACTAGTTTTGCAGGGTTCTTCTTCAGACTTTGCTCAATTTCCATTAGCATACTGGTTTGATAGCGATCATCAGGATCTAAAAATAAGATATATTCACCATTGGCACTCTCCATTCCCTGATTTCTCGCATTGCTCAATCCACCATTTTGTGGCAAATGAAGAACACGAATTCGTTCATCTTCCTTTGCCAATTCATCACATAAACTTCCCGATGCATCTGTCGAACAATCATCTACCAAAATCAACTCAAAATCAGAAAACGATTGTCTTTTTATATCCGATGCAGAGTCCCTTAAATAGCCTTGTACGTTATAGACTGGCATTACAATACTATATTTCATTTTAGTTCTCATTCTTTCTTTTGATAATTTTAGAAACTTCCCTTATACCTCTTATGAAGAAATTTTGCCTTCAAAAAGGCTGGGATACGCTTCTTCAAATTATTTTTTTCAAGGTTCACAACAGGAACGCTTTTATATCTATATTGCTTCTGTTCAATCCATACATTCAGCAACAACTCACTGACTCTTCCAAACATACGTTGTTGAAACTTATCGTATTGTCTGAAATCCACCCGCTGTTCCAACTCATTCAAAATTGGGAACAACCAACTACAGTATTCATCGCACTTTTCCTTTGACATAACAAACATATTAAACATATGTCCGGCTGTCTGTTTCATGACACGATTGTACGCATCCAAGTACTCTGGTGTCATCTCTTCAATTATATCTCTTGTAACAATCAAATGTTCTTCATAATGCGTATGCGCATAATGCGAATATAAGCTTTCGATCAAGTAATATCTTTTCGATGGAAGGATGATATCTGTTTTCTTTAAGATTTGCAAAATCTCATTTCCCGACAGAATCGGATAAAACGGTTCTTTTTTCCAAAACATAAACTTACGTGTTCTGCTTGCGAAATATCTGCGATAATGTACAAGCCCCACATAATCCGAATCCAAATTTTTCCATGCCCAGTACAGACCTGTCAGTTCACAGTAGTACCAATTTTTTTTCGAAATATTCTCTCCAGAATCATCCCCCTGATACCCTAAATCTGTTTTTCCCTTTTTTCCCACCTGTAGCGGCAAATAGCAGCTATCGTCTGGCATACGATAGCGTTTGTGCGTTGCTACTATAATTTTCAGATCCATGTCGTTTTTTGCCATACTTTTACTGATAGTCCTTTCAGATTTTTGTTTAAATGGAACTAAAACAAATTATTCTATTACATTCTTTTTATAATTTATTTTCTAAAGTAGTTTAAACTTTCTGATATCATTTGTATAAAACAAATTTTGAGCAATACTAAGATGCTATATTCACAGCGTCTTAGCCCCCCCATTATGATACATTCCCCTTCTAATGTCAAGAAGCAACTTATGGGTGAACTTGCCATATGGAAAATACGTTTATACATTATTGATCTTCTACGCACACAATTTGTCACACAATCGTGCGGCAACACGATGAAAGTAGGTTCTATTTTTTCAAAAATACCCTTGCGGGCTTCTATGTCGGAACAATTTCTGCACAGTTTCTTTATAAAAATTTAAGATTTTCGCTTACGTGTGAGAAAGGCTTGCCGAAGTCGCTTCCCGGTGCTTGATACCATCATACTCTCATTTTTATAAATACCAATTTATAAATACCAAAGCAAATTAATGTTATTAATGAGATTAGCATTCCGGCCTTAAGATAACGAACATGGTATTTCATCGTTATGTTGTTTACACCTTCTAATAATTTTATGCTATACAAACAATCACCAATCAGCTCAACCTCAGCCTTTTTCCCATTCAGTGTAATATCCCAGCCATCATTAACCGGAACGGATACGAATAAACGCTCATTAGCCTTTGCATTCTGCACACTTACCTTAACTAGACCATTCTTCATAGAAATGTTGTCCGCCTTATGCGCATTTGCAATTTCAGAACACTTCCTCAGTACATCCAAATTCAAAGCATAAAATTGCACCGCATCCCAGTTGAAATTATCTTTATCTGATTGAACCGTAATCTCACATTCCTCTTTTACCATTTCATTTGTATTTGGAATATAGAATACAGTCGGTGAAAGCCAACAAGCATACTTCGTTAAAAACTCTCCATTCACAGAAATCGAGGAATCTGCATTCGCAGTCCA
Source organism: Acetatifactor sp. (assembly GCA_963626545.1). Lineage (GTDB taxonomy): Bacteria > Bacillota > Clostridia > Lachnospirales > Lachnospiraceae > Anthropogastromicrobium. The sequence continues at coordinate 902 of CAVFYJ010000045.1, read as the reverse complement.
TGGAATCGAACCATATACAGCTACTTTCGAGGAATCTGGCATTTTAAGTCGAATTTTTGCCCCATATCCATCATCATTATGCGAAATGTTATATTGTACTGGACTATAAAGTTTCTCCGTTATCCCAAATAATTGCTTATAGAGTTCATTCTGATACTCAAACGGATTTCCGCCGTCTTCGAAAGAATATGACCCATCCTCATACGTAAATGCCATTGGAAATGCATATGGATTCAAGTAAACGGCTTTTCCGTTCGCATCCTTTTCATGCAATTCCACAAGCCCTGCAATCGGATCTGGCGATAAAATATATTTAACTCCCAAAAGGGAATCTGCTCCTAAAATAGAAGTATTTATAATACACATAGCCGACCCATTAATTGGATATCCCATTTTGCTAAGAAATGTTTGCGAACTGTCATCTGGGCAAGAGGTATAGCTGCTAATTGATGCATAATTGTATGCTAGACCTTCATTGTAATATGCTGTTATTCCATTTTCATCCATATTACGCGTAGTTGTTTGCGAAATTCGATACACCGAGTCATCCTCTGCCTTTATTGAAGCAATCGTTTTCTCCTGACTTTCCCGATAAGACTGATATTGTTTTACGTCGTCTACCGAATAGATATCAATCAAATAATTGGCATTGAATATCAAATCCAATATACCGATTCCAACAAATAGAACAGATACAAGTTTCTCAATCGAGTGTTTGTTAAATTTTGCAAAGCGAATCCACACAAAAATCAAAGTTTCTATTATGATCACCGCTGCTGTTGCTTGAACATGTTCAAGCTTATTTACCGGCTTACAATAGTAGAGAATAAGAGTGAAAAATAAAGTAGATTTTTGGGCGCACTTATATAAGGGTTCATAGAACCCCGTTTTTACAAGTATAG